>JAKISY010000051.1 GCA_021648365.1 Verrucomicrobiales bacterium
ATTTTGTTAATTTTGTTCATCTGGTCTCTTTTTATCTGTGTAAATCTGCGACATCTGCGGTTCACTTTTTTTGTTTTTTTTAGCCAAGCAACCGGGGCAATTTTGGGCGTAGTGGTGGGGTTGGATTTCTTCGAAGGGGGGGGCGTGGGCGAGTAGGCAGAGGGTGGGGTCGCCGAGGGTGTTGCGGGGGTGAAAGGCGCAACCGGGGCCGAGTTGGGCGGGGTTGGGTGGTAGTCCGGGGATGGTGTAGAGTTCGCTGTCTTTGTCGTGGATGGCGGGGATGCTTTTGAGCAGGGCGCGGGTGTAGGCGTGCAGCGGGTGACGGAAGAGTTCGGCGGTGGGGGCGGCTTCGACGATGCGACCGGCGTACATGACGTTGATGTTGTCACACACTTGGGAGATCACGGCGAGGTCGTGGGTGATGAAGATGACTGCCATGCCGAGTTTTTGTTGGTGACTTTTGATCAGTTCGAGGATCTCGGCTTGCACGGTGACGTCGAGGGCGGTGGTGGGTTCGTCGGCGATGAGCAGTTCGGGTTTGGCGATCAGTGCCATGGCGATCATGACGCGCTGTCGCATGCCGCCGGAGAATTGATGGGGATAGGCTTGGATGCGGGCTTCGGGATTGGGGATGCCGACGTCGCCGAGAGCTCGAGTGGCAATTTTGAGGGCGTCACTTTTATTGGTATCGGTGTGTAGTAGTAGCGGTTCGATGAGTTGTTGGCTGATGCGCAGGAAGGGGTTGAGCGAGGTCATCGGGTCTTGGAAGATCATCGCGATGCGGCTACCTCGGATGCTGCGTAATTTTTTCTCTCCGCAGGTGAGTAGGTCGGTGCCGTTGAAGAGGGCGCTGCCGGATTCGATTTTGCCGGGAGGTTTGGGGATCAGTCCCATGATGGAGTAACAGGTGACGGATTTTCCCGAGCCAGATTCGCCGACGATGCCGATGCTTTCACCACGCTCTAGTTTGAAGGAGACGCCGTCCACGGCTCGCACCACACCTTCTCGGGTATGGAAGTAGCAGCGTAGGTCGTTGACGTTGAGTAGGCTCATGTTGTGGGTTAATCTTTGGAGCTGCGTACGTCGAAGGCGTCACGCAGGCCGTCGCCGAGGAAGTTGAGGGCGAAGAGGGTGAGAGAAAAGACCAGTCCAGGGATGATCAGCAGGGAGGGTTGGGTTTCGAGAAAGTTGGCGCCTTCTTTGATGAGAATGCCCCAGGAGGAGTTGGGGGCTTCGACGCCCATGCCGAGGTAGGACAAGGCGGCTTCGTAGAGGATGAATCCCGGGATGGTGAGCGAGGCATAGACGATGGCGGGGCCGATGGTATTGGGGATGATATGGCGAAAGAGAATGCGTCGGCGGGTGAGTCCGAGGGAGATCGCGGCTTCGATGTATTCCTGGTTTTTGATGGCGATGACTTGGGCGCGGGTGATGCGTGCGAGGGTGAGCCAGCCGAGTGCTCCGATGGCGATGAAGAGAGGGAGGATGTTGGCGCTGCGCATGACCAGTTCTTTGTTCCATCCCCATTGTTCGACGGTCCATTGGGCGCTGATGTCGATGGGTTCGGCGACTACGACTTTTAATATGATGACGAGGATCAGGAAGGGGATGGCATAGAGGATATCGACGATGCGCATCATCAGGGCGTCGGTTTTGGCTCCGGCGTATCCCGAGGCGGCGCCGTAGCTGATGCCGATGATGAGTGAGACGGCGGTGGCGACAAAACCGACCAGCAGGGAGATTTGACCTCCATAGAGGATGCGGGAGAACAGGTCGCGACCGAGTTGGTCGGTGCCGAACCAGTGTTGCCATGAGGGGCTGGCGAATTTGTTGGTCAATAAGATGGTATTGGGATTTTTGCAGAACCAGGCGAAGACAAAACACAGCAAGATGATGAGGGCGAGGAAGTAGAGGCTGCCCATGGCGACAGAATTTTTGCGCAAACGCAACCAGGCGTCGCGACCAAGCGAGGTGCCTTTGATCGCTTCTGCGAGGGGGGTATCTTTTCCGCTGGCTTGCGTCATGACTCGGAGGTGCGTGCTCGCGGGTTGAGCATGCCAACCAAGAGGTCGGATGCGAGGTTCATGATGACGACGAGCAGGCCGTAAAATAGGGCGAGGCCGATGATGAGGAATTCGTCGCGGTCGAAGATGGCGGTGACGAAGTGTTGTCCCATGCCGGGGATTTGGAAAATGGATTCGACAATGAAGGAGCCAGAGATCAACGCAGCAAATGCGGGGCCAATGAAGGCGACGGAGGGAATGAGACCACCACGTAGGGTGTGCATGATGATCAGACGTGGCAGCGGCACTCCTTTGGCGTGGGCGGTGCGGATGTAGTCTTGGGAGAGGATCTCTAACATGCCGCCTCGGGTGAGTCGTGCGAGGTAGGCGGCGGTGGCGAGCCCGAGGGTGATGGCTGGCAGCAGGACGTCGATGGGGCTATCCCAGCCGGCTATTTTTAGAATGGGAATACGGGTGGCGATGTGGATCTGTAATAGGGGGCCGACGACAAAGGCGGGCACACAGATGCCGATCATGGCGATTGCCATGCCGGAATAATCGATCCAGGTGTTTTTGCGCATCGCAGAGATCACGCCGATGGGGATGGCGATGGTGATGGCAAAGATGAGGGCGATGAGACCGAGGATGAGCGAGGCGGGAAAAGACTGCGCGATGAGCTCGGCGACGGGACGGCGTTTTTTGATCGAGTAATTGAAGTCGCCGTGCAGCAGGATGTTTTTGGGGTAGTTGAGGTATTGGATGAAGAGCGGGTCATTGAGCCCCGATTGCTCGCGCATTTGATGCTGGATATCTTCAGGGATGTTTTTTTCGCCAGTGAAGGCATCTCCTGGCATCGCCTTCACTAGGAAGAAGGTGATGGTATAGAGTGCGAAGAGGACGAGTAGTCCCTGTAGCAATCGACTGGAGATGTAGCGGATCATGGGGAAGAATTAGGAATTAGGAATCGTATCCCGCGTCCGCGGGAGGAGATAGCAGGCGGTTATTACCCGAAAGCAATTAGGAATCTATAGGATTTTAGTTTTGGGTAGTTTTTTTGCGGATTTTTCAAAACTGATCAGCCCAGTTCGTGCTTTTGTGTATTCGAGGTGAATGAGTCGATCAATGAAGCCTGGTTTTGCGCTTGCCAATCCACCCTGACTGAGTAGGTCTAGCAGCCCGTCCTCCACGGAAAATGTAGGGTGGGATAAAAGGCGGTGTAAACCTAGCAAAACATCCTGTTTGGGCATTTTGTAATGATGCTGGCAGGCATAGTAGGCTTCGCATACAACTAGGTTGGAAACAAGTAGGCGTTTGCCAAGGGATGTGGTTTCCTTCATCTGATCAAGAGCCAGTTCAAACTGCTTCTCAGGTAATCCAGTGAGCAAGCGCATCAGTACCGAAGTGTCGACTCCGGCGTGTAGATCAGACGGTATCATCAAAGTTATTGGTGATGCTTTCACGGATCGATTCCATGGAATGGCTGCTTACTGTTTTGTGAACGAGCCTGCGCAGCGGTGGCTCAAAGTGCTCCCAATGCTCGGTATCGGCTTCAGGGTCATTGACTGCATGGCCTAGCCACTGGCGGAATAGAGTGATCACTAATTCACGAACAGGTCGCCCTTCGAGAGCACTGCGAGCCTTTACTTCACGGTAAAGTTCGTCGGGGATACTGAAAGTCGCCTTCATAGATACAGCTTGCTGTATTGCTGGGTAAATGTCAAGGAGCTAGGGGAATGCCTAGTTTCTTGGGTTTTTAAAGGGATAGAGCTACTGTTGAATCATTCTCTTGTCATCAATGAGTTAAGAGGAGTTTGTTGAAATTTGCTGGCCCCAATTCTGTCAGCTCAGGGCTTGACTTTAGGTATGTTTTTTCATAGACTGGTTAATTGATTGATCAATTAGGGTTTTAGGAGGTGATATGAAAACATTAACTGCATTTGATGCGAAAACTCATTTTGGAGCGTTGCTGGATAGGGTTCAATCTGGTGAGGAGGTCGTTATCACGAGACGAGGTCAAGTGGTGGCAAGAGTGATTCCCGAAGGCTTGGATGACGTAGATAATCGTCAGGATCTAGTGACTGCCATGCGTGCTTCTCGCGAGGCAATACGTAAAAGTAATGGCTCACTTGATATGCGCGAACTGATAGACGAAGGGCGACGTTACTGATGGCTTTTGTGGTTGATGCCTCCATGGTGCTTGCGTGGTTACTTCCCGACGAAGGCACCGAGTATGCCGAGATGTTTTTGGAGCGGTGGATGAAGGGGGAGGCGATTTCAGCTCCTGAATTGATTCGTTATGAAGTGAGTAATGCTCTTGTCATGGCGGCGACCAGACGCGGGCGTTTAAGTGATGAGCAGATGCGAATCAAGTTACAAGAATTTGATGCGCTTGCTATTTCTCTCAATGAAGATTCGGGACGTGCAACGACACGCCAAACGGTCGAACTTTCTGTGCGTCATGGACTGAGTATTTATGACGCTGCCTACCTTGAGCTTGCCAAGAGAGTCAGTAAACCACTAGCGACGCTCGACAAAAAACTGAAATCAGCGGCTGCCAGCGAAGGGGTTTTATTTGAGGTTTGAGGCATTGCCTAGGAATGGTTGCGTTGTGTTAATAAAGATTCCTGTTGGGGAGCCTGATTATGGGGGCAAACTATCAACTTCTGCGATAGCGGTTGGTGTTCAAATTGCAAGAATTGTAGGAGATCGCGACTTGTGAAATTTGATCAATTCTTTTGTCATCAATGAGTAAAGGGCAATGGCACTTAGTTAAGCTACTGTATCGTCTTTCACACTACTCGATAAAAAACATTTCAACCACTGATCGGCACTGATAAACACTGATGTGTGATGTTTTTACGACTCAATCTTTCTTTTATTATCAGTGCAAATTAGTGCCGATCAGTGGTTTAACTCTTCAATTCCAAAACATGTCGCGCACTGTGATTTTGCATGTGAGACAGGAGTCGGTTTACTGAAAAACACGAGAAGAGCCCTTAACTAAGTGCCATTGGAGTAAAGGGTTTTGTCAAAATTTGCTGACCCCGATTCTGACTCCGATTCCTGTTACTGGTGCGATCCGAACCACCCCTAATTCTTTGAGTTCATTTCTTAGGGAGTTTCCGGCGTTCATCAATGCGAAATGATACGCGAATATTGGGGCCTTTGTTTTTTGGGAATTCACCGCCGCTTACCGAAAGTAGCGCCACCTGAAAGTCAGTTCGGCGTATTTCTGCTAATCTTTCTCTTTCCGCCGTATACTTTTCAGGTTCATTCTCAGGAAATAGAGACGGATCTACATAGCTTTTGTATCCATAGGTTATCCCCGATTTTGTAATTTGATAAAATGGATTTTTGACTACTGATGGCGAGCTGAATCCATCGCTATGCCACTTCGCTGCATCTGTAGAGAACCAGCAATATTCAGATGTCCAGAAAGCAGCTGTCCCGCTTCTTTGAAGGTCACTGAAACGCAGTGCAATAGTGATGATATCGGAAACATGCTCGCTTGCTCCCTTTTTTGTTTCCGTTCTAAAATTCCGATATGCGAGTGTTCTGACTTTTTGTTCGCCGTCATACTCCTCAAGATAGATTGAAACCGAAATAGTTTCCCCTGGAACTGATAACGGAATTTGCCAGACCCGAATATTCAGAAGTTGATTGATCTGCGCTGAGGACAATCTTGCTTTGTCTGACCGAATGACTTTACCTAGAGTGAGTCCTTCGTTGAATATGGGATCCGCGTTTAGTATCGGAAACATTGATGCACGGTATTTTTCTTCTTCGCTTTTTATTTCTCCTGTTGGCCAGTATCGAGAGCTCTCCTGCTTACATCCGATCTGTGTGAATATAATAAAGCCAAGGAGAGTGAATAGAAGAAGGTATTTCATGTTGTTGTGATGCTATTTATCTTCGAGTCTGACAAATTTATAGGGGTGGTTGTCGAGCAGTAGGGGGTGCCAGTTTTTGACGTGGGGGTGCAGCAGGTAGTTGCGGGTGTACCAGTAGATGGGTAGGATGGGGCGCTCTTTGAGTAAGAGGGATTCGGCTTTTTGCAGCAGTTGCATGCGTTTTTCTTGATCGGCTTGTTGCTCTGCTTGGGAGAGGATTTTTTCGTAGTTGGCATTGGACCAGCCGGTGCGGTTGTTGCCGCCGTTTTTGATCCATAGGTCGAGGAAGGTGGTGGGGTCGAGGTAGTCGCCGATCCAGCCGCCGCCGGCGAGGTCGTATTCTTTTTGCGACATGGTGGAGAGGTAGGTGACCCACTCTCGTTGGTCGATGCCGATGGAGATATTGAGATTTTGTTGCCACATGCCTTGGAAGGCTTCTGCCATGCGTTTGGCGGATTCGCGATCGGTGGTGAGTAGGCGGATGTCGGGGAAGCCTTTGCCATCTGGGTAGCCAGCTTCGGCGAGCAGGCGGCGGGCGGCTTCGGGATCATAGCGGATGATGTCGGGGCTGGCGTATTGATCGGAGGGTGGCACCAGTCCGGTGGTGGGTTTTTGTCCGCCTTGCAGCACGTGGTCGATGAGTGACTGTCTATCTAGCGCGAGGGAGAGGGCTCGGCGAACTTTGGGGTTATCCAGTGGCGGGCGGGTGACGTTACAGCGGACAAAAAAGGTGCCGAGGTAGAGTTCGTTGCGGGTTTGTTGGGGGTATTTCTTTTTAGAGTATTCGATCAGTTCGGAACCGAGGGTGTAGGTGACGTGCAGTTGGTCGTTGTAAAACATGCGCGCTTCGGTATAGACGTTGCTGATGGGAAAAAAACGGATGCCTTCGAGTTGGACTTGTGGGGCATCCCAGTAGCGGGGGTTTTTTTTGACAAAGATGTGGTCGTTGATACGCCAGGACTGCAGGGTGAAGGGGCCGTTGGAAACTAGGTTGCCGGGTTGCGTCCATTTGGAAAAACGATCATCGACGCTGCCGTGTTTGAGCACGATGTGTTTGGGCACGGGATACCAAGTGTAGTGTTTGGTGAGTTCGGTGAGGTAGGGGATGGGGGCGCGCAGTTGGATGCGTAGGGTGTGCGCATCGGGTGCGGTGGCACCGACGCCGATACGATCCCAGAGGGATTTGCCTGATTGATCGAAGGCGATGAGTTGGGCGATGATCCATGACTGGGATTTTGGATTGAGTGCTGCGGGCCAGGTGAATAGGGCGAGGTTTTGTTGTAGCTGTTGCAGTTCGTCGGTGGTGAGGTGGTCGATGCCTTTTTTGTCGAATGGAGTAGTGGCTTCTTTTTTGCTGCCGGAGAAGTTGAGTGTTTTTTTCACTTCGCTCCAATCAAAGGGGGTATCGGGGTTTTTACTGAAGAGGGTTTTGCAGCGGCGGTTTTTGTGAAAATCCTCGGCTCCCTGGATGTAATAGAGCATGAAGGCATACTCTGAGGCGAGGCGTGGATTGAGGATGCGCTGGAAGGAGAAGAGGAAGTCTTCGGCGGTGAGCGGGTGTCCGTCGGACCACTGGGCGTCATTGCGCAGGTGAAAGATCCACTCGGTGAAGTCGTCATTGGGTTGCCAAGATTCCGCCACACCGGGCAGCGGGACACCGTTTTGGGAGGGGTGTTCGACGCAGAGCCCTTCGAAGAGTGAGCGGATGATGTTGGATTCGAGCACGCCAGAGACGAGATGAGGGTCGAGCCCTTGCGGTTCGGAGGTATTGCCGAGCAGGAGGATTTTTTCGCTGGTGGCTTTGTCGATTGGGGAGGGGGCATCGCAGGCGACGAGTAGCGCGGATAGCGCTAGTAGTAAGGTTCGGAAGAGGGGCATAGATGGCTTACTTTTCATCCTGAATATAAGTGACCTCGCAGCCTTTTTGAAGGCATCCTTTCGCGGTTATTCGATACTTCTGCAAGCGGCTGTTAGGTTTTTCTGGAAGGGTGTATTCGATCAGCTTGGCGCTGAGCAGTTTTTCTATAGCCATTTTGAAATTTCCGGTTTTTTGGTCGTAGCCCAAAAACTGCAAGAGATCTTTGCTACCCAAGTCAGCAGATTTCAATGCACTAAGGATTTTAGCCTCCGTCTGCGTCAATTCGACTGGGGCCTCGACTGGGGCCTCGACTGGGGCCTCGACTGGGGCCTCGACTGGGGCCTCGACTGGGGCCTCGACTGGGCCCCGACTGGGCCCCGACTGGGCCCCGGCCCTTTCTGCCTTCTCATGAACGGGCAGCCGGGTGAGAAAATAGCTTCGCTCATCATCAGTTTCGAATTCCGGTGCTGGCGAGCCATTGCCATCCATCGCTCGGATGATTTTGGAGATACCGGTGGAGCGACCTTCGGTGAGATTCAATTCCTTGAGAAACTCACCGATGCGGCGGTTGCGGTAGCGTCGGGAGACGGCCTTGCCCTCACTGAGAGCCTTCATGCGAATGGATCTGTCCGGCCCGGGGAAACTCAGTACGACCAGATCTTCGGGAGTGATCCTGATTTCCACAGGCTCGCGGATTTCATAGGAGCGGTGATAGATGGCGTTGACGACGGCTTCTTCGACGGCCGCCTGGGGAAAGTTGGAAAACCTCTCTGCTTGGGGCCGATCCGGATGTTTGATGATCGTTTCCTTGAGGTAGTTGCGTTGGATGTAGTTAAGCGCGTCACGGGTGATTTGTCCCAGCGGACCCTGGAAGATTTTTTCTTCAAAGTGATCGCCGCCGGCCCCATCCGGAAACCAAATCACATCGATCTGGGTGACAGGGAAAAAGTGGTCAGGGTTGTCATTGAAGAAGAGCAAGCCGATGTTTTGTGGCAGAGGGCTTTCACTGGGGCCAGTGACGATTTTCATCTGACGACCCAGAGTTTCGATCTCCAGGGATGGGGCTTCATCAGCCAAATCGCTATCGACCTCGCGCAGGAAGTTTTCTATCAGCCGAGGGGACAAATCGCTCAGGGATGCGTTTTGATTGACTCGATCATCAAAAGGCACTTGTGCGGTTAAGCTGATCAATTCACGTTCGTCGTCATCTTTTGCTTCGATGGTGCTGGTATAGCGACGGATAAAGTAGCGGTAATCCTTGCGCTTGGACGTAACGGTTTTAGGAACTTTGTAGGGGCGGTTCAGTCCTCCGGGTGCCCAGAGGACGATGAGATTTACATCAGCAAAGGTTTCTACACTTAATATAGGAAAGTAGGATGGTTGGATGAGGTGGCAATGTGCTAGCAGTTCCCGTTGGATTTTATCCAGTTCACTTTCTTTAACCCCTTTCGGTGGAAAAATGGGTTTACCATTTTCATCACAGTTCTGACCGATGATCAGGTAGCCGCCTCCCAGATTTTCAAAGTCGTTGGCAAAGGCGCAAATCGTGCGCAGGATGGAATCGGGGTTCCAACCGGCCTTGTATTCGATGCGCTCGCCCTCGACCTGCCGCTGGTGCAGCAGGTTTTCTAGGTTGATGGGCAGCTTGCTGGTCATGGGTGAGAGGGGCTAGGTTGGCGGGGTATTTTATTTGAGGGCAAGATTGAAAAAAAGAAAATTTTATCACGATAGCCCAGTGACTTTAGCTAGGGCTAGAAGTAGGTCTTGGAAGAAGGAGGGTGGGGCAGGTGTTGCGGGGACGGGCATAGACTGCCATAGTTCATCAACTTCTTGCGTGAGGCAATCATAAAAAGGTTGATGTTGGAGCTAAAGGAACGCATCCTTTGCGCAGAGGCTGTTGCTGAGTGCTCCCCCGATTGATGAGAGACTATTTTATAAGACGTTTGTTACTGGTGCCGATCACCCTTTTTGGGGTGACTTTGCTGGTCTTTTTGATCACTCGGATCGCGCCGGGTGGACCGATGGAATCGGCGCTGATGAAAGCGACGATGTCGCAGGAGGGTGAGGCGGTGAAGGGGGGGAAGGAAGGGGCGGGTGGCAGTGCGATGGGCGATGCGGCTAAGTCGGCGCTAGCGGCGCAGTATGGTTATGATCAACCTTTTTTGCAGGCTTATTTCACTTGGCTGGGGGTGCTGCCTCGGGAGATGAAAAAGGTCGAGGCGGATTTTGAAGATGGGAAAATGGAGCTGGGGCTGACGCTGCCTGGAGGTTTGGTGAAGGTGGCGGTGACGCGGGATGATGAGGGGAAGGGGGAAATGAAGGCGTTGGGTGATGCGGATCTGAGTGACTGGACGTTGCGCATCGAGTCGCCGCAGGAGGTGGAGAAAAAGTGGCGTCGGGTGAATCCGGGGGAGGATAAGGGCGAGCGGGTGTTTGCTTGGAGGGCGGCGGTGTTTCGAGCGAAGGTCTATGGGGTGCTGCAGGGCTATCTGGGGGAATCGACGAGTTACAATGAGCCGGTGTGGTCGATGATGATGAGTCGCTTTCCAATTTCGATCTATTATGGAGTGGTGACGATGATCCTGACTTATGTGGTGTGCATCCCGCTGGGCATTGTGAAGGCGATCAAACATCGTACGCCGATAGATAATATCACTTCGATTTTGGTGTTTGTGGGTTATGCGATTCCTGGTTATGTGTTGGGGGCTTTGTTGATGGTGTACCTGGGCGCGCGTCTGGGCTGGTTTCCGATCATGGATTTTGTCAGTGAAAATTTCAGTGAGATGAGCTTTTTTGGTAAAGTGGGGGATTTGATTCATCACTCGGTCTTGCCCTTGATTTGTTATATGGTGGGGGCGTTTGCTTTTTTGACGATGTTGATGAAAAACAGTCTGATGGATAACTTGGCGGCGGATTATGTGCGCACGGCGGCTGCCAAGGGGGTGCCTTTTCGCACGGCGGTGTTTCGCCATGCGCTGCGCAATTCGATCATTCCGATTGCGACGACCTTTGGTCAGAATGTGACGCTGTTTGTATCGGGTTCGATGTTGATCGAGAAGATTTTCGATATCGATGGTTTTGGGCTGTTGAGTTTCAGCGCGGTGCTGGAGCGGGATACGCCGGTGATCATGGGGACGCTGTCGATCGCGGCGCTGTTGATGTTGGTGGGGAATATCATTTCGGATGTGCTGGTGGCGATGGTGGATCCGAGGGTGAGTTTTAAGTGAAATGGGGAATAAGATGGAACCGCAACCGTAGCGGAGCGAAGATAGACGGAGTCAAATGACGCAGATTTACACAGATAAGAAATTAAGAATTAAGAATTAAGAGTTTGAACCACGGATGGCACGGATGGCACGGATAAGAATTAAGAATTAAGAATTAAGAATTGGGAATTAGGAATTGGGAATTAGGAATTAGGAAATAGGAGTTTGATATTTATTTGGAAAATAATCTGCGAACATCTGTGTCATCTGCGGTTAAAGCGTTGGTGCGATGTTGTTGAAGAGAAGAAGTGATGTTTAGGAAGTTGGGATACATTTTGGTTGCGATGGGGATTTTGGCTGCGGGGTTTTACCTGGCGGAGATTCGTGTGCCTTCGTTGAAGTGGTTCTTTGCTTGGAAGGAGATGGCGGGTTGGGGAATGTGTGCGGGCTTGGTTTTTGGTGGGGCTTTGATGGCTTGGCTGGCGCCGGGCAATGTGAAGTTCAGTCCGGAAACGCAGCGTCAGATGCAGCGTTTTGTTTCGATTCGTCGAGGGTATATTTCGCTCTGGCTGTTGGCTTTGTTGGTGCTGTTTGCGATGATGGATAATTTGCTGGTGGGCAACCGGGCTTTGGTGGTGCGTTACCAAGGGGCGATGTATTTCCCTGTGTTTAGAGATGCGTATCCTGCGAAGGTTTTTGGGGGTGAGGGGGAGAATGAAGCGAATTATCGAGAGCTGAAAAAACGCTTTGCGGAGGAGGAGAAGGGGGATTGGCTTTTATTGCCTTTGGTGCCGTGGAATGCGACTTTGGATTCGGATGGGGAGAAGCGGGTGGTTTTGGAGAAGAACAAAAAGGGGCTGTATCATTTACAAGGACGAGGGGAGCCGTATTCGGGTATGGCTACGGCTTATTATGAGAGGGATGGCGATGCTGAGGAGATGAAATACATGGAGTGGCGTTTTCGTCAGGGGCGCATCGATGGCAAGGTGACTGTGTGGAGTCGCGATGGCGAGGTGCTGCAGGAGGCGATTTGGGAAAAGGGGAAGTTGCTGGATGAGGGGGTGAAGGATGCTGATCAGTTGGCTGCGCTCAAACAGGCGATGGGGGCGGAGCCACCAGCGATGGTGGTGACTTTGTATCCGCCTTTGCGTCCGTCGTGGAAGGATCGGCATTTCATGGGTACGGATACAGGTGGCAATGATATTTTGGCGCAGTTGTTTGGAGGCTGGCAGATTTTGTTGCAGGCGAATGTGATTTATCTGAGCATCACTTATGCGATTGGGATTTCGCTGGGTTGTGCGATGGGGTATTTTGGTGGTCGGTTTGATATGTTGGCGCAGCGTTTTATCGAGGTGCTCTCCAATCTGCCTTTTTTGTATGTGGTGATCATCATCGCCTCGGTGATCAAGCGTCCGCCGATGCCGGTCTTGGTGGGGGTGTTGTGTATCTTTTCGTGGATTGGCATGACTTACTATTTGCGCACCGCGACGTATCGAGAAAAAGCTCGAGACTATGTGGCGGCGGCGCGCCTGATGGGGGCTGGCACGGGACGGATTATTTTTCGTCATATCTTGCCCAATACGATTGCCATCGTGGTGACCTTGTTGCCCTTCAGTGTGACGGGGTTGATTGGCTCGTTGACGGCTTTGGATTATTTGGGTTTTGGTTTGCCGGTGGAGTATCCGAGTTGGGGGCGTTTGTTGGCAGAGGGGTCTGAGAACCTGTCGTCACCTTGGATTGTGAGCGGGGGATTTTTTGGCACGGTGGTGATTTTGGTATTGGTGACCTTTGTCGGTGAAGCGGTGCGGGAGGCTTTTGATCCGAAGAAATTTACGACTTACAAATGAGGATGCGGTTTTATAGAGTTTTAGCAGCGGGGCTGATGATGGTCACGGCGCTTTCTTGTGCGCGGATGGATGAGCTGGAGAGTTATGATAGTGCGCCGGAGATTGAGGCGTTTTATAAAAAAGAGAAGGACTTTTTCACTTTTGCTAATCCAGCGGATGTGCCAGAGGGCTTGCAATGGCAGGATGGTATGGATCAACCTGAGGTCGGTGATGATCAAGCAAAAAAGGGTGGGGTGCTCAATCAGGCAATTCAGGCATTCCCTCCGACTTACCGCACGTTTGGCCCTAATAGTAATCATAGTTTTCGTGGTGAGTTTCACGACAATATCGAGATGGGGTTGGTGAGTTTGCATCCGGATACGATGCAGGTGATCCCGGGATTGGCGAAACAGTGGGCGGTGAGCAAGGATCGTCAGACGGTGTATTTCCGTTTAGATCCTGAAGCGCGGTATTCGGACGGTGTGCCGGTGGTGGCGGATGATTATTTGATGACGTTTTATGTTTACCGCTCGCCGTATGCGAACGCGCCGTTTTATAGTCAGTATTATGGGACGCAGTATAAAAATATCACTAAGTATGATGATCTGACGATATCGATTACGCTGGCTACGGCTAAGCCGAAGACAGCATATTTTGCGGCTTTGTCTCCGATGCCGAGGCATTTTTTAAAGGAGTTTGGACCTGACTATCCGGTGAGGTACCAGTGGCGGGTGAAGCCGACGACGGGGGCTTATCAGATCGATGAAGATAAAACTCGCAAGGGGCGAGTGATCGTATTGAAGCGGGTGAAGGACTGGTGGGCAAAGGATAGAAGGTATCAGAAAAATCGTTTCAACCCGGACTATATTCGTTATCGTTTGGTGAGGAATTCGGAAAAACAGTTTGAGCTGTTTCGCAATGGTGAGATGGACTTGTATTCATTGAATGCTCCTAGGTTTTGGAATGAAAAAACAGAGATGGATGTGGTGTATAAGGGTTATATCAAGAAGGCTATTTTTTATAACGATTATCCTCGGGTGCCGCGTGGTCTGTATATCAATAATTCGAAGCCCTTGCTGGACGACGTGAATGTGCGGGTGGGAATGCAGCATGCGAGTAACATGCAGAAGTTGATCGACTTTGATTTCCGGGGGGATTATCGCAGGACGAATATTTTCTGTGAGGGTTATGGCAAGTTCAGTGAGCCGAACATCAGGGCGCGGGAATTTGACCCGAAGAAGGCGCGGGAGTTTTTTGCCAAGGCGGGATTCACGCAGAGTGGTAAGGATGGGATTTTGAAAAAGAAAGATGGCACGCGATTGTCTTTCGCTATCAGTGTGGCGCAAGACCCGCAGACTAACCGGATTGTTTTGCGCTTGAAGGAAGAGGCTGCTAAGGCGGGCTTGGAGTATCAGATCGAGTCTTTGGATGGTACGGGTTTTTTCAAGAAGGTGATGAGCAAACAACATGAAATTTGTTTTTGGGGCTGGGGCGCGGGGCCGCCTTATCCGCGCTACTATCAAAATTTCTTTTCTGGTAATGCTTATGAACAAGGCAGCAAAACGCCTAAGCCAAATACGAACAACATCACGGTGACGGTGGATCCGCGTTTGGATGAATATAGTTTGGCGATTCGCAATGCGACGACGGAGCAGGAGATTCAGGAAAATGCTTATGCGACTGAGAAGGTGATCCATGAGCTGGCGCCGTGGGTGCCAGGTTATCATCGAAATTATTATCGTTTTGGCTATTGGCGTTGGCTGAAGTTTCCTGAGAAAAGTTTTAATGTGCGAGTGAGTTCGGAGCCCTATGAAGCGCATGTGCACTGGGTGGATATGAAGGTGAAGGAGGAAACCTTGACGGCGAAGCGCAAGGGGGAAGTTTTCCCTGAGAGCTTGGAGGTTTATGATCAATATTTGGTAAAATAATGGCGAAGGATACAACAGAGCCACTGCTGGTGGTGCGGGATTTGAAAGCGGGTTTTGAAACGGACGCGGGCTTGCTGGTGGCGGTGGATGACGTGGATTTCTCTATCGAGCGTGGTAAGACGCTGGGCATCGTGGGGGAGTCGGGTTGTGGTAAGAGTGTATCGGCGCTGAGTTTGATCCGTTTGTTGCCGCAGCCGATGGGTAAGGTGCTGGGTGGGGAGATTTTATTTGATGGTAAAGATCTGCGAAATATTGATGATGAGGGGATGCATGGTGTGCGGGGTGGGGAGATTGGGATGATTTTTCAGGAACCGATGACGGCGCTGAATCCGGTGCATACGATTGGGCGTCAGTTGATGGAGGCGGTGCTGATTCATCAAAAAGTCAGCAAGCAGGAGGCTTTGCGTCAGTCGGTGGAGATGTTGGATCGGGTGAAAATACCTGCGGCGGAGATTCGAGTGGGGGAGTATCCGCATCAGTTATCGGGCGGGATGAGGCAGCGGGTGATGATCGCGATGGCTTTGATCAATAAACCTAAGCTGTTGATTGCAGATGAGCCGACGACGGCGCTGGATGTGACGGTGCAGGCGCAGATTTTGGCGCTGATCGATGAGTTGCAAGCGGAGATGGAGATGGCGGTGATTTTGATCACCCATGACTTGGCGGTGATCGCTGAGAATACCGATGAGGTAGCGGTGATGTATGCGGGTAGGATAGTGGAGCGGGCGGCGGTGGGTGAACTTTTTAAGAATCCGCTGCATCCTTATACGCAAGGTTTGTTGGATTCGATCCCGAGGATGGATTCGAAGCGTAAGCAGCATTTGAAGACAATCGAGGGCATGGTGCCGGCGTTGGCTGAGATGCCGACGGGCTGTCGTTTTGCTCCGCGATGTAGTAATCCGCATGGCGATGAGGTGCTGGAGGAAAGACCGAAAATGGTGGAGGCGGAGCCGGGGCATTGGGTGGAGGGCTGCGCTTGTTTTTGGGGGAGGGAATTAAAAAATAAGAGTTTGAACTACGGATAGCACAGCCGATCCCGCATTCTTGGGAGAGACAGCCGGAGAATATTACCCGAAGGCAAATGAACGCAGATGAGAGAATAGAAGAATTTTAACCACGGATGGCACGGATTAACACGGATAAGAATAGGAATTAGGAATTTTTTTGTGTGATGGAACCAATATTGGAGATTAGAGACTTGAAGATGCACTTTCCGGTGAAGGGGGGGGTATTTTTGCGTCCGGTGGGTTCGGCGAAGGCGGTGGATGGGGTGTCGCTGAAGGTGTATCCGGGGGAGACGCTGGGGTTGGTGGGGGAGTCGGGTTGTGGGAAATCAACTTTGGCGAAGGCGACTTGTCGTTTGCTGGATCCAACTGCGGGGCAGGTGATTTTTGATGGTCACGATATCACTAAGATGGGGCGTAGAGAATTGATGCCTTTGCGCAGGGAGATGCAGATGATTTTTCAGGATCCAGCGGAATCGTTGAATCCTCGTCACTCGGTGGGGCAGATCGTGAGCGAACCTTTTGTGATCCAAAAAATAGGCACTCGCGCCGAGAGGGATAAGAAGGTGGCGGAGTTGTTGGAGCGGGTGGGCTTGAATGAAAAAATGAGCACGCGTTTTCCTTTTGAGTTTTCGGGCGGGCAGCGTCAGCGCATTGGTATTGCTCGGGCTTTGGCTCTCAATCCTAAGCTGATTCTTTGTGATGAACCGGTCTCGGCACTGGATGTATCGGTGCAGAGCCAGGTGTTGAACTTGATGATGGATCTGCAGCGTGACATGGGTTTGGCTTATTTGTTCATCGCACATGATTTGGCGGTGGTGCGGCATGTGTCGGATCGGGTGGCGATCATGTATTTGGGAAAAATCATGGAATTGGCGGATGCGGACGCGATCTACCATCATCCGCATCATGCTTATACCAAGGCGTTGATAGCTGCGATCCCAGTGGCGGATCCTGACTCTAAGCGCGACCGTTCTCTACTGGAGGGAGATGTGCCTTCGCCGATCGATCCGCCGAAGGGCTGTGCGTTTGGTTATCGCATGAAGCACCCTAAGTGGGAACAAAGCGTGGGCATGGATCTGAGTCTAGTGGAGGTGGAGCCAGGTCATTGGGTGCAACCTTGCCCGTGTTGCACGGGGTGAGCAGCGTGGTTTATTGAGTGCTGCGAGGCTTTTGCAATGGGAGCTGATAGATTGACAAAGGTAATACCTCGTGGTAATACTTTTATATGAAATCAACACTTCTCACTCAAAAGGGGCAAGTCACTGTGCCGAAAGAACTTCGTGATGCGTTTGGATGGAAAAAAAATACGGAGCTGACTTTCGTTAAAGAATCGGACGGCGTTAGGATAGTTGAAGTTCAAAAAGGACCGGCGGCGATTATCGAAAAAATGAAGAAGGCTAAGTGGATTGGTCCTTCTACGGATGAATTGTTGAGTGAAACTCGATCTGAAATTTGATGACACTTATTGATAGTAATATCCTGATCGATATTTGGACTCAAGATCCGACATGGAAACAATGGTCGAGTGATGCGTTTGCGAAATGTCTAGCTGATGGTGATGTCGGCATCAACCCGGTAATATACAGCGAAATAAGTCTAGGATTTGCCACGGAGTCGGACGTGGAAGCGGCGGTTAAGATGGCAGGCCTGACAAAATTGCAGCTGCCTTTTTCTGCGGCTTTTTCAGCTGGAAGGGCTTTTCAATTATATCGAAAGCGCGGCGGAACGAGAACTTCAACTTTGCCAGATTTTTTGATCGGAGCGCACTCAGAAGTTGCTAATATCAGCTTGTTGACTCGAGATCCGTCAGGGTATCGCAGCTATTTTCCTAATATCACTTTGATTTCCCCTTAATGGCTTGGCTATCTCTTTTCAAGCGGGCGGCTTGTTGTCGCGCTTCGCGTGCTTTTTTGTTTTTCAGAATAGAGGGGTGGGGTTTGAAAACTCCGCCGTATTCTTTGCGCAGGGCGTCGGTGCGTTTGCGCAGTCGCTCTGCGAGGTAGGCGAACTCTGGATCGTTGATGAGATTTTTGGTTTCTTGGGGGTCGCTCTCTAAGTCGTAGAGTTCTTCTAACACGGGATTGGCTTCAAAGTAGCGGCTGTATTTGTAGCGCTCGGTGCGCACGCCTTCGTGTTTGCGGATGCTGTCGTTCATCATCAGGTGCTCGAGCCAGATGTCTTGGCGCCAGTGTGCTGGGGTTTCGCTGTTCTGGGTGAGAGGGATGAGGCTTTGTCCTTGCATGCTGCTGGGTTTTTTGGCTCCTGCGAGATCCAGTAAAGTGGCTGGCACGTCGATGTTGGCGACGATGGCTTTGGGGCGTGCGCCGGCTGTCATTTTGGACTCGGGTCGTGGATCGAAAAATAACAGTGGGACGTGGATGCTGAGCTCATAAGGTAGCCACTTGCCGGCGTAACCTCGCTCGCCGAGGAAGTAGCCGTTGTCCCCGATCATGATGACTACGGTATTGTCTGCGATGCCTTTGTCTTGGATGGCTTGACGAACGCGTCCGATGTTGTGATCGACGGCGCTGATCATGCGGTAGTAACCTTTGGTCATTTCCGCACTTTTGCTTTTTCTCGGCCAGGGATCGTTGCGCCAATGCCAGCGTTCACGGTTCATGGTGCCGTCGCGCAGGAATTCTGGCAAGGCATTGTAGAAGCTGGGTTTGGATAGGGGCGGGGTGGGGACTTTGAGATCCTGGTAGAGGGTGTGCACGTAGTCTGGCCAGATGTATTGGCGACTGTCGCTATCTTCGGCATGCGGGGCGTTGAATGCCATGCATAGCATCCACGGCTTGTCAGTGGGGGATTGTTGGATGAATTCTATGGATTTGTCTCCGGTGATGTCGGTGAGGTGGCGTACGCTGCCATCGGCTTGGGTTTTGAAATAAGGGCCGCGGTTCAGCACCATGGGACGGTCGAACATTTCTCCCATAGTTTTATCGTTGGGAAGACCTACTCCAAATTTCCCCACGTAACCAGTGTAATAGCCTTGCTGATGAAGTAGCGTCGGGTAGCTGTTGTCCACCCATTCTTGGGAAAGTGGCGGGGTCATGAAGGTGTAGCCGTGGGTGCGCTCGACGACGCCGGTGAGCATCGAGGCGCGACTGGCCGCGCAAATAGGTGTGGTGACAAAGGCGTTCTCGAAGCGCACCCCTTCTTTTGCCAGACGATCCATGGCGGGGGTGACGAGATAGGGGGTGACGTTTCCCATCATGTCAAAACGCTGGTCGTCGGTGATGATGAAGAGGATGTTGGGCTTGCTGCTACTAGCGGATTTAGGTGCAGCGTGGGTAGCGGGTGTTTGGGATAGTAATAGGGCTGCGACTAGAGTAGCCAGGAGTATGGAGGGTGATTTCATAAAGGAAGGTGGGTGAGGTTAGAAAAAACGTCGAGCTGGCACGATGGGGCGGGGTTGGCAGATGCGGTTGACACATTCGGCGAAGCTCTCTTCGCCGCTGAGGATGCCGATTTCTACTCGCAGGAAATAGATCTCGATGTCCATGCGTGGTAGGCGAGGGAAGCGTACGCTGTCCTTTTCGGTGGTGACGATCATATCGACGCCAGCTGCGACGGACTCGTTGATGAAGCTGAGGATTTCTTGTTCGTTGTAGCGATGGTGGTCGGTGAAGCGTTTGCGGTGAATGATTTTTGCGCCGAACTTTTCGACTCCGTATTCGAAGCTCTCAGGCACGGCGATGCCACTGATGGCGGCGATTTTTTTCCCTTTTAAGTGTGAGAGTGGCAGGGTTTCTCGGGTTTCGATATGCTGTAAATACTGTGGGCGATGTTCGCATTCGATGATCTCTGCGGTTAGGTTGTATTTTCGGATGCGGGTGATGAGTTTGGTATTGGGATCGCCGTTGCATTTGGTGATGAAGATGTAGCTGGCGCGTTTGAGGTTTTTTGGAGGTTCTCGCAAGGTGCCGCGCGGTAGGAGTTTTTCGGTGCCGAAGGGGTGGTAGCGGTCGATGAGTACGATGTCGAGTCGGTGACGCAGTTTCAGGTATTGCAGCCCATCGTCGAGCAGCAGGGTGTCGGCATCGAATTTTTCGATGGCGTGGCGTCCGCCTTTGACGCGGTCTTTATCGACGACGACGACGACGTCTCTGAGGTTGGCAGCGAGCATGTAGGGTTCGTCGCCGGCGGTTTTAGAATCGAGCAGTAGCGATTTGCCATCGGAGACGACACGTGGCGGGTTGATTTGATTTTTGCCGCGTAGTTTGCCCCACAAGCGTTTCCACAGGGGGATTTTGACACTCTTGTAACCTCGACTGAGGATGGCGACTTTGCGTCCGCCGTCTTGCAGGGCGCGGGCAAATTTTTCTACCACGGGGGTTTTGCCGGTGCCTCCGACAGTGAGGTTGCCGATGCTGACGACGAGGCAACCGAGGTTGCGCTCGCGCAGGATGCGATTGCGGTAGAGACTGAGCCGAGCGGAGACGATCACGGCATAGAGGCGGGAAAGGACACTGAGTACCATGCGCAGAACTGTGGCACGTTTGCCTTTGCGACGATCCATGATGACGTCGATGGCAAATTGTTCCAGCGGTTCGAGGTATTCTTTCATAGTGTGGCTTGAATAGCCGTGTGAGTGATCCGTTCGATCTTTTTTGTCAAAGTAGCTGTAAAACTCTTGCAATCAATCGCAGATCGCAGAGTTTCGTTTTATGAGTGAACGAATAGATCAACGAGCGGTAGATGAATTGCGACCCATTTCTTTTCAGGCGGACATAGCGCCTCATGCGCATGGGTCGGTTTTGGTATCCTTCGGGGATACGAGGGTGATATGTGGGGCGACGATTCAAGAGGGTGTGCCGCGGTGGATGATGCAGCAAAATGTGAAGGGTGGCTGGCTGACTGCGGAGTATAGCATGTTGCCGTATTCGACGCTGGATCGTAAGTCGCGTGATTCGTCACGTGGCAGGGTGGATGGTCGTAGCACGGAAATCCAGCGTTTGATTGGTCGCTCTCTGCGTGCGGTGGTAGATCTGAAACGTCTGGGACAGCGAACTTTGTGGATTGATTGTGATGTGCTACAGGCGGATGGAGGGACGCGCACAGCATCGATCACGGGCGCTTGTGTGGCGGTGCAAATGGCTTTTTTGCGTATGATCGAGGCGGGATTGATGGAGAGTTCGCCGATGCAAAAAATGGCGGTGGCGGTGAGTGCGGGGGTTTGGGAGGACGAGTGTGTTTTGGATCTGAACTATCACGAGGACAAGGACGCTTCGGTGGATTTCAATTTTGTGATCACCGAGGAGCTTGCGATGATTGAGATGCAGGGCAGTGGCGAGGAGGCGACGTTCAGCGAGCAGCAGATGTTGAGGATGTTGGAATTGAGCAAAAAGGGGGTTTTGGAAATAGCTAAGTTGCAACATGCCGCGATTGCAGACTTTGATGCGCGGGAGAATCCTGCTGTGATTGAGCGTTTGCGGGAGGCTGCTAAGAAGCGTAGAAGATAGTGGGAGACGTGGTCTTGGCGCTGACTTGATCAATATGATACAAAAGGCACAAAACCGCTTGACCTAAGGGGGATTTCCGTCGAATGCTGTGGGATACCCCCGATAGTGCTTCGGCGCTTTAAGAATAGGATTATTTATTTAAGAAAACAGGATCATGTCCAGAGTTTGCAGTATTACAGGTGCCCACGTTACTAAAGGTAGAAAAATTCACCGTAGCGGTCTCGCTAAGAAAAAAGGTGGAGTGGGACGTCACGTGACTAAAACAGTCAAACGGACTTTCTCACCCAATCTTCGAGTGAAGCGTATTTGGGTACCTGAGTTGAATCGTTTCATCCGTGTCAAAGTGACCGCGCGTGCTTTGAAGACCATTGATAAAAACGGTGCTTACGCTACTTTGAAAAAAGCAGGGCTTATCTAAGCCCGCTTGGTTGAAGATTTTTATTTGGAGCAGGAGCGATTCCTGCTCCTTTTATTTTGTGCTCTAAGCTGCTTGAGCTTTGCAGTGGCTGTTGTATTTTGGTTTTTTCAAGAAGTATGGCATTCAGCGTTTTCAGCAAAAAGTCAGGTAAGACCTATTACCTGCACAGCAGTGAGCAGTCTCGCAAAGATGGTGCGACTACTGTGCTTTATTATTTTGCTGGAGATTTACGTGAAGAGGGCGGTGTGGAGGTTTTGCCTGCTGACTATATCGTGGTGGAAAATCAGCGCACGGGTCAGCCGTATTTGAAAAAACGCAGCTGAGCTGGTTCGCTACGGCATAACTTGGCTTAGCTCAGGTCAAAATCGCTGTCGAAGTCGCTGTCCCCACCACCTTCGAAATCGACTTCGCGCACGCGTTTCTGGTCGCGTAGCTTTTCGACGTGTTTGCGCACGTGCTCGCGCACGGTGGCGACATCGCTGATCGCTTCGATGGCGACGCTTGGGTGGCTGCGATCGGATGTCTCGAGGTTGAGGATGCCGAGTCCGAACATTCTTAGGAAGAAGGGTTGTTCGATGTTGGTATCTTTGACGCGGTAGAGCTCGATTTCGTCAATTTTGCGATTGAACACGCCTTCGTAGAGCCGCAGGCGTTGGGTGGTGAGTTCGTAAACTCGGCTTTTGACGACTAGCCATTTCCAGCCAGCCCACACGACAGGGATGATCATGGCGGCAAAAGCTGGCGGGAAAAAGGCCCCGCCGACGCCAATGCCAATGATCAGGATCAATGCGTAGGTGAAGGTGCCTAGGTTTAATAACTGTGAAGGTGAGCTTTTCCAGATTACGGATTCGTCGTTCATGATGGGGAAGTATAGGCAGGCTTGAGGGGATGCGCCATTGCAAGAATGAAGAAATTTTGTAATCGCTCATGTTGGAGGAAGGGCTTGCGGTGAAAAAAAGCATTGTCGTCTAGGGGAGATTGCTTAGTGTGTGGTATGAAAAAAACAGATCGGCGTGAATTTATCATCAGTGGTGCAGCTGCTGTCGCAGTAGCTACGTTATCAAACTCTACGGCGTTGGCGGCGGCTGAGCCTAAGAGGAAAATGACGATGGACCTGATCTGTGGAAGGCTTGGGGTGAAGGCAAATCAAGAGCAAGCGATCGATTTTGCGGCACAGCATGGTTTTGAATCGGTTGGTCCCAATGCGGGGGAGTTGGCGAAGTTGAGTTCTGCGCAGTTGCAGGAAATGAAGGGGCGCTTGAAAGAGAAGGGTTTAGTGTTTTCTGCAGCGGGCA
Source organism: Verrucomicrobiales bacterium (assembly GCA_021648365.1). Taxonomy (GTDB): domain Bacteria; phylum Verrucomicrobiota; class Verrucomicrobiia; order Verrucomicrobiales; family DEV007; genus JAADHD01. The sequence continues at coordinate 22,897 of JAKISY010000051.1, forward strand.
TGCCGGTGGATTTTCGTGGTGGTGAGGAGAAGTTCAAAACGGGGCTTGCTGCCTTGCCTGCCGAGGCAGCGGTTTTGCAAAAGGCGGGGGTGACTCGAGTCGGCACTTGGTTGAAGCCTTATAGCGATGATTTGACTTACCTACAGAATTTTCGTCAGCACGGTATTCGTTTGCGGGAGGTGGGGAAGATCTTAGCGGATCACGGTTTGCGTTTTGGTTTGGAATACGTCGGACCAAAAACGCTGTGGGCGAGTAAGAAGTATGCTTTTGTGCATTCGATGGCGGAAACCAAGGACTTGTTGAGCGAGATCAATGTGCCGAGCGTGGGTTTTGTCTTGGACAGTTGGCATTGGTACACGGCGCACGAAAATAAGGATGATCTACTTTCGCTTAGCAATGAGCAGATCGTGGCGGTGGATTTGAACGATGCTCCGAAGGGGCTTGAGATCGATGCGCAGATTGACAATCAGCGAGAATTGCCTGCGACTACGGGCGTGATCGATGTGGCGACCTTTTTGCGAGCCTTGAATCAGCTAGGCTATGATGGACCGGTGCGCGCGGAGCCTTTCAATGCGCCTTTGCGCAAGTTGCCAGCGCAGCAGGCGGTGGCGAAAACAGCAGCAGCGATGAAGAAGGCTTTTGCGATGATTTAAGGTGGCTGGATGCCGTAGCTTATGGTAAGGGCTAGACGGATACACGGATTGCCAATCCATGCCGCGGTGTGGGGCAGAGCTAGATCAAGCTTTATGGCTTTGCATACTTCTCTACCGGATGGTTTTCCCATTTGGGTAGGCCGGTGGTTTGTGCTGCGACCTTATCGCTGAGTGGTAGGTTCCAAGTTTGCCAGAAGGGGGTGAGGTTTTTGCCGCAGGCTTTGGAGAGGCGGATGACAAATTGGTCGTTTTTTTCCTGTTGGGTTTTTGGCCATTCGGATTTTGGTAGTTGGTTGTATTCGTTGAAGAGTTTTTTGAAGGGTTCCCAGCCGAACTCTTCTTGGATCATCTGGTAGGGTTCGAGAGCTGTCCACATGCTCCAGTCGCGGGAAAAATTGCGACCGTTCTTGAAGTAGTCTTCTTTACGTTTTTTACGTTTATCAGCTTTGACCGCCACATGAGTGTTGGTGCTTTTTTTGCCGATTAGGTTTTCGTAGATGTAAAGCGACCACAAGTTGCAGGTGGTTTCGCCCGTGCCTGGCAGTGCCCAGAGGTCGTGTTGGTGGTTGTGACCGTATTCGTGAAAAAATCCCCAATTGCCATTTTTACGTAGGTCGCGAGCATCGACGGCTTGCAGGGCGTTTTTGCCGATGTGGGCAGCGACGGGGTAACTGGAATGCATCGACCCTGCAGATAACTGACGATCAAAGACGATGCGCTCGGCACGGTAGTCATCACGATCCACCGCGACTAACTCCGCTGCGGTGTCGATGATGTCGTTCCAGACTTCCATCACTTTGTCAGGATCATTGAGCTTGCGGATGTAAGAGGATGGCAGGGCGATGATCATGCGATCGGAGACGAGCTCCGCCCATGGTGCAGGGTATTTGCGGATAGTTTGTTTCCAATCGCTGAGTTTCGTTTTGCCATGCACATAGAGAGGGGCGCGCACTCCGCCTTCGATGGTGATCTTGAAAGGTGGGTAGTCGGCGTCGCGTGGCACGCGGATGCTGACCATTCCGCCGAGGCCGTTGGCGGCTGCGGTGATGGTTTTATCAATATCAAATTCATTGCGCAGGCGCGGGTAGCGGGTCCATTTGTCTTTGTTGAGCAGGCTGCCACCGTAGGAGCCGATGACGACTTCGAAGCCTTGGTGGATCAGTTGTTCGGGGAAGGTGACTTTGATGAGTTCGCCAGGTGGGGCGTAGATTCCCGTCGGACGCATCTCCTTGGCTGCCCAGGCTCCGGCGCCGCGACCAGATAACCAGCCTTTGTATTTGCCGTCTATGGTAAGTGTTTGGCTGATGCGTTGGGTGTTTTTGGGGATGGCTCCAGGGTAATCGTCGGCAGCGGGTATTTTGGTGATAAAGCGAGCGGGGGCGTTTTGATTGATGTGATCCCTGGCTCGGATGATGGTTTCCTCTAGTCCGGCAGAGTCGCTGTTACTGGCAGGTTTGATGGGTTTTTCTTTGCTAGGGATGATGGCTCCCATTTTCATTTCGAGTTGATCGAGAGCTTGCATGAATTGGGTCAAGCTGGTGCCGGTGAGATATTTGCCTTCGTCGAGTTGTGCGATCAACTGAGAGGATTGCGAAGGGCTGAGTGTCTTGAGGGTTTTGCTGAGTTCTTGTGCCGCAGCGATGGCATGCGAGCCTGGCGTAGCAGCCTTGATGTTAATGGGGGCTTTGCCCGCGGTGCCGTTGGGTAGATAGGTAAGTCCAGCGGCTTGAATGATCTGGTTGCCTGGGAAGGTGGAGTAGTCTGGGTATTGATTGGCAAAAGCCCAAGGGGTGGTGGCGGTGAGCAGTCCGCCTCCTTGAGCCACAAAGCTGTTGATCGCTTGGATGGATTTTGGGTCTTTGAGGTTGTGACCGATGACGGCAAGCACATCCACTCTTTTTAGTTTTCTGCTAAACTGGTCTGCGGGGATGATGGTGACTTTGAATCCTTGTTTTTTCAGAAAGTCTCCTAATTTACTTAATTTTGGAGTTAGGCCAATTTTTGGTTTTTGAGAGTGACCCGCCCAGCGGAAAGAGTTGAGAATGAGGTCAGCTGAGTATTTTTGTTGTAGCAGATCTCCCGTTAAGAAGCTGCCGTGACTGAAGGCGATCACGCGCCCTTTTTGTGCGAAACCAGCAGCGGCAAGGGTGCGGGCATTGGCATCGGATAGCAGGTTGAAGCTATGATCGCCAGTGATCTTGATGATGCCTGGGACGGATTTCTTGAGCGTGATCTCTCCTCCGCCTGCGTTGATGAGTTGGCGGGCTTTGACTGAGGGGGAAGGCTGCTGTGCGAATAGGGGGGAGCAGAGCAGGGTGGACGCTAGCAGCAGGGCGGGGATTTTTTTTCGCATTATTAAGGGTAGGTCAAATCAAACTGCAGTGCTTTCATGTCGCTGCTGATAGAGAGGGATAACGGCTGGAGATCTTTTTGTGACAAACGATCGCAGTGTATGACACGGTCTTCTGTTTGGTGAGTGGCATCCCAGATCGACGCCTCGAAGGAAATGAGCGACGGACTAGCGACTGGGCCGTTGTCTGGGCTGATCTGAAATTTCCCTTTGCGCACGACCGTGGAAGTGACGGGCAGATTGGGATCGTTTGGGGCGAAGGTGATTGAGCCCCAGCTGACGGGGGTGCCATTGAGGGAGACTTTGCCTGAAACTGGGACACGTTTGGGGCTTCCTTTAGGGACGAGGAAACCATTCGTGCGCAGCCAAGCTTTGAGATGTCCGCCCCAAGTGCCAAGAATAGGATCGCCGGCTTGCAGTCCGACGCCGTGGGGACCTTTTTGGTAGATGTGCAATTCGGCTGGGATTTTGTGTTGGCGCAGAGCGAGGTAAAAGCGTACTGAGTTTTCTGCGGGAACGGCGTTATCTTGATCGGTGTGGAAGAGGAAAGTGGGTGGAGTTTGATCGGTGATGTTGAGTTCTGAAGAGACGTGTTTGGCGGCTTTGGGATCGTCGTTTTTGTCTGCGCCGAGCAGATTTTTTCGTGATCCTTTGTGGGTGAACTCTGAATCCATGGTGATGACGGGGTAACAGAGCACGGCGAAATCCGGACGAGCGGATGCTTGGTCAATAGCATCACTGGCGGGGTAAGCTTTTTCATCAAATTTGGTGGCTGCCATCGACGCCAAATGCCCGCCTGCAGAAAAACCCATCACGCCGATGCGGTGGGGATCGATTTGGTAGGTTTCCGCTTGGCTGCGCACTAGGCGCAGTGCGCGCTGCACGTCGGCGAGCTGGGTGGGGAAGTGGTAGTCATGGCTGCCGAGGCGGTAGTGCAGCACGAAGGCGGTAACGCCAAAGGTATTGTAGAATTCAGCAATTTGTTTGCCTTCGTGGTCGAGTGCGAGTCCGCCGTAGCCGCCGCCAGGACAGACTACGACTGCGGCTCCGTTGCGGATTTTTTCATCGGCTAGGTAGATATCGACAAAAGGTTGGTCGAAGTCTTTGTCGCCGTGGGAGTAAGGGGCGGCTTGCTGCCAGAGTAAGGCTCGAGCCGGTTCTTGGGCATTGGCTGGACTTGGTAGAAGGGCGTGAGTCGTCATGATCAGAGTGGCGAGAAGCGAGAGTCGAGTGAGTAAGGTGTTTTTCATGGTCATTTGAGGGGTTCAAGAGAGGACAAGACTACAGGTATATGGAGCTTTTGCCAAAGAGAGAAATGCAAAGACGCCTTTGATTTGCAGATTGGGAAAAAGTGGAGTAGGTAGAGTAATGCAAACGCTGACTGCCGAAATAACTATTGACGAGAAAATCCAAGATTTGTGTGAAACGATTCTTGCTGATGAAGAATACTGCAAAAACGTAGCCTGTATCGAAGCTCTGCTCGATGATCCTTCATCCAAGGAGGTCTATGTGAAATTCGCCCAAAAGGGTGAAGAAATGCACCAAAAACAACATTCTGGAGCGGAAGTGACGGATGCCGATTTGGATGAGTATGAGACTTTGCGCAAAGCTGCGGATGAAAATTCGAAAGTGAAAAACTTCATGAGCGCACAGAATGAACTGAATTCTTTGCATCAGAAGGTATCCAAATATATTTCCAAAACCATCGAGAACGGTAAAGTTCCTACAGAGAAAGAAATGAACGCCAAGGACGGATGTTGTGGTGGCGGATGTGGTTGTGACTGAGCTGAGACCTTTAGCAAAAAAGAGAGCGGACTTTTTAGTCCGCTTTTTTTTGCTGTGCTTTTTTCTCAAAGCAGGTTTGGTGGTGGCAAATGAGAGGGAAGCTAAACCGTGGGTGGCGCAGATAAGTAAAAATTCGGACTGGTTGAAGAAGTCCTACCGATTGAACCGTCAGGCGACTAAACTGAATCCTGAAATTTGTTTTGTCGGCGATTCATTGACGGAGTTTTGGAATGCGCAAGGAGATCCTATCTGGCAGTTGGAGTTTCATGATAAAAGGGTAGCGAATTTGGGACTAGCTGCCGATCGGGTGGAAAACATTTTGTGGCGGCTAAAAAATGGAGGCTTGGCTAAAATAAAGCCCAAGATTTTTGTGGTGATGCTGGGAACTAATAATCTTTCGAAGCAGAGTCCTGATTCACCTGATGAGGTGGCACGAGGAGTAGCGGAGGTGTTAAAGTTGATTCGAAGCAAACTACCGCAGAGTCGGGTTTTGTTATTGTCGATTCTGCCGAATGGTTATGATCCGAGATCTAAGCTGCGTAAGAGTGTTCGGGTGACGAATGAGGCTTTGCGTGAAATGGAGGTGGAAGGGGAGGTTGAATTTTTGGATATCCATGATGCATTTCTCAATGCTCAAGGAGCTTGGAAGCGCACATTGACACTTGATGGCACGCACCTCACGATGAGAGGGTATGAGCTATGGATGAATCATTTGCATCAACCTTTGGCAGACGCATTGAGGTAGTGATTTGAGTTTGTTTTTTTTCTAGATACCGTAAACTAAGCACTTATGGAATGGTTTTACGAAAAAGAGGGCAAGCAGGAAGGACCGGTTGACGCGGCCGAGTTGATTCGATTGTTGGAGGCGGGGGCAGTGAGTTCGAAATGTTTGGTGTGGAGAGAGGGCATGGAGAGCTGGTTGCCGATGGAGGAGGCGGATGTTCTGCGCGGAGCGCAAGGTGAAGAGCTAGTGGTCTGCGCTCATTCGGGCGAGGTGAAGCCTAAAACGGATATGGTGCCTTATGGGGAAAGGTGGGTATTGCCTGAGCACCGTGAAGAGTTTGTGCAGCATTTGATGGAGGGGGCTGCGGTGCCGGGCAGTCAGGGTGCTGCTGATTATGATCCTAGGATAGGGCACTATTTGAATCAAGCTTGGCTGATGATGGTAGCAGATTTTTGGCCGATCATAGGGGTGTCGGCGGCAATCATAGTGGGTTACTCACTAGCATCTCAAATGCCCCTGGGTGGACTACTGGCGACGCCTTTGTTTGCGGGCTTGGGTTATTATATGATGCTCAAGCTGCGTGGGAAAAATGCAAAATTTGAAGATAGCTTGGCGGGGTTCCAGCGGAATTTTTGGCAGCTCATTTTGATGGGCTTGGTATCGGGTTTGCTGATGATGTTGGTATTTGTGCCAGGAGTGATGATTGCTGTGGGTGGGATGGTGGCGATGGAAGCAGTTTCAGAACTCGCGGGTATTTCGATCATCGCCCTTGGCACGGTGGTGGCGATGATTCCTTTTGTTTATCTGAATGCTGCGTGGATGTTTGCGAGTTTGTTGTGCGTCGATAAAAAGATGGATTTTTGGCCGGCGATGTCGCTGAGCATGAAGACGGTGAATAGGCACTGGTTTTCCTGTTTGATTTTCGGCTTGGTTCTAGGGCTGTTGAATGTCGCAGGAATGTTTCTTTTGTGCGTGGGGGTATTTTTCACGATGCCGTGGACCTTATTAGCTTTGGTCTGTTTTTACGAAGATGTGTTCGGGAAGCAGCGCGTGCGTGAGCTGGAAACAGGAGGTCAGTGAGATGCGTCGATACGAACGTTTGGTTGCGCCGTCGGTCAGTTTGTTTGCGGTGCTCGCTTTGTTGATTGGCGCGCGAACTTACCAAAGTTGGCCAGTCAAAGCTCCGCCGTGTTCGTTGCGAGTGCTCACAGGGATTCCCTGCATCGGTTGTGGGGGGACAAGGGCTATGGAGGCTTTGTCACGCGCGGATGTGGTTGAGGCTCTGCGCTACAATCCGCTGGTGGTCTTAGGCGTGCTGGTGATTGTGCTGTGGTTTTTCTGGGCGCTGCTTACGTTCAAGAGCAAGCGGCGAGTCGTAGGGGAGAGCAAAAAAATGGCTAAAGTCTGGACGGTGATGATTTTTTTGTTAGTGCTCTTGAATTGGATTTATTTGATTTGTTATTTGCCGTTTTGAGTCTTGGCTGGTGCGAGGTGCTTGCGCAGCGGGCATTTTTGTGGCAAGAAAGGGGATGAGAAAACTTCTAGCTCCGATTTTATGTGTTCTATCTTTGGTATTGTTGCTGAGCCCAAGCGTGCAGGCGCAAAAAAAGAAAGCTGATGGAGGTGGGACTAAGCCGATTCGAGCGTTGTTGATCACGGGAGGGTGCTGCCACGATTATGATATGCAGAAACGCATCATCATGGATGGCGTGAGTGAGCGGGTGAACGTGGTGTGGGATTTGGTTTACGAGCAATTCGAAAGCAGAGAGCATCAAATCGCGATCTACAAAAAGAAGGATTGGGCTAAGGGCTATGATGTGATCGTTCACAATGAATGCTACGGCGGAGTGGCAGATGATGATTTTGTCAATGCGATGGTCAAGGGGCACACGGATCACGGGGTTGGGGTGGTGGTGCTGCATTGTTCGATGCACTCTTATCGTGCGGCGAAAACGGACGAATATCGTAAATTGATCGGAGTGAGTTCTTTTAATCACGGAAAAAAAAGTCCCATCACATTGACGAAGTTGAATAAGACACACCCGGTGATCAAAGCTTTGCCCGATGATTGGGTGACTCCGCAGGGGGAGCTTTACAATACCAATTCCAAAGCGCATGCCGACGCCAAGGTATGGGCATCTGCCACCGCACTAGTGGAGGGTAAAATCCCTTCAACCGAAGCTGCGCAGACCTGTATCTGGGTGAACGAATACAAGGGGTGCAAAACCTTTGGCACCACCATCGGGCATCACAATGAGACGATGATGGAGCCTGTGTATTTGGATCTATTGGCTCGTGGTTTGTTGTGGAGCTGTGGTAAATTGCAAGAGGATGGCACTGCAGTGAAAGGGTATGGGAAAAAGGGGAAATGAGTGGAGGTGAGACTGGCGGGGGGGAGCATGGCAAGAAAATGGAAAAACTATCGATCTATGGCAGCTGTTTGCTGCTGTTGTTTTTGTTCGGATGCGTGAGTTCGAATAAGCCTGCTGCCATTGCAGATTCGGGCTTCCGGCAAAGAACTCACCAATTCACCTCTCGTCACGGGGAGCAAGAGGCGGCAAAAGATTTTGCGAACGGGGTATATGCAATCTATTCAGCAAATGCATATACCTTGTATTACCCAGGGCTAGATATCGAAGTGGGGGGAGCCGTGGTGAAAAAGTTTGGGGTGAGACATATCGAGGGGACTTCGGATACGATCAAAAGCTCGGAGCATCGCGATTTTATTCTAGCAGCTTTCCACTTTGCTTCGAAATACAATCGAAAGAAATTGGAGCTTTTGAAAAGCTCGGGGAAGCTTTGATAATTACTATTTTTTGCTTTTTACTTGTGGCGGGCGAGGGGTTTTGTTAGAAGGTGGTCGTGCGTAGGATAGAACAGTGTAGTCCGTCCATGTTAGTCAAGTTTTACGCTTGGCTGCTGATGTGTGTGATCGCATGCAGTAGTGTCCTGAGTGGATACGCCAGTGCCTCGGGGAGAGTAGAGGCTGATTTATCCACGAACTTCACTAAGGGGCACGAAGTTGGAGGTGTTTGTTGGCAGGGTGGGGGCAGAGGTTTTGCTTACGGTGACTACGATGATGACGCGATTGATCGTCTTGTTGATGGTAGAGAGCAGGCTGTTGCTGAGGGAGTGAATAGCTTTGCTGGTGGTGGGAGATACCCTTATGACGGCAAGCGTGAACGTGCGGGTTTGAGTGGAGTTGATAAAATGTCTCGCCCTTGTTGGAACGGTGATTCTTGCCTCTGGAATAGTGAATTGATGGTCGTTTCTTTGGAATCATTCGAAGCAGTCGCGGTGAATGGTGGGTTCAATCGTGACTATGATACAAAAGGTTATACCTTTGCGTTAGGCAACACTAGGGGAAATCACTTTAGCCACTACGATAGTGCCACGGGTGTTTGGGATTATGTAGTTCAGAACCCTTGGAGCTATTTTGATCCGTTGGGTTTGGAGAAAGATAAAGATAATGTGAAGATCACTCGAAAGGGGCATCATATTTCACCTGTGGAAACTTGGAAAGATAATGACGCATTGAGCCCAGATGTTAGGCAGAGACTCGATGATCACAGGATAAAACCCGAAGTAAAACTTAGGCACACCAATTCAAAAGCTCATATAAAATATACAGAAAAAGTAAAAGCTCTTCAGAATGGATACATAGACGATGCGATTAAAAAAGGTATTGATCCATCTGGGTTATCAGGTAAAGCAGCGAAAAATTTTGCTGATGGGATGGTCAACAGTGTAATGAAGGATGAGTATGTTGGTAAATTTAATTCTATAGTTGCTCAGGGAGAGGGTTCGGCTAAGAATCTCAACAAAATGCTTGGTTTGTATAATAAAACTGGGGGGAAGGCGGGATGGTCGAAAGGATTTACAACCGCAGGTAAAGTTTTGGGATGGGGAAGTAAGAAATTACCGATTGTAGGTGCCATTATTACCGCTTCAGGAGTAGCTGTTGGTGTATCGAATGCTAAAACTGTAGATCAAGTTAATGAAGCATTAATCATTGGCGCATTTGACGCTACGCCTGCGGGGCTTGTTATTGATGCATCGGGATTAAAATCTGTAAACAAAATGGCTGATGGGGTCATTAAATTTGCCGAAGATCCTGATTATTTTTATAATGATGATTCTCCATTAGGAGGATATTACAATAAGCTTAAACGAGGTTTAGAGTGATTTTATGACATTTAAATTTATCCGCCATTATGAGGATATATCTCAATACGTAGACGGTCCATTTAATGACCCAGAAGAGGAGCTTAATTTTGATGAGGATACCTTTGATGAAGAATACGAAAAAGTGAGAGACGCTTTGGTGAGAGTCGTTGAGGAATTTTGTGGGGAAGTAGCAATTCCTAGTGATGATGTTTCAGTAGGACATAGGACTGGGTCAAGTCGAGGGATTGGGCTTGTGGTTGAAGAACGCTCGTCTTCATATCTAGTTTTTTTATTTGAGAAAATTCGAGATTATTTACGTGGCTTAGCAGTTGATTATTGTGTTTCAATCAACCTTGTTTTGGACGAGCATTGCGAATTTAAAGATCTTTATTTCGCAGTTACAAAAGCGAACGAAGTTTTGTTGCATGCTGACAAGAAGGAATGGTTTAATGAAATTAAAGGATTAGGGGTGGCAATTTGATGTTACGTGTTGCGTAGAAAAGGGGTCAGTCAGCATATCTTGACAAGCACTGTAAGTCCTTGTGGGTAAGCGGTTTAATTGAATATTTTTAGGAGGATTAAAATCGAAAACTGTATAATTTTCCTTTTCCTTTGAGGTCAGTGTATCTTGACAAAGAGTTATTTCTTAGTATTAAAAGAATACTTATGAAAGCTTGTCGCGGGGCTCTTTGATTGCGGCTAAAGCCGTATAAAGTTGGAAGAAAAAATAATCTCATCTTCGGGCTGGGTTATTGAATTTTGGCATTTGGGGTAGTCGATGGCTGAGGGCTGTCGCTGAATGCTTACCTTTCCAAACGCCGTCCGGCAAACGACCGCTACGGCACGCAGCCT
>JAKISY010000052.1 GCA_021648365.1 Verrucomicrobiales bacterium
AAATACTGCCCATGCAATTTCGTAGCCATACCCTCGTCGCAGAAACTCGGGAACAAGGGTGTAAAAGATTTAAGTATACCGTGGAGTTTTGCGTCAAAATCCGCCCCAAGTGTTCCCATCGCCTTCATCAGTGAGATGTCATCTATTTCAATTCTATTATTGTTTTCCATTTGTTTCTTCCTCCATAGGTTTTCTCGAATAAATCCCAACACATGGCGACATAAAAATCGATCTGTTTCCTTCAACCCTGCGGAGGAAGTTATCAATCTGCCAATACAAAGCCACAGTTGCGTCCATGTTATACAGTTCCAAGGGGAGGTGAGTCCCTCCGGCATATTTAGAGACAAGTTATCTACTGCCAGAACAAAACCACGAATATCGGCGTCTTCGTTTAATCTTGATTGTCCGGCTAGCCAGTTGTCGTAATTAATAATCTGATTGACCTGGTCGGGTTCCAATTCAATGTCATCATCCCCGAGCTCTAGATCAATTTCGTCTTCAGATTCGTCATCGGATAAAAGCTGCCTTGAACTGTAATGAAAGGAAGCTCCGGATTTTATTTCGATCGTCCACAGGCAAATAAGGTTTCCTGGATCATCTGATATTTCAATACGCAGATCATCGCGCTTTGTTCCAACCGGTCCTTCGGTAATGATTCGGATTGTGTTGTCATCAGAATTTAGAAAATCTATGGATGTTCTGGCTATTTCTGCCAACCAAGTAATGATCGTTTCCTTTGCTTCTTTGGAGTTCAGTAAAAGCGAGCATAGCATTTCGGCGCACTCCCGTTCTTTGGGGCGACCGATAGAGGGGTTTGGTCTCCGTATGATACGTTGGAAAATGTTATTGGCGGGGACGGGGAGATTCACGGTATCTTCCCATTCTGTCCGGCCTGTAAGGGGGATGATCATTTGTGGAAGATTAATGTGTTCAATTCGGTGGGGAGTGCCCATCAAGCCCCAGCAATAAACTTTTGTCAATAGAGCGTGTGAGTGCTTTCGAGAAATCCTTAGATCAAGGCGCCGTTTGCAGCGATTGAATAGAGTAGATTTTTTACAGGGGTGGAGGTCGCTATTTTATATTGCACCAGGTTTACATCCCGATGAATTTGCGAACTCGGAAGGGGGCTGGCCAGAGCATTGGAAAGTCTTCGCTCAAGAGGCTTTCCGTCGTTCCGTATTGGCTGAAGATCAGTGAGTCGGACTTGTATCCAATGGAAGCGCAGCGGGTGGCTTTGGGAGCAGGGTGAAATCTGCTTCAACTTCAACTACGAAGTCGAGGAGCGTGTGGGAGAAAGAATGGCTCACGCAGAGACGCAGAGGAAGAGGGGGTATTTACATGGATGGACGGGCTGAAAGGGATGGGAGGGAACTGGTGCGAGAGGAAATGGAATCGAGAGGGGAGCATAGATTGGGGTTTACGCTGCAGAGGGTAAGGAGAACACAGAGAGGAATATTTGAGGTTTGTAGGGCGGGGGGCGCTTGTCGTTTGGGATGTGGAACAGCTTTGTAAGCTGTGGGGAGGTGGAAAAGCAGACAGGTTGAAAACCTGTGACACATTGGTGGGGATTTGTGCTTAGAGGTTTTGTGATTTGGATGTATTTTTTTTAACTCTGCGTCTCCGCGTCTTTGGACGCTTTGCTCGACCTTTCAGGTCGCCTGTGTTGCTTTCGGGTAGTTTCCTCCAGCTATCTCTGCTTCGTTTCGATTCACTTCGTTTCGGCTGCGTGAGGAAATCTGTGGGGCGGGGAGGCTATATGGGTCACTTTAAGCGATACTGTGCTTGAATTGCGCTCGTCCTGAAAAGCTGCGTCGAGCCGCAGCACTCCAAGGCATAGTGTGATTGAAAACTTGAGATTTTTCTACGGACCTCCCCGCTGGTGTCCTACCCTGGCGGGTAAGGTGCTGGGGTTGTCTTGTTAGGCTGGGCAAGTTGCGGTGGACGTGGTTGGCTGCTGGCGATATAGAATGGAGGACATGGGAAAAGAGTAAGAGATGGGTTTATTGATTTTCACACTACACGACAAAAAATATTTAACCGCAGATGGCACAGATTTACGCAGATGTTTTATGTTTTGAAGATCATAATATATAAAACTTTCATGCAATCATCATCATTTTCTCTTTTTCTTTAATTTTAACATCTTTTTATCTGCGATTATCTGTGTAATCTGCGGTTCCTTTCTTGCTCCGGAAAAATGTCGTGTAGTGTGATTGGTTTTATAAAATATGAAAATTCTTCACACGGCGGATTGGCATTTGGGTCAGGGGTTCTATGAGCGGGATCGTTTGCAGGAGCAGCGGGCATTTATTGATTTTTTGTTAGACTTCATTGAGCGGGAGAAGGTGGATCTGTTGATCATCGCGGGGGATGTGTTTGATACGGCTAATCCTGCGCGGGCGGCGGAGCAGCTGTATTATGATTTCATCGCGAGACTGTGCGCTTTGCGTCATTGTGAGCTGGTGGTGGTGGGGGGGAATCACGATTCGGCGGCGCATCTGGAGGCGCCTAAGCGTCTTTTGAAAAGTTTGCGGGTGCATGTGGTGGGTTCGCTGCCGGAGGATCTTTCGCAGGCGGTGTTGCGTTTTGAGTGTGGGGGTAGGCGTTTGTGTGTGGCGGCGATCCCGTTTTTGCGCGATCGCGATGTGCGGCGGGCGGTGGAGGGGGAGAGTTTTGATGAGATGGAGGCGCGCACCAAGGCGGGCATTGCGCGGGTGTATAAGGATATGGCAGAGCTGGTGCTGGCGGATAAGCGGGAGGGGGAGATCCTTTTGGCGACGGGGCATCTGACGGCGGTGGGGGGGCGGCTCTCGGACAGTGAGCGCAGTGTGCATATTGGCAATTTGGGGAGTATCGGGGCGCAGCAGCTGAGTCCGGGTTTTGACTATGTGGCGCTGGGGCATCTGCATCATCCGCAGGTGGTGGGTGGGGATGAGTGCATCCGCTATTCGGGCAGTCCGATTCCGTTGAGCTTTTCTGAGTCGTTGGAGAAGCAGATGCGTTTGTTGACGATCACTGAGGAGAATCAACTGGAGCAGCAAGCGGTGAAGGTTCCTTTGGCGCGTCGCTTGATTCGTATGGCGGGCAGTTTGGATGAGGTGCTGGCGGAAATAGCCGAGTTGAAGATAGGGAAGGAGGAGTTGTGTCCGTGGATCGAGGTGATGTTGAGTGAGGGGGAGGTGAATCCGTCGATCAATGATCAGATTCGTGAGGCGGCGGCGAAACAGGGGGCGGAGGTTTGTAAGGTGAGCCGGAAGGGTAGCGTGGCGCGATTGGATCCGGTGGATGGGGAAGTGGTGAAGTCGATCAATGAGTGGAAACCGGAGGCGGTGTTTGCGCAGCGGATTGAGAATTATGAGGGGGATGTGGATAAAAAAACGCTGACGCAGTGTTTTCAGCATGTGCTGGATGAGGTGGGGTGAAGAATTATGAATTATGAATTATGAATATGAATGATGAATGATGAATGATGAATGAAGAATGAAGAATTATGAGGGGATTGATGATTGAAGAAGTGTGATGAAAATTTTGAAGTTAAAGTTTGAGAATCTGAATTCGTTGAAGGGCGAACATGAGATTAATTTTGAGGACGGGCTGTTGGCTGAGGCGGGGATCTTTTCGATCACGGGACCGACGGGGGCGGGTAAGAGTACCATACTGGATGCGATGACTTTGGCTTTGTTTGGCAAGGCGGCGCGCTATGAGAATGAGCGTAGCCCTGAACAGGTGATGACACGTGGCACGGGGGAATGTTCTGCGGAGGTGGTATTTGAGTGCGCTAAGGGGCGTCATGTGGCGACGTGGAGCTTGGCGAGGGCGCGCAAAAAGGCGGATGGTAAGATGCAGTCGGCTAAGCGGCAAATAGCGAAAGCGGAGGCGGAGGGTGGTGAGATCTTGGCGGAGAAGGTAAGGGAGGTGGATGATGAGGTTGAGCAACTGACAGGTTTGGATTATGAGCGTTTTTTGCGTTCGGTGCTGTTGGCGCAGGGGAAGTTCAAGGAGTTCCTCGACGCGAGTGATAAGGATCGAGGTGAGCTGCTGGAGAAGATCACGGGGACGGAAATTTATTCTCAGATCAGTAAGAAGACTTATGAGATTGTAAGGGAAAAAGAGGGCGAGGTGGAGGATTTGAAAAGGGCTTTGCAGGGTGTGCAAGTAATGGACGAGCAGGAGTTGCTTGAGCTGAAGCGGGAGCAGGGTGATAAAAATGAGACTTTGCAGGTTTTGGGAAAATCGCGCTCGGGTTTGGTGAAGAAGTTGGATGCTTCGTTGGATTATATAAAAAATAGTAAGGAGTTGGCGGGTTTGCAGGAGAGCTTGAAGCAGTGGGCGGTGGATGATGAGAATTTTGCGGATCAACTGGAGGCGATGCGCCATCATCAGCAGACTCTTCCGCTTCAGCCTGTGGTGGGGAAATGGGAAGGACAAGTGACGGAGTTGAAAAAGGTGGTGCGGGAGTTGGGTGATTTGTCAAAACGCCAGGGGGTAAAGCGTGGTGAGACGGCTGGGGTTTTGTTGGCAACGGGGGGTCATGTGGGCGCTTTGATTAAGGCTGGGCTGGCGGATGTGGAAAAAAATGAGGGGGATTTGAATCAGCAGAAAGAAGAGCTGGATTCGATCGCTGGGTGGCTGGAGCAACATGGGGCGGATCAAGTGCTTGGTGAATTGTTGGAGTCTTTGCGTCCACTGGGTGAGTCACTACGCACGAAGGCTGGCAAGCTGACGCATGACCAAAAGCGTTTGCAGGATTTGGTGGCAGAGGGGGAAAGGGCGGAGGGGGAAAGGCAAAAGGCGACTGAGGAGAAATCTAAGTTGGCGGAGGCGTTGAAGTCTGCCGCGCAAGCTAAGTCTGAGGCGGTGCAGGCGTTTGGCGGTCTAGCGGGGCAACGCACGATGGGGCAGTGGCGGCAGTGGGCAGGTGATCAAGGGGAGGCGGTGCAGCGGGCGAAGCAGGTGGCGTCGCTGCGTGAGTCGTGGCAGAAGAAGGTGGTGGAGTTGGGGCGGAGCCAAGAGGCTTGTCCTGCTTTAGAAAAAAAAGCCCAACAGGCTGAGCTGGATTACGAGAGTGGTAAGGTGGACTTGAAGGGGGCGGAGGAGATTTTGGCGGATAAGCAGAAGTTACTGGATCAGGCGATCAAAATTGCTTCGCTGGAGCAGCATCGTGCTGAGTTGAAAGATGGCGAGGCATGTCCTTTGTGCGGATCGCAGCAGCACCCGTTTGCGGAGCAGGATTTGGGCGGTGAAAATAAGGATCGCCTAGTTCGGGATGAGCAACAAAAGAAGGTGGCTGAGCTGCGGGATCAACTGGATCAGTTAGCGTCGCAGGCGGTGGTGATGGCTAAGGATCTCAAGCATGCCAAACAAAAGGTGGAGCAGTTGCAGGGAGAGGTGAAGCATCATTTGGCTTTGTTTGAGATGGAAGCGGGGAAAGTGGGCTATCAGGACACGGCGGACGATGAGTCGGGTTTTGAGCGGTGGTGCCTTTTGCAACAAAAGGGCAAGGCGGATGCGCAGCAGAAGATGGAGCAGCTGGAGCTTTTGGAAATCGCGAGCAGTGAGGCGAGCAGGGCTTTTGATCGGGTGGAAGGCCAGATGCAGGTATGGGAGGAGAAGTGGAAGGCCTTGGAGCTGGCAAAAAACAAAAGGCTTGCGGATCAGGAGAGTTTGCAGACTGAGATCAAGGGGCTTGAAGATACGCTTACTCAACTGATAGGGGAGTTCAATGGGGTGTTGGGGGATGCTGGTGATGGCATTGTTTCTGTGGCTGAAACTTCGGCTTGTTGCGCGGCATTGCAGCAAAGGCAAGCGGAGTATGAGCGGCGCAGTCGTCAACTGGAACAGGGGCAAAATAAGCTGAAGGATTTGAAGCGTGAGCAGGCATCGCTGGCTGAGCAGCTGGAACGGTTGAAGCGGGAGCAGCAGCATTGGCAAAGTGCCTTACAGGATTTAGGGGATCTGGATTTGGATGTGGTGCGGGAGAGGGCTGCGGTGGAAGTGGACAGTGATGAGGCGGTGCGACGTCGTGCGGGGGAGCAGGTGGTGCAAGAGCTGGCTGAGTTGTCGGTTTTGTTGGAACAAAAGAGTGAGGAGGAATTACGGAGGAAGCAGCAGGTGGTGAACTGTGAGGCGGACTTGCAGCAGGCTTTGGGTGATTCGCCTTTTGCGGCGATTGAGGATTGGCAGGCGGCTCGTTTGAGTGAGCAGCGTTTGACGGAGATCCAGCAGCAAAAACAGGAGCTGGCTCATCGTAACTCAACCTTGCAGGGGCAAATGCAGCAGGTGGAAAAGACTTTGGCTGAGTTGGAGTCGGTGCAACGGGTGGAAGAGGGGGCGGTGCCGGCTTTGCAGGATGAGATCACGGTTTTGTCTGAGCGGATCAGTGAGATGCAGCAGCGCCTGGGGAAAATCAATTTGTTACTGGAGCAGGACGAACAAGCGCGCAAGGATCAGGCGGGACAGCTGGCGAAGATTGAGGATTTGGAAAAAGAACAGCGCCCTTGGCGAGAGCTCAATGATCTGATCGGTAAGGCGGATGGGTCTAAGTTTTCCAAATACGCTCAAGGGCTGACTTTGGCGCAGTTGTTGTTATTGGCGAATGTTCATTTGCGGGAGATCAATGATCGTTATCAGATTGAGCGTATGGCTTCGGATGGGGGCGGCGGGGAGGAGTCCTTGGGCTTACAGATTGTGGATCTATATCAGGGGGATGCGATTCGTCCGATCCGCAGTTTGTCGGGTGGGGAGTCGTTTTTGATCAGCTTGGCGCTGGCGCTGGGGCTTTCTGATCTGGCGGGCAGTGATACTCGGATTGAGAGTTTGTTCATCGATGAGGGTTTTGGCACGCTGGATGCGGAGACGCTCGATATGGCTTTGGCGGCTTTGGAAAATCTGCGGGTGGGGAATCGCACGATCGGAATCATCTCGCATGTCGATGCGCTCAAGCAGCGAATCAGTGCGCAGATTCAGGTGACGAAGACCAGTAATGGTTTTGGCAGACTAGAGGTGGTGAATGCGGGTTAACTTGTTTGCCATAAAAGGCTATGAACCAGAGCTGATGGCTGGGTGGGGTGGCAGGCTTGATGCTTGAAGGATTGCCTCGCAAAGGTCGCCAAGTATCGCAAAGGGAAAAAGTACTGGGCAGAAAATTGGGCGGAAGGGGTGATTTGAAATCCAGCAAACTTCTGATGAACGGTGAAAACGATTTAAAAAACGTAACTATTCAGATAGTTCGAAGGTAATAGGAAAGGCAGCCGAAGCGACTGCCCTACAATTTTAGAACACCGGACACGCTCGGGAAAAGTGTTGTTGGAATAGGGTTAACTGAATTTGATCGCTAAGCTAAAAGTGATACCGAAATCAAGAAAACACGGATTGCCAATCCATGCCACATGCTGAGGTTAAGGGGTAAAGTCTTAAAACGCTGTGAACGTAAGCTCAAAGCTGATTTTATGCTGGCGATCATAAGTTTGATCAACAGATGTGGGATGATGCTTTTGACTGGTTTGATGGGTGGTTGAAAAGACGGTGAATGGTCTTTGTGGTCGGCTGGATTTTGATCTGCGGTGTTGGTGGGCGAAGCTCGATTTCATATGGACTGAGTCGATGTCAATGCAACGAACGGGGGGGCTTGTGAAATTTTTCACAAAATAACCTTGCGGTTTTTTTTAGGAAGCATATAAGAAGCGATGCGTTGCTGATTTTGGCAAAAGTTTAAGATTAGCGCGCCTATTCATTTTTTGTTTTTTCGATGCAAATCCACTCGATAGATCAAGCTTTTTCACATGTCGTTCTTGCGGCAGGTGGTTTAGATGCACCGCATATTCCAGGATTGGGAGGGATGACGGCCTATTTGACCAACTCCATTGTGATGGCGGTCTTAGTGACAGTTGCCATCTTGCTGTTCACACGTATTGCTACTCGCAAAATGACCATGGTGCCTGACGGGAAACAAAATTTCGTCGAGTTTGTGATAGAGATGCTTTATGGTCAAGTTGAAGGCATTGTTGGGGAAAAGGTGGCGCCTAAAGTATTCCCTTTATTGGCGACCTTGTTTGTTTTCATTCTCTGCGCAAATTGGTCAGGTTTGATTCCAGGGGTTGGCACGGTGGGATTTGGTGAAAAAATCGGTTTTTTGACATTGGATCCAGAGGATCACAATTTTGTGCCTTTGTTTAGGCCGCCAACGGCTGATTTTAATATGACATTAGCCTTAGCTGCTGTGTTTATGGGGATGTGGACATGGATCACGATCAAGGAGTTGGGCGTGTTTGGATTCATCAAGCATGTGTTCGCTCCTAAAGGCGGTCTTAGCGGTGGCTTGTGGTGGGGGTTGTTGCCTATTTTTATTTTTGTGGGATTCATCGAGATCATTTCGATTATGTTTCGTCCAGTGACGCTCTCTTTCCGCTTACTGGGTAATGTTTACGCTGGTGAGACTCTGTTGCACTCGATGAGTAATATCGGGGAACAGATGGGGCTGACAGGAGTTTGGGCTTTTGTGTCCAGCGTGCTGGTGCCACTGCCGTTTTATTTTATGGAAATCCTGGTCGGATTGATTCAGGCGATTGTATTCACGCTGTTGTGTGCAGTGTATGTGCAGTTGTCCACCGAGCACGATGAAGAGGGGCATGATGAGGGGGGAGAATCTGCTCATTAGGTAGAAAAATCTCGCTGGGGTGACCATACGCAAAGAGTGGGCGCCAGTGAACACAACAAAACAACAAACGAAGGATAAATAAGATGGCTGGATTAGAAATGATATTAGCGGCAGCTGAGCCCGTAGCTCATGCTGTGGAAGGTGCGCAAGCAGTAGCGGGTGGATTGCAGTTCAACGGTTACTTCTCTCTGGGTCTTGCAGGTATGGGAGCAGGTATTGCTATCGGCATGATTGGCATGGCGGCTGCACAAGCGGTGGGACGCAACCCTACTGCTTTCGGTAAGATCTTGACGATCGGGATTATTGGCATGGCGCTTGCAGAAGCTATCGCGATTTACGGTCTCATTATGGCTGCAAAATAATTGTAGCTACTGGGAAATATTTGCCCGCGAGACGTGAGTCTCGCGGGCACTTTTGAGGAAAAAATTTAAGCATTAATAAAATGGAGATTCTAGAAACTTTTGGATTCAGCTTGGAAAAGTTTGCTGCTCAGGTGATCATAGTTGGAATCGTTTTTTTCATTTTATATAAAAGTGCCTACGGTCCGGTGCTGGCTATGCTGGAACAGCGGCGCCGTCGCATCGCTGATGGTGAGGCTAATCTAGAGAAGATCCGCGAACAGATGGAGCAGGCGGAGTCTAATGTGCAGGAGAAAATCGACAAAGCTAATGCAGAGGCTGATCGTATGATTGCCGAAGCTAAAGACAGCGCAGAGTCCGTGCGTGAGCAAAAAACGCAGGCGGCGATTGTCGAAGCGGGCAAGATTATAGCTAAGGCAAATGAAGCAGCTAAACTCGAGCACGAGCAATTGATGGCTGAGTTGAAGGGTGAGTTTGGTCGTCTGGTGATCGATACCACAGAAAAGGTGACAGGCAAGGTTTTGGATAACAAGGATCAAGAGCGTATTAATCAGGAAACTGCTGGTCAGGTAGCGTTGTGAGTTGGTAAAAAAAGTCTAATTTTTTGAGATGAAAGGTAGCAAAGACGCCCAGCGCATCGCCCGCCAACTAATGAAGGCCACCGTTATTGACGGTCGGGTAGATGCTAGTGTGGTGAGGACTGTGATGGTAAAACTGGCAACGGATAAACCTCGCGGTTATCTGGGCGTGCTTAATGTGTACTCTCATCTAGTACGTCTCGAGTTGAAAAAAAGCCATGCGGTGATCGAGAGTGCGAAGCCATTGGGGGCAGTTTTGGAGGCTAATGTATTGGCGGATTTGAAGGGGAAGTATGGAACTCAACTTACCTCAGAGTTTAAAAGCAATCCCGAGCTACTGGGCGGCATGCGTGTGCGTGTTGGCAGTGATGTGTGGGATGGCAGTGTGCGTGAACGCTTAGTGCGGTTGCGGGAGAAGTTTGGTTAAGGAAGAGAGTAGGGCCAACCGCAAAAAGGGAGGTCTGGATTTTAACAAAGTTTTAATTTTATTTTAATAAATCAGTCATGAGTAACATCCTGCAGGAACTGGAATCGGAAATCGCGAGTCTGAAAACATCGGTGACGAAATCAAACGTCGGTGTGGTTCGCGAAATTGGTGATGGCGTAGCGAAAATCGAAGGTCTCAGCGACGTGATGTTGAATGAGATGATTGAGTTTCCTGGCGGTCTTTACGGCTTGGCCTTGAACCTTGAGGAAACGGAAGTCGGCGTGGTGTTGATGGGGAGTGGATTGAACATCAAGGAGGGCGATGAAGTGCGCACCACTGGTCGTCTGTTGCAGGTGCCAGTTGGCCGCGAAATGCTCGGCCGCACGGTGGATTCGCTAGGCGCACCACTCGATGGTAAAGGTGAAATCAAAGCGGATGCGCAGTATCCGGTGGAGAAAATCGCTCCTGGTATCATTGCTCGTCAGAGTGTGAGTGTGCCAGTGCAGACGGGCATTCAAGCAATCGACGCGATGATCCCAGTCGGCCGAGGCCAGCGTGAGTTGATCATCGGTGACCGTCAAACGGGCAAAACTACGATTGCGGTGGATACGATCATTTCACAAGCTAACCAAAACCGCGCGGCGGCTGAGGGTAAGCTCAAGGATCACAAACCTATCTATTGTATCTATGTTGCGATTGGGCAGAAGCTGTCGAACGTGGCGAGAATCATTCAGACTTTGGAAAATGCGGGTGCGATGGAATACACCACGGTGGTTACGGAGGCGGCTTCAGAGCCAGCTTGCAAGCAGTATCTCGCTCCTTACACGGGTTGTGCGATCGGTGAGTGGTTCATGGATCAGGGCGAGGATGTGCTGATCGTTTTTGATGATCTTTCCAAGCACGCGGTGGCTTATCGTGAGATGTCTTTGGTGCTGCGTCGTCCTTCAGGACGTGAGGCTTATCCTGGAGATGTGTTTTACTTGCACAGCCGGTTGCTTGAGCGCTCTGCGCGTCTGAGTGAAAAAGAGGGTGGTGGTTCGATGACGGCTCTGCCGATTGTCGAAACTCAAGCGGGCGATGTGTCGGCTTACATTCCTACCAATGTGATTTCGATCACTGACGGTCAGATTTTCTTGGAAACGGATTTGTTTTATCAAGGCATTCGCCCAGCGATTTCGGTGGGCTTGTCAGTGAGTCGTGTGGGTTCTGCTGCGCAGACGAAAGCGATCAAAAAAGTATCTGGCACAACCAAATTGGATTTGGCGCAGTATCGTGAGTTGCAGGCTTTCGCTCAGTTCGGTTCGGACTTGGATGAAAAGACGAAAGCGACTTTGGATCGTGGAGCGCGCATTGTGGAGCTGTTCAAACAGAATCAGTATTCGCCGATTCCTTTGGAGCTGCAGGTTTCGACCTTGTGGGCGATGCAGAACGGTCACTTCGATGATGTGGCTGTGGAGAACGTGAAAGATTGCCAGCTGAAAATGGAAGAATTTTTGTCCACTCGTAAAGACGAGGTGATGGCTAAGTTGCGCGATGCAAAAGCGATCACTGAGGAAATCGGTGCGGAGCTAAAAGCTGCGGTTGAAGACTTCAAGAAAAGCTATAAAGCTCCTTCTGCGGAATAAGCAGGACGAGGAGTTGCTAGCATAGACCGTTGCTAACAGAACTAGAGACGATTAAGAAAAACCTTATCTAAATTTTCGATGGCTAACACCCAGGACATCCGCCGACGCATCAAGTCGGTTAGTAACACCGCTCAGATCACCAATGCGATGCAATTGGTGGCGGCGTCGAAGATGAAAAAGGCGCAGGAGTTCGCGACTGCGGGCAGGCCTTTTGCTGAGGTGCTGAACCGCGTATTGGTGAACTTGAAAGCCAATACTGAAGATGAGACTCACCCTTTGCTCGAAGATCGGGAGGAGGGCAAAACCTTGGTGGTATTGATCACGACGGACAAGGGCTTGTGTGCTGGTTTGAATACTAACTTGATTCGCAAAGTGATGGATGAGGGAGATGATCAAACGGATTATGTGACGATTGGACGCAAGGGGCGTCAAGCGCTGGCTCGCACGAAAAGTAATTTGATTGCTGATTTTAACGTATCGGACCCAGCGGAGTTTCCCGAGGCCAAGTTGGTGGGGAAATTTGTGATGGATAAATTCCTCGAAGGGGAATACAACCGTGTGCGGGTAGCATTCACCAGTTTTGTTTCGACTCTAAGTCAGGAGCCTACCATCGAGACTCTGTTGCCTATCAGGGAGATGGAGCTCGGGCGCGATAGCAAGTTGCATAGCAAAGGCGGGGCTGTTGAGTCTGTCAAAGCGAGTGACATTGAAGCGAGCGAAGGTGAGTATATTTTTGAGCCAAACCCTACGGAGGTATTGGATTCTGTGGTGCCTTATTATGTGAATTTTGAGATCTTCCAAATGATGCAAGAGTCACGTGCATCGGAGCACAGTGCGCGAATGGTGGCGATGAAGAGCGCGACCGACAATGCGAATGACATGATCAAGGATCTGAAGTTGGAATACAATAAGATCAGGCAGGCTGCGATTACTACGGAATTGTTGGATATCACGACAGCCATGAAGGCGTTGGATTAAGAATTTAGGAATTAGGAATTAGGAATTAAGAATTAGGAAAAAAAGATGAGCAACCAAGGCACAATTGTTCAGGTTATCGGACCGGTGGTAGATGTTGATTTTTCGGATGCCGAAAAATTGCCCGATATTTATAACGCACTGCAGATCGAGTATGATCTCTATGGCGAAAACACTAAATTGACTCTCGAAGTTCAGTCCCATTTGGGCGACGGTTGGGTGCGCGCGGTGGCGATGTCAACGACGGACGGTCTCAAGCGTGGAGTGAAGATCACTGACATGGGCGAGCCGATCACGGTGCCAGTGGGTGCAGGGGTTCTTGGACGTATTTTTAATGTGACTGGTGATCCTGTGGATGAGCGCGGTGAAGTGGTAGCTGCCAAACGTTATCCGATTCACGCAGAGGCTCCTCCGTTGACGGATCAGAGCACCTCGTCGCAGGTTTTGGAAACGGGCATTAAAGTGATCGACTTGATTTGTCCTTTCACTAAGGGTGGTAAAGTGGGCGCTTTTGGTGGTGCTGGTGTGGGCAAGACGGTGGTGATCATGGAGTTGATCAACAACATCGCCAAGGGGCACGGTGGTTATTCAATTTTCGCTGGAGTGGGTGAACGAACTCGTGAAGGTAATGATTTGTATTGGGAAATGAGTGAGGCCGGCGTGATCGACCAAGAAGACTTGAGCAAGTCAAAAGTGGCTCTGGTTTATGGTCAGATGAACGAACCTCCAGGGGCTCGTTTGCGTGTGGCGCTGTCTGCGCTTGCGATGGCTGAATATTTCCGTGACGAAGAGAACCAAGACGTGTTGCTCTTTGTAGATAATGTTTTCCGTTTCTCACAAGCGGGTTCTGAGGTGTCTGCATTGTTGGGACGCACGCCTTCGGCAGTGGGTTATCAGCCTACTTTGGCGACTGAGATGGCTACCATGCAGGAGCGAATCACTTCGACTAATAAAGGATCGATCACTTCGTTCCAGGCGGTGTATGTGCCGGCGGATGATTTGACTGACCCAGCACCAGCGACCACGTTTGCTCACTTGGATTCAACAGTGGTATTGGAGCGTTCATTGGCTGAGCTGGGTATCTACCCTGCGGTGGATCCATTGGCTTCGACTTCGAACGCTTTGGCTCCCGATGTGGTGGGTGAAGAGCACTACAAAGTCGCTCGTGGAGTGCAGAATGTGTTGCAGCGTTACAAAGATTTGCAGGACATCATCGCGATTCTTGGTATGGACGAGTTGAGTCCTGAGGACAAGCAGATCGTGTTCCGTGCGCGTAAACTTCAGCGTTTCCTTTCACAACCTTTTGCTGTGGCGAAAGTGTTCACTGGTCATGATGGGCAGTATGTGACGATTGAAGAAACGGTGCGTGGATTCAAAGAAATTCTCGAAGGCAAACACGACGATGTGCCGGAAGCGAATTTCTACATGAAGGGCGGCATTGATACGGTGGAGAAGAGCTGAGTGAGGCTCACCTCGTAGCGCTCTGAAAATTGTATTTGAGTTAATCGCGTTTACTAAATAATACCATGGCTTTCCGTCTAGAAATTGTAACTCCAGAAAAACGAATCTTCTCCGATGACGTGGAGGGGGTGGTGATTCCTGGTAGTGAAGGTGAGCTTGGTATTTTGGAGAATCACGCACCTTTGCTGACCAATTTGCAACCTGGTGAGTTACGTTACACCAAAGGTGGCAAGGATGAGACTTTGGTGATTGGTAAAGGTGCGGTGGAAGTCACGCGCACAAAGGTATCGGTCATGACTGACTTGGCGGTGACTTCGGATGAGATCGATGAAGCTGCGGTGGAAGAAGCGCTCAAACGAGCTGAGGACGCGCTGGCTGAGAAAATGACCGACGAAGAAATCGCGACGGTGGAGGCATCGATCCAGAAATCGCTAGCTCAGTTGACGTTCAAACGCAAGCGTCGCACGCAAATCTAAGGGGCGCTTTTTTAAGCAAAGTGGCATGGGCATCCTGCCCATGAATTCACTATCGGAGGTCGCATAAACCAACGACATCTGGGTAGTGTGGGTGTCCTCACCCGCTGAGTGCGGTTCGAGGCAAAAGATGCGGGTGAGGACACCCACGCTACTTTTCAAGAGCGCACCATTTTGCACTTAACAAAGCAGCGCTTATTTTTCTGCTTTTAGGTTCAGGTGTAGAGGGCTTTGCTCGCGGGGGAGTAGATCCTTGCCGATGATGATTTGACGAGTCAGATGCAGGCGTTGTGAGGGGAGTTTTTGATCTTCGGGGACGAAGGCTAGCACATCCCATTGGCGTTTACCGAAGTGGAAACTGTTGTTGAGGATCCACTGGTAGTCGCGAATGAAGTCTGCATCGTTGCTAGTTGCTAGAGTTTCTGCAGGCACGTTGATGACGACAAGGGTAGGTGCCATTTTACGGATCTTCAGCGACCATTGAGGTTGGGATGGATGGTCTCACTCATCAGTAACATCCAGGCATTGAGTTCGCTCTGTTAGGATTTCGAGTCGGGCAGGGCTTGAGTTCGTCGCGGACTCAGCAGGTCCACACTGAGGGTGCGGTTGTATTTGCTAGCGGGCAGTTCACTGAAGGCGGTGGAGGGGTGTTGTTGGTGGTAGCGATCCCACCATAGCTCAGCTTGGTTACGTGTCCATTGGTGAGGAAGTTGGCAAGCCTCTAACATGACGTTGAGACTGCGGGCGTTGATGGGACGTTGTTCCATTTCTTTGGCTAAGCATTGTCGGATCACTTGCTCAAATTGCGGGGTGATTTTATCTCCTAGCAGGACGGAGAGTGAGGTGGGGTCTTCGTTGATTTGCGCATGAATGGTTTGTTCGATGCTATCTCGATTGAAGGGGTCTTTGCCTGTGAGTAGGAAAAAGGCTACCAGTGCTAGAGAATACAGATCGCTTCTATCATCAGGCATGGTGCCGTATTGCAGCGATTCTGGCGGCATGTAGGCGGGGGTGCCTAACACGTAAGTGGATTGCTGGTCGGAGCTTTGGTCGGCGATGCTTTGCACAATGCCGAAGTCGAGCACTTTGACGACATCAAATTCTCCACCTCGATCGCAGAGCATGATGTTGGAGGGTTTGATGTCTCGGTGGATCAGGCCGTTGGCGTGGGCTTCTGCGAGCGAGCCGCAGATTTGCTGCATGATATGGATCACCCGCGCCTCTGGAATGGATCCATTGTTATCGATTAGGGTTTGTAAGGTGATGCCATCTAGATACTCCATGGCGTAATAAAAGCTACCGTCGGGGGTGCGACCATAATCAAAGATAACGATGGTATTGGGGTGAGTGAGTTTGCTGGTGATCTGAACCTCTCGCTCAAAAAGTTCAAGATTTTCTTCGTTGAGCATTTCGCGCTTGAGCACTTTGATCGCGGTAGGGCGGCGCAGCAGGGCGTGATGAGCGAGATAGACATTTGCCATACCTCCTTCGCCAATCTTTTCCTCAAGAGTGTAACGTCCGAGTTGTTCGGCGCGAAGAGCAGCGAGGCGTTTTTCGATCACGCTGGTGATACGGGCTTTGAGCAGCGGGATGGTGAAGGGTTTGGTGATGTAGTCTTCAGCTCCTAGGTGGATGCATCTGACGACACTTTCGGTATCGCCGAGGGAGGAGATCATGATCACGGGGATGCTAGACAAAAGAGGATCTTGCTGCAATTTTTGCAACACTTCGTAACCATCTAAGCCTGGCAGTAAGATGTCGAGCAGGATGAGATCGGGAGCCGAGGCTTTGATAGCAAGTAGAGCTTCTTCACCACTGCCGGCGGTTGAAGCTAGGTGCCCCATGGTGCGAATGGTGTCTTCCAGAATCAGTAAATTGATTTGGGTATCATCGACGATCAGGATGTTAAAGGGAGGCGTGTTCAAGGTGTGAAAGATTGGGGATCAGGTTGAAGGGTTTTGCATTGGATTACAAACAAATAAATGACATTGCTCAGTTGCAGGAAGGAGAAACTTGCAGAATGGCAGCTTTGGTGGATGATGTTGGATGATGTCGAAAGGGAAAACGATAGGGTTGATGGGCTTGCTGTTTTGTTCAGTTTGTTTGACGGCTTGTCAGAAGGAAGAGGCGCGTAAGGTGGGTGAGAGCGAGCGCAAGTCGTTCACCAAGCGAAGTGATCTGGAAACTCTCGGAGCCGGAGCTTTGGTGTATCTGAAAGGCAGTAAGCTGGCTTATACGGGAGTGGTGATCAGTCGCGATAAGGATTGGCAAATGGGTTATTTTGCTAACTATGAAGGCGGCGAGTTACATGGAGCGGAGATTTGGTGGCATGAGAACGGGCGGATGAAAAAGATGCTAGATTATGAGCATGGGGAGAAGGTGCGGCACCGCGAGTGGTTTGAGAGCGGGGTGCACAAGATCGATGCGATGATGAAGGACGGCAAGGCTTTTGGACGGCATGTGAAATGGTTTGAGGACGGGAGTTTGAGGTTCTCTGGTAACTTTGTGGAGAATTTATTGTGGGATGGAGCGGTGAAGGATGTGCATGAGGATGGCAAGGTGATGTGGGATGCGGTTTTTAAACGCGGGCGTTATGTGAGCGGGGTCTATCCGCCGAGTGAGAAACAGAAACTGATTGATGGCGGGATGCTGAAGGAAGATGGGGGAGTGGATGTGAAGTGAAATATGGGAGGTTGAAGGATTTTTCTCGCAAAGGTCGCTAAGCATCGCAAAGGGAAGAAATGCATTTTTTTTGGAGTGCGGGCGGCTTGACGCCGCTTTGTTATCCCTTGATGGTAATCGCATCACTTGTTATGGGTTTATGCCATGATTTGACAGCAAATCTCTCGGGCATTCCGACTATCTAACTGTTCAAATGGTATTAGTGCGTTGCTGTGGTTTAATGCGGCGACTCATATCCTAGCGCGATACTGCTCGACTTCTCCATTGAACCCATGTAGATTGCCATCATGAAATTCATGATTACACTCGACCGTGATGAAGACGGTGTATGGATCGCTGAATGCCCTTCAATCACTGGCTGTGTAAGTCAGGGGGCAAGTCGCGCGGAAGCAGAAGAGAATATTCGTGAAGCGATTGTGGGCTGTCTAGAAGTGAGGGCTGAAAGAGGTCTTCCGATGACGGTTGAAACGCGTAGTGTTGAAGTTGCTCTGGCTGTTTGATGGCGGGGAAACTGCCAGTTATAAGTGGTAGGAAGGTTCGCAAAGCCTTCGAGGATGCTGAATGGGAATTTGTTCGCCAGCGTGGAAGTCACATGATTCTTGTTAAAGAGGGAACTTTGGTGACACTGTCAGTTCCAGATCATAGAGAGCTAGCAAGGGGCACCTTGCGGTGTTTGATCAGGGCTTCAGGAATGACGGTAGAGGAGTTTCTTGGCTTTTTGTAGGGGTGGATTTGACATTGAGATAATAATGAGACTCTAATTTTGGGTTTCATTTCTCCCATTCGGCTTCATCGAAGTTTTTGGGTAGGGTGTATTGCCAGACCCAATCGCCTAGGGTGTGGTCTTCTTTGAGTAGGCCTCCTTCGTCGATTTGGTTGAGTCCGACGGAGTAGATGATGGGGGTGCCGTCGGCTTTGATGCGATAGTGAAGTGGCTTGTCGGTGATGAGGTCGTTGGGGATAGTGTCGAGGTAGGTGGGTGTGAGTGGCGCGAGGGTGGTCGGGTAGTTGCCGTGTTGGCGGTGGTAGAGTTCGAGTGCGATGGCGATACGAGCGAGGTCGATGCGGGTGGAGGTATGGGCGGTGCGTTCGGCGATGGAGTAGAATGCGTCTCCAGAGAAGGATGCTAGAAGAGTGGTGTTTAGTTGGGTGGAGAGATAGGGGTGATGCTTGAGAGCAGTGAAGTCAGCTTCACTTTGGGAGGCTGCCTTCATGTTGACCCAATCGAATAGAACTTTGTCGTTTCTGGTAAGATAATGGTCTTGGAAAAAACGACAAAAGGTTAATTTATTACGATTGAGGAAAGCCTGTGATAAACCGATATGTCGTAATACTTGGGTGATTACAGCGATGTCAGAATAATCTTCAAAATAAGTGAGCTTGAGGCTGGCATAGAATTCTTCAGGGTGATTTTTTAATAAATCGAGTGCGATGGCTCTCTCAAAACGAATTGTAGTAACTAGATTTTTTTCCGGCGCTAGTTTTTCCAAGGATTTTTTGATCAAGCGAAGATCACTAGAAGTGAAAATGTTAGGATGGAGACTTTCCCATATAACAGGGAGTGTGATGTTGAATAGGGCAGAAGAGAGTAGATGAGATATGAAGGAATCATCGGATTCGAAAACAAGAAGAATACGTAATAGTGTTAGAATATCTTTTTTTGCGGCACTGGATTGGCTTAACGCGATATGGGATCTCGCACGTAAAGAAAGTGTTCTAGTGAAGGATAATAGTGGCCTTATATATGGGCGATCTATTTTTGTTGGTTTTGAATAATCTAGCGGAATCTTTGTTTTAGGACGCAGGCAAGCTTGTTCAAATTCTAGAAAAATGGGACTTAGAGGTTCTAGCACATTGAGGATGGCTTTGGCGGCAACGCTATTACTAGAGGAGTGTTGTGCGCTTTGTTGGTAATCCGCTAGCTCATCGCGGTAGGCTCCTAAAGCGCGTTTGCGGATATTGTATGAATGATTTGAATTGGTTATTCTTGGAAGTGTATCTAAATCAATCGAGCTCAAACGGTTGTCGTCTGGATGTTCAAACACCTCAGCGATAATCGGGGCGGAGGCGAAGTTCTCTTCGTCGGGGATTTCTGGGGGGATGAGTTTTTCGAGGTCGAAGATTTCGCCTTTGGCTTCCCAGTGGCTTTTGAAGTCATCCCAGTCGCGTTGAGCTTGGCGGTTTTCGTGAATGGCTAGTGGGACGAAGATGATGAGGATGAAGATCAGGTGGGCGGCGATGATCTTACTAGCCATGCGCAAGAAGCTACGGCGAGGTGCGAGGTCGTCGAGTGGTGTTGCCGCGGACTGATCGGTAGCAGGCATGACTTGAAAGTAGAACCTCCCAGTGGTGAGTCAAGATCGTAAAATATGAAGTGACAACCGGACACGTTCTGGGAAAATGTTGTTGGAATGAGGGGGCTCTAAATTTGAGAATAAAATTAAAAGCGATACCGAAGCGAGAAAAAATATCCCAACCACTGATTGCACTGATTATCACTGATAAAGAGGAATGAGGCGAGAAATATTGTAAATCAGTGTTTTCTAGTGCCGATTTGCCTCCGGCTGTCTTGCTGCGCTGCGGCTGTGGTTAAATTCCCCGATTTTTAAAAAATGTTGTGTAGTGTGAAAAGCGATACCGAAACGAAAAACGGATTACCAATCCATTCCACTTGCTGATGCCGATACGCAAAGTTTTAATCTTCTGCGAGAGTCAGTTCAGAGTGGTGTCAGAATAAGATCATCCCATATCCGACGTTCTGAAATACGTATAAACAGCCGGAGGAAATCCCTAAACACCTACAGCCTTTCCTACTAGCTTTTCAAAATGGCTCGAATCACTTCGCCGGTATCACTTGGCGGGATCAGTCCGACGGGTAGGCCGTTGCGTTTGAAGCGCAATTTGTCGGCGTCGAGGCCGAAGAGGTGCAGTAGGGTGGCGTGGTAGTCGTGGTGGGTGACTTTGTCGAGCACGGCGTGGTGGCCCCATTCGTCGGTGGCTCCGTGAATATGTCCGCCGCGAACTCCGCCTCCGGCTAACCACATACTGAAGCCGTAGGTGTTGTGGTCGCGTCCGACTTTGGCTGGGCCGGTGTCGTTCTGGATGACGGGTAGGCGTCCCATCTCTCCGCCCCAATGAACGAGCGTGGTATCGAGCAGGCCGCGTCCTTTGAGATCTTGAACTAGGGCGGCGGCGGGTTGGTCGATGTATTGACAGGATTCTGGTAGGCGGCTGTTGATGCTGCCGTGGTGATCCCAGTATTGGTTTTTGGTGAAGAGCTGAACAAAACGAACGCCGCGTTCGACCAAGCGTCGAGCGATCAGGCAGCGGGTGCCAAACTCTTCGGTGGCGGGGTTGTCGATGCCGTAGAGTTGTTTGGTGGCTTTGGATTCGCCAGAAATATCTAGCGCGTTCTTGGCTGCGGTTTGCATCTTGGCGGCGAGCTCGTAACTGCTGATGCGGGCTTCGAGTTCGAGTTCGCCTGGGTGTTGCTCGAGGTGTTGGCGGTTGATTTGGTCGAGGTAGGAGAGGTAGCGTTTTTGCGGTTCGCCCTTGAGATGCGGAGGGGCGTCGAGGTTGGCAATGCGGGGTTCCTTGGAGCGCACGACGGTGCCTTGGTAGAGCGAGGGCAGCCAGCCGTTGGACCAGTTACGCACGCCTTCGACGGGTAGTCCGCGCGGGTCTTTGAGCACCATGAAGGCGGGCAGTTCATCGGTTTGGTTGCCGAGTCCGTAGGACAGCCAAGCGCCGAGCGCGGGGTTGCCGGGGGTGACGCGTCCAGTATTGAGGGAGTGGATGGATTGGCCGTGGTTGTTCACTCCAGTGGTCATCGAGCGGATGATGGTGATGTCGTCGGCGATGCCTTGCAGGTGGGGTAGCAGTTCGGAAATCTCCATGCCGGATTCTCCGCAACGGCTGTATTTCCACGGGCAGGCGAGCACGGTGGAGCTGGCTTGGGCGGCGTTGTCGTATTTGATTTTACCAGGGAAAGGTTTGCCGGCAAATTTTTCCAACAAAGGTTTGGGATCCATCAGGTCGATGTGGCTAGGACCACCCTGCATGAACATCGAGATCATGGCTTGGGCTTTGGGGCGTTCGAAGGGTTGTTTGGGTAGCAGGTCGTAGGATTCGGATTTGCCGGAAACTGGGCGTGCAAAAGTGCTGTCTTGCCGCATCAGCCAGGACAGGGCAACGGAGCCGATGCCGAGTCCGCTGCGGTTAAGGAAATCTCTACGTGAGGTGAACATGTTGAACAATGGACAGTTGGAAATTGATAATGAAAAATGAAGGGAGATCAGTTGAGGTAGAGGAATTCGTTAGAGCTGAGTAGGGCTTGGCAGAAAGTAGCGAGGGATAGGGTGGCTGGATCTGTGGCGAGTGCAGTGGTGTTGCTTTTGACTGGTTTTTTTGCTGGGGTGGCGGCTGGTAAAATGCGTTGTTCGTTTTCGATGAAAGAAAGTGCGTCTGAGGCTTCGGTATCGGAGGCGGGGCGACCGTATATCAGCATCCATGCAAGTTTGATCTGCGCGCTTAGGTCTTTGGGGTGATCTTTTTTCAAGCGTTCTGCGATGTGCACAGAGAAGCCGGTGATGAACTGGCTATTCATCAGCATCAGGGCTTGCGGGGCGACGGTGGAGGAGTTGCGTTCGGTGCAGTTGGCTTCTACCATGTCGGGGCGGTCAAAAGATTGTAATACGGCAAGCGGACGGCTACGGCGTGCCTGGATGTAGAGGCTGCGGCGGTATTCCTGTCCTTCGAGACCTAGGGTTTCTTTGGGTTTGCCTTCGCCGTCTTTATTTTCCTTGCCGACGACGATTTGCCCGACGCTGTCTTCCATCACTGGCACGGGTTTGCCATAGAGCTTGGTGTTGATCTTGTTGCTGATGGTCAATACGGAGTCGCGGATGGATTCGGCATCGAGGCGGCGCACGCTCATACGTCCGAGCAGATGGTTTTGTGGGTCGAGTTGATTAAGATCAGCTGTTCGGTCTGAGCTCTGACGGTAGGCGGAGGACATCAGCATTTGTTTGATGGTGCGTTTGAAGTCCCATCCATGTTGAGTAAAGTCGGCTGCCATCCAATCGAGTAATTCAGGGTGGCTGGGCTGGGTGCCGAGGGTGCCGAAGTCGCCGAGGGTGCCGACGATGCCTTGCCCGAAGAGGTGCGACCAGAAGCGGTTCACTAGCACTCGCGAGACCAGTGGGTGTTTGCCGTTGGTGAGCTTCTGCGCGTAAGCGAGTCGGCGTCCCGTGGTGGGAAGCTCGGGGTTGTTATCAGAGATGGCTCCGCCCCCCCATTCTCCGAGCACGGTGAGT
Source organism: Verrucomicrobiales bacterium (assembly GCA_021648365.1). GTDB lineage: Bacteria > Verrucomicrobiota > Verrucomicrobiia > Verrucomicrobiales > DEV007 > JAADHD01. Next base: position 22,552 of record JAKISY010000052.1, read on the forward strand.
CCGGCTGGCGGCACGGCTTGTTTGGGTTGTTGGTGGTCGCCGCGATTGAAGAGGTGGGTGACGGGCGGTTTGGCGCCTGGTTTCTCCCATAGGGCGCGGATGTAGTTGAGTGGAGGTTTGGTGTCGCGAAGGGTTTTGATATTGGTGGCAAGTTTTTTGATCTCATCGGAGGCTTTGCGGTTATAGAGATAGAGCGATCCGCCGGAGGCTTTTTTGATTCTCGGGTTGTCTTTGAGCAGCAGTTTCTGCGCTTCAGTGCGTTTTTTCTCTTCGGTGTTGCGAGCGATGCGCAAGGGGGCTTGGATCTCTTTGGGCAATTTGGCGATTTCTATTTCCACCGCTGCGTCGACGTATTTTTTTTGTAGTTTGAGACGAGCTGCGTCGAGTTTTTTAGCTTTCTCCTCGACGATGGCGGCATCGGCTTTGTTTTGATCGGTGTAGAGAGAGATGCGGCGAGAGCTGGGGTTTCTCCAATGCACTAGATCAAAGGCGGGTTCGAAAATCGCACGCATGCTGTAGTAGTCGGTCTGGGGGATGGGGTCATAACGATGATTGTGGCACTGGGCGCACATCATGGTGGTGCCGAGCAGGGTGGTGGAGACGATTTGGATGGTGTCGGCGACCACTTGGTTGCGGGCGATTTTCTGATCGTCGGGTGCGGAACCGGTGCCGTCGGGTGCCATGCGTAAAAAGCCGGTGGCGGCGAGTTTGGATTGTTGTTCGCTGTTGAGGTTTTTGTAGGGAGCTTTGACCATCTCGTCGCCTGCGAGTTGCTCGCGGATGAATTGATCGAAGGGCATGTTGTGGTTGAAGGCTTGTATGATGTAGTCGCGGTATTTCCACGACCAATCGCGGACGGTGTCGCGTGCGGTGTATCCTTCGGAGTCGCTGTAGCCGGCGACGTCTAACCAGTGGCGCGCCCAACGTTCACCAAAATGCTCTGAGTCGAGCAGGCGATCGACGACTCGTTCGTAGGCGCCGGGGTTTTTGTCACTGAGAAAGGTGTCGATTTCTGTAGGGCTGGGCGGAAGTCCGGTGAGGTCGAAGCTGAGGCGACGGATCAGTGTCTTTCTATCGGCGCTGGGGTTGAAGCTGAAGCCTGCTTTTTCGAGTTTGGCGAGTAGGAAGGCATCGATGGCGGTTTCGACAAGTTCGGTAGATTTCACTTGGGGAAGAGCGGGGGATTTGACTGGTCGCAGCGACCAGAAATTGCGTTCTTCTTCGGTGATGACAAAGCCCGAGATGCTATCTGGTTCATCGCGCAGGGTGGGGGCACCTGCGGCGATCCATTTTCCGATCAGGGCGATTTCTTCGGCTGCAAGGTGTTTGTCCTCGGGCGGCATTTCACCTTTGATGAGTTGCTGGTGCAGTAAGCTTTTCTTGAGGTCTCCTGGGATGATGGCGGCTCCGTTCTCGCCACCTTTGACGATGAAGCGCCGCAGGCGCAGGTCAAGATCACCTTTGAGTTTGTCGCCTTCTCCATGGCAGTGGAAGCAATTGGCTTTGAGGATAGGGCGGATGTGTTGCTCGTAGGTGATGGCGGCCTTGGGGCTAGGCGACGGTTTCTCTGCGGATTGTAATTGGTAGGGCAAGCTGGTGAACAGGACGGAAATGAGAACCGTTAGTAAGGCTTGCTCATGCAGATGAAAAACTTTCATACGAGTGGAAAAGGGGATTTGATTACAGCAGTGCAAGGGTTTTGACAAAGCTTGTGCTGTTTTGTTGAATTTAATTGGGATTTTCTTTTCGGATTAGAAAAGGCTTTTCTTCTGCTATGGGCTGTGATAAAAGTTGCTGTATGAAAAAGAAAATTTTGCTGTTCAGTTTGGCTATTTTTGGTTCTTTGTTTTTGATGAGCTGCGCCTCTGATGCCGATTCTGGCACATCTCAGGGCATTTCTGCACAGCCGACGCCCACTAGCAGTCGTTTGGGAATACAAGAGGCGCAGAACAAGGCGATTCGTCGTTTGGCCTACTGATAGGCGGCGCAAAAAAAACCTCAAAAATGAAAAAATTCTCACAGCTGAGAATTTTTATCTTGTCATGACTCCATTTTCCTGACTACTCTGATAAGTAGAAAGGAGGATGGATTATGTTGGATTTTGCGTTGGAAGAGTATCCACGAGATGTGGAGTTGGAGGATGAGTTGATGTGCACGGTGCGACCGTTGCGGGAGGATGATGAAAAAGCCTTGTGCGATTTCATGTTGGGATTGAAGCCGGAGGAGCGATTGTTTATCAAAGGGCCATGTTCAAATTCAGATTTGTTCATGGATTGGTGTCGCAGTGTGGATTATGACAATAACTTGCCTTTACTCGCTTTAGAGGGTGAGCGAATCGTGGCATTGGGCATCATGCACCAGCGTCAGGGTGGCTGGAAACGGCACATAGGATCGCTGAACATGATGGTGAAAGCGGATTGTTCGGGTCATGGTCTGATGCTGCTGTTGATAAGAAGTTTGGTGGGTTTGGGTCAGCACGCAGGCTTGATGCGTTTGGAGTCGGAGTTGATGGGGGCACCTGCAGAGATTATAGAGGCGTTTCAGGATGCTGGCTTTGAGGAATTGGCGCGGGTGCGCGACTATGTGATGGATATGGAGGGGCGGACGCACGACAGTGTGTTGATGGGAATGAACCTGATTCCTGACGAGGAACTCACTGGAGCGGGGGATTGAGTTAGGAGGGTGAACTGTGCCAAGTTATTTTTGACCTAAGGGCATTGTCTTGGTTAAGTAGGTGGAGTAGTAACGAATCCCGCCTCTCTCGACCTAACCCTTTTGTGTATGACTTGGATAGATTTCGCTGTATTGATTGTTTATTTTGTGGTGATGGTGGCGATTGGCATTTGGTCGATGCGAAGAGTCAAGGGGCAGGAGGATTATTTTATGGGGGGCAGGGGCTTTGGCAAGTTGTTGCAAACGTTCGCGGCGTTTGGTGCGGGCACGGGCGCGCATGAACCGGTCACGGTGGGTCGGACAGGTTGGACCAGTGGAGTGAGTGGGGTGTGGTCGGCTTTGATGTGGTTGTTTGTGACTCCGGTGTATTGGGTGGTAGCAGTTTGGTATCGGCGGATGCGCCATCTGACGCTGGGAGATTGGTTTGTGGAGCGTTACGATTCGCGTGCTTTGGGGGTGGCTTACACTGCGTTTGCGATGGTGTTTTATATGTTTTTTCTATCGACGATGTTTTCGGCGGTGGCGAAATTTTCTGTGCCGCTGATAGGTTTTGAATCTTATGCGGGCTTGGATATAAAATTTTTTCTGATTCCATTGATCGCGGTGATCGTGATTTTGTATGGGGTATTGGGTGGTTTGACGGCGGCTTATTATACAGACTTGATTCAGGGGGTGTTCATCATTGTGTTGTCGATTTTGTTGATCCCATTTGGATTAAAAGCTTTGGTGGCGAAATTTGGTGATCCAGAGACACAGGGGATCATGGCGGGGTTTGCGATCATGCATGACCGGGTGCCAGCGGATTATTTTAGTTTGTTTTCGGGGCCGAGTGCGGGTGAGTTTCCGGTGCAATATATAGTATCACTGACTTTGTTAGCCTTGGTGGGGATCGTGGTGCAGCCTCATTTTATCGCTACAGGAGGGGGATCGGCTAAGAGTGAAGACGAGGCTAGGATAGGCTTGGTAGTGGGCAACTTTCTCAAACGCCTCTGCACGGTAGGCTGGGCTTTGACCGCTTTGATCGCGTTGGCTTTGCTTGCTGGCAATGCGGAAATCGCGGCTGATCCTGATAGGGTATGGGGGGTGGCGGCGCGGGAGATCTTAGGACCGCTGAATATGGGCTTGGTGGGTTTGATGCTGGCTTGTTTGTTAGCTGCGATGATGAGTTCTGCCGATACTTATATGATTGTGACTTCTGCATTGGTGACGCGCAATGTGTTTGTGGCATACATCAGCCCTGATGCGGATGAAAAAAGTTGTCTGCGGGTAGCTCGAGTGACGGGTTTGTTGATCATTGTGGGGGCGTCGGTGATCGCGCTGACGATGGCTGATGTGTTTGGGCAGTTCAAGTTGGCGATTGAGTTGCCGATTTTATTTGCGGCTCCTTTTTGGGTGGGCATGTTTTGGCGACGTGCCAATGTGCGTGCGGTATGGGCGACGATTGCTTTTTCGGTGGTGTTCTTTTTTGTGCTGCCATACGCATTGCCAGTGGTGATGCCATCGTTGCGCACGGACTCGGAGCTGAGTAAGAGCACTTTATTGGTCACGACGACGACTCGACGGATGGCTACTGCTGCCGATGTGGCAAAACATCAAGCTTGGGTGAAAGCGGTCGAGCAGGCAAAACAGAGGAAGGACGATGCCTTGATTGAACGCATGGGGGCTGAACCGCCCCTAGCTGTGGTGGGGCAAGAGATCGAGGTGGTGATGAAAAGTGGTGGTAAGGCGATTTATTGGCGAGATGGCGTGGAGCCTGTCGGTGAGGTGACTTTGATGAAGACGGAAACCATGACCGATGAGGGGAAGGCTAAAATAGAGACGGAAACTTACTCGTCACCCCACCGAGGTGTAGGAGCTTTTAATGTGGATTTTTTGTTGTATCACTGGTTGGGGATTGATCTTTCAGGAGCATCGAAGGCAACGATTGAATCGCTGCGCTTACCGCCACGATTGCTGCTGCCTTTTGTCGTTTTGATATTGGTGAGCCTTGTGACTCGAAGAGATAACGCGGAGGTGCTGGATCGTTATTATGCCAAGATGCGCACGGAGGTGGATCCTGATCCGCAGGTGGATCAGAAGAAGCTGGCGGCGGCTTACGCCGACCCTAAGAGTCTGGAGCACTTGCGTTGGTTTCCTGGTAGTGATTGGGAATTTGGCAAGCCGAGCAGAAAAGATAGTGTAGGTTTTTTGGTGTCAGTAGGTGTGTGCGCTTTGGTGATTGGCTTGATGGTGTGGTTAGCCGGTATTGGTGGCTAGAGGATCAGCGAAGCATTTGCGACACAGGTCGCTGGTAGCTTTAGGTCGGTAAGTCTGATGACGTGGTGCGAGAGATTATTTGAGCGAGTTTAACCACGCTAGGACGTCAGCGGCTTCTTGTTCGGTGAGGGTTTGCAGCAGTCCCTCAGGCATCAGGCTGGTGGGGGATGGGTGTTGCTCCAGGATGTCTTTTTTGTTGAGTTGATCGGTGCTGCCACCGGTGAGTCGGAGAGTGAGGGTGGTGGGAGTTTGTTGGGTGATGAAGCCGGTGGTGGTTTTTCCGTTTTTGCTTTTCACCGTCCAGAGTTGGTATTCTGGTCGGATGGCTTGGGACGGGAAAATGATGCTTTGTAGGATCTGAGCTTTGTTCATTTGGCTGCCTATTTTACTAAGATCAGGACCTAGATTTCCGCCTTTGCCATCTACGCTGTGGCAGGCAAAACAGGCTGCCCATTTGCCTGTAGGTGATAATATTCTTGAGCCGTTTTTTGGGTCGCCTTTTATCTTGAGTAGTTGATGGCTATCGATGGTCGCGGCAAGTGTCTGGGGTCTTTTCTCTGCGGGGAGGAAAGGCAGGAAGAGGGCGCTGATGTTGGCATTGGGTGAAGCGAGAGCTTCGGCGATGATTGCTTCGTGTTGTTTGGGCTTGAGTTGGTCGAGAGTGGCGATCAGCTTCATCGCAGCCGAGGTCGAGGAGAGTCCTGGTTTGAGGGCGGGATGAGGGCTTGGTTTGGTGTGGGGTAATTCGCTGATCCACTGGCGCAGCAGAGTGACAGCGTTTTGATCGATTTCTTGGGCTCCGATCAGTGGCATGTGGGCGCTACCGAGAGCGCTGATGCGATAGAGAAGGGTGGATCTCTCTGGGTGACCAGGCACGATGATGCTAGCTTGATCGAGACCGAAATCGCCGCGGGTGGGTTTTTCGAATAACATGGAGGTGGCTGAAAGGGGGAGTTCGAAATTGACTTCGAGTGGCGCGCTGCCCCCACCGTGACGGCGATGGCAGGTGGAGCAGTTGGTGTGTAGCCAGGAGCGTGCTCGACTTTCTATCGAGCCGCGACCGTGAGTGGGGAAGAGCAAGCCGCGAGTATTGCGCTGGAAGAAAGCACGGTCTAACAAACCTAGTGCGATGGCACTTTCTTGGATGGGGGGGTTCTGGCTCTGGGGCAAGTATTTCAACTGCCAGGGTTGGAAGCCTAATACAAATTGGTTCCACGAGTTGTGGCAGCGGTTGCACTGCGAGCGACTGTGGATGCGGTAGGAACTTCCGCCTTGCCAGCCTTCTTTTGGCACGGTTACTGTTGTGCCTGCGGCTTCGACTAGCTGAGCGTCGTCGCCAGATGGGTTCCAGCGGTAGCTATAGGGATGCCAGCTCTCGCCATCGTAGTGCAGGATCTGGGTTTCGATTTTGTGTTGGGTAGGGTGTTCGGTGCTGATCGTTTTAGCTAGCACCGTGCCTGTTGGCCAGGTGAGTTTGGAGCGTCGTATGGTGTGGTCTTTATGGTATTCGATGTGAGTTTGGATTTTACTTTTATCCGGTAGAGCGATGAATCTTTTTGCTATCGCGCCATCTTGCCAAAGAGGTTCGATGATCTGGTATTGATAAACTCCATCAGCGGGTATTTGTTTTTGTGTATCGGTGAATAGACCTGTCTGGCTGAGTTTTCGCGGAAAAGTGCTTTTTTGTTTGGCTTTAGGGTTAGGGATCAGTTGGTAGATGCCAGTTGGACTGGCGTAGTCGATATAATAAAGTGAGCCATCTTGTGCTTCGCCAAAGCTAGCAATGCGGTGGGGGGTGTCGGCGATTTCTTGATGTTTGGTGATTCGGGTGCCATCGTGCCAAAGCGCCCAGATTTTCCCAGTTTCGTAGTCACCATAGATGTAGGCGCCGCGCAGTTCGGGCAAGCGAGAGCCACGGTAAATAAAACCTCCGGTGATGGAGGCGGCTTCGCTGTGCGGGTGCGCCATGACTGGGGCGCTGATCGGACTGATGGGGTTGGCACTTTCGGGTTTGATAGGCTGACTAGCTTCCATGGCAGACCAACCGGCGTTGTGACCTTTTCCGACTAGGTGTATCATTTCCCATAGTTCCCAACCGACGTCGCCGACCCAGAGTTTCCCCTTGGGATCAAAGTTTATTTTCCACGGATTACGGAAGCCGAATGCCCAGACTTCCGGACGCACGTTTGCTATGCCGACGTAGGGGTTGTCTTTGGGGATGGAGTAGGCTGTGGCAGCACTTTTATGATCGATGTCGATACGCAGAATACTGCTGAGTAAGTCGCTGTTGTCTTGGCCTGTGAGGTAGATGTCAGGCGGGGAGGGGATGGCTGCATCGCCAGTCGATATGTAGAGCATGCCGTCTGGTCCGAAGCGCAGGTGGGCACCGTTGTGACCTCCGCTTTTCCAGGTGAGTAGGATTTTTTCACTAGAGGGGTCGAGTTGTAATTGGCGGCCCTCCTTGAGTCGAAAACGGGAGAGGTGGGTGCCATCTTCTAAACCGTGACCGATGGTGTAGGTGATGAAAACTTCGTGAGTTTTTTCCCAGTCTGGGTGGAAGGCGAGGCCGTAGGCATAACTTAATTTTGGGTGCAGTTTTTTCAGGTCGATGAGTAGAGTGGTTTGATCGGTGCCCTGCTGATCTGAGAAAGACCATATTTTGCCACCTCGTTCGACGACGAGTAAACGCTCGCCGACGTGGATCATCTCCAGGGCGTGCTTGAAGTCGAGCTTTTCGAACACGGCTTGTGAGCTGTAGGGGGGTGGAGTTTCAGGGGAGCCGTGAATCTCGGATTGGGTCCACGCCTTGCGCTGCAGTGCAGGTTGGCTTTGTGCATGAATCCCCAGTGTCATGAAAACGGTCATGAGGAAAGTTAGGATGAGGCGGCAGTGGTGCATGAGTTGCTGTGACATAGGGAATCAAAGGTTGACTGTAGGGCTTTTCAAGAAAAAGGTTACCGTTCGGCATTGTTGCTAATTGAATAACCCTTTGTCTAAATGAAAAAAAACTGTGTTGGTGAATGTTCTCCAGTCTTGCAAATGATTCAAATGATCCTAGTGATCACTGCCATCATGGCGCAGGTATTTTGTGTGGTTAGTGTTTGTGCGGGTGAGTTGAAAGCGGGAGCTGCCAAAGTGGACATCGCAGCTGCAGGGGGAGTGATCAATGATCCGCCGTATGTGAAGGCGTTGGTGCTGGATGATGGTAAATCGGCGGATCAAATTGAAGGATGGCAGCACGGCGGATGTGCGACACGCTTACGCTTTGCCTCCAGATGAAGGAATTGCAGCGATTGGACCTGTCGATTCTGAGATTGGCTTGTTGCGTCTCGATCGCAAGGATGGCACGACATTGGCAGTGGTGTATAATTTTGCCATGCATCCGATCCAAGGCGTGCTGTTACCAGTTTCGAATATCATCTCCATTTCCTCGTTCATCGATTTGGTTTGGACCGTTTGACCAGATGGCGGCACGACGATTAACAGGTATCCCAGCTGGGTGAACTACACCATCTTCATTGTGGTCAAAAAAGTAATGGTAGTTATTGCCCCATCCGTCTAGTTGCTCTCCTGTTGGAATATTCCAGAAGACGATCCCCTCGGTGTTTTCAGGACGGGGGCCAGGTTTGACTCCATTCAACTCGTGACCGATGGTGATGCTAAACCTGCACTCCCTTTCATGCTGGCTGCGATCAGGTGATTGAAAGGGGAGGCGATGATAGTGCAAATGAAATTGATGAATAGCCGATTCAATCGTATCAATATCATTTTGGCTCCTATGGGATTTTATAGATTGGAAGATACTCCAATTGGGTAGGCTGTGAACAGGGAATCTGCTGTAACGACTATACTTTGCGTAGAGTTTGAAAATGCCCCAACTGAGAAGAAGGCATATAAATAGTAGGGCAACTTGCCTTCGATTTATAGCATGTTTCATGGAATGAATGGAGTGGATGAATAAGTAATTGAGCTTTCGCAATATAGCATGAGTACAGCGAAAATCTTATATGCTTAGAGACGGAAGGTGATATCCCCCTGCCTAGGCGGTTGTAAAGAGCCTAGTTGGAAATCAGTAAGAAGGGTTCACACGAAGACACGAACCGAGCGAAGCGAGACAGCCGAGGATATTACCCGTAGGCAAAGCACGAAGTGAAGAGGAGGGTAAAAAAATAGTTTTAAAGGTCAGATGATTCTTGCAGGAGATGATTCTTGCAATTTGAACCCTAAAGACTACCTCGAAAGTCGAACAATCCCCCTCCCGTGGGAAGGTTTGGGCAAAGTGGCTTTGTTTTAATATAAGTTTCAGACCTTCCTTGAAAGTTTTTTGGTAGTGGAGTTGCCATTTTAACACCCATATTTAATGCTTCTATTCGCCTAGTAGTTTCAATCTTTTGTCGAGTTCGAGCGGCTTTGGTTTGCTGAACGTGAGTTTTGAAAAATCAGGGTGGGCTGGATTTAACGGACGTTGTAATCAAAAACTTATCGCTTTTGAGCCCCTAACCCGCATAAACACTGAGCTTGAGGATGCTTGAGTGCTTTCAAATGTGTGGCTATGCTACCTGCTCAAGGTGCTCGATGATCTTTTGTTGTTTTTTACTCGGTAAGGTTGGGAGTTCGTATTCCATTTTATTTACTCTCATCGTGTTACTTCGGATGCTCTTGAGATCCTCAATAAGGTTTCTGAAGGTATCACAACGGCTTGCTCCTGACCCATCCTCCTCGTAGATCGGCGCAAAGGCTTTGTGCATGTGCCATTGCACGTAATAGGCTAACATGCAGATAAATATGTGCGCCTCTATCCTATTGTCCGTCTTGTGGTGAATCGGGCGCATTTCAAGTGTCACTGTCTTTATGTTTCTGAATGCTCGCTCGATGTTACCCAAGGCTTTATAGCTATCGACAACCGCCTTTGTGGCCATTGTTTTTGAAGGAAGGTTGGTTCTAATAATATAGCACCCGTCGAGTTTTTGTTCGCGAGAGATTTTATCGATGTCCAGTGTCCAAACTAGCTTGTGACTATTGGATTTACCTTCATCCTCTGCTGATGCCTCTACATGCCAGCGGATAAATTTCCCCATTTTGTATTTTTGCAACACTCTTCCAACTCGTGCGCCTAACACCTCAACGGTGCATTTTCTTTTGTAGCTGGCAACTTCTTGAAGGCCGCTTTCGCTCAGTTCTAGCAGTCGCTTCCGCGTGGCGGTTTCCTTTTTGGCACTGTCGGGATTTTTACACAGGCAGTAGCGAATTTCTGGCGTCTCCAAGTCGGTGGCCTCTACGATGTTTTTTTCGTCGAAGAGCTCTAACTGAATCGTTTTGTTTTCCAAAAGCTCCTTCATGTTGCCATGGGTTAGCGCCGTGATGGTAAACAGATCCGCATCATCTTTGAAGTGCTCTAGGTTTTTGGCGGTGAGCATCCCTCGGTCTTCGACAAAGGTGCACTTTTTAATGCCGTAGACAGCACGGATTTCATTGATCTTATCAACGACGGTGGAATCATCTTTAGTGTTTCCTTTGAAAACCTCAACCCCAATTGGACAGCCCTCCGAAGTGCATATTAACCCAATGACTACCTGCTTGGTGCCTCGTTTCCTATCGCGATTGTAACCGTATGCCACAAGTTCGCTCTCCTCGTATTCTCCCTCGAAGTAGGTGCTAGTAATGTCGTAAAGAATGATGGTTTCTGCATCGTTTTTTTGGAGATGTTTGTCGGCCATTTTTTGCTGAATGGATTTTTTGCGTTTGAGAAGCTCATCCATCGCAGCGTAGCAGTGTTTTTGCACCTGGGGCCTTCCTTCAACTCCGCAAAGTTCCCAGAGGCAGGTGTTTTCCCACATGTTG
>JAKISY010000053.1 GCA_021648365.1 Verrucomicrobiales bacterium
AGGAGTTGCGAAGAAATAAATCGCTTAACTCAGCAAAGAGTTTTGTTTGGATTCAAGGCGAACTTCGACAGAGTTTAGCGGGCTAAATGAGTCGAATTTCAACGCAGAAGCCAGACAAAAATCGAAGCGGAGTTGGGTGAGTTATTTTTGAGCGGCTCCTTAACTGCCAAGCCACCATCACTCCTGCAGAGACCCACTAACCTAGAAGTCCGGCTAAAAATATCGCCCCCATCTTTATTCGATACTTAGATTCCATCCATGACCGCAACTCAAAAAATATTCAAATATCAGATTTGGCATCTATTCTCGCTGGCATTTTTAATCCTTGCGCTAAAACTATACCTATCTAACAAACCTACCCTTCTCGACGGCATGCTATGGGGAATAAATACAAGCTCATGGTTTTGGCTAGCTTTAGCTGCCCCCATTATTCATCAAGTCTATGTTTGGCTCGTATGGCGATTCGAGCTGCATCTGAGAGTGTTTTCAAATAAACTAGGCACCCAACAAGCCTTTAATCTTTACGCACTTGGATTTTCATTTCTTTTTCTTAGCCGTTTAGTTACAATTACCCTTCTTGCAATAAGCAGTAAAAACACACTGCATTTAAACCCAGTGATTGCGTATGTTCTTGCAGCTCTAATCACACCCCTTGTTATTTATCTTTTTTATTCAGTCAAAAAATATTTCACAATCGAGAGAGCCTACGGGATTGATCACTTCGATAAAAACTACAATCAGCCCTTTGTGAAAAAAGGAATATTCAAATACACAAATAACGGGATGTATGTTTTTGGACTTTTGGTTCTCTATTTGCCAGGGCTGCTATTTTTGTCCGAAGTCGCACTATTAGTTGCCCTATTCAATCATGTTTATATTTGGGTGCATTATTATTTCACTGAGCGACCCGATATGCTGGTGATTTATGGCAATGCCCCATAAAATTCCATAACACAAATCCCCACCGTTCTTCGCCCATAGATGAAAAATCAGAGAGGATCCATGTAACCATAAAAAGTCTTACCTCAATGGTGCTTAATTAAGCTACTCTGTCGTCTTTCTACTTTGCCTCGCAACTACTCCCCTAAAAACATTTCCAACCACTTATCAACACTGATACGCATTTTTTAATGCCTTGCTTTTTCTTTCCTATCAGTGCTAATCAGTGCCATCAGTGGTTAAATTCTTCGATTTTAGAAAAGTATCGAGCCGTGTCTTTACATATGAGACCTCGACTAAAAGAGACGAGGAGCAGCAGGGTGAGTTGCGGGTGCTGCGTGATTTGAGAAGATATGTGATAAGTTAGGGTGGTTCTCTAAAATTACCCCTCGCCCCACGATCACTCCCCCGTCAAGCGCACCACCACTCGACTTTCATCCTGCATGTAAGTTCCCACAACACGCATGATGTCCTCATTGTTCAGAGCAGCAATGCTCTGTTTTGTGCTTTTATACTTGTCCCAGCCTAAGCCCAATAGCTCATCCAAACCAGAAACGGCAGCCTGACTCTGACTGCTCTGCAGCCGAATCAGCTCCTTGCCGATCAGCGATTTCTTTGCCCGCTGCAATTCTTGTGCATCCAGCCCTAACTCGCGCATTCTTTTGATTTCATCCAACAGAACCTGCTGCACTTCCTCCAACTTCTCTGGCGAAGTAGCGGCATAAAAAAGAAAACAGCCCGGCTCTGGTCCCAACAACTGACTTGCTCCTACCGAATAAGCCAAGCCGAGCTCTTCACGGATCTTCACAAACAAGCGTGACGACATATCACTGCACGCTTCATGCAACAAATCTAACGCGTAGCGATCTTGATGAGCCAGATCACAGGTGGGAAATCCCGCCATCAGAATAGCCTGCTCTTTATCATGCGTCAGCGTCACTACACGTGGACCATCGATCTCCGTAGCCAAGCCAATAGACTTACTGAAAGCCTGCCGCCCTGCTGCCATGCCTCCTAATTTCCCCTTCACCAGAGCAAGCACTTCGTCCTCATCGATATCTCCATACACCGTCACCACAGCGTTATGACCACAGATATATTGCTCGCTAAACTGTCTCAATACTTCACCATTCAGCGAAGCCACCGATGACTCAGAACCCGAAGATCGCATCGCATAGGGATGTCCTGCAAACAGCTCCTCTCGCAAACGTCGCATCGCCACCGACATTGGATGATCCTTTTCTGCTTTGATCCCGGCTAACTGGTAGCCTCTCTCTCGCTCTACGGCCTGCTTCAGAAAAGCGGGGCGCAGCAAGGCGTCAGCCACCAGATCCATCAACAAGTCCAAATCAGGTCGCATCACTTCACCCGAAACACTCAAGCTATTGTTACCCGAAGATGCACCAAACCCACCTCCCACCGACTCGATCTCTTCTGCTACCTGCTCAGCAGAGCGATTCTCAGTATCACTGGTCAGCAAACTTGTCAGCAAGGTATTCGCCCCGCTGGTGCTCTCCGTTTCTGTCAGCACTCCACCGCGAAACAAGGTCGAAACACTCACCACCGGCACCCGTTTATCTACTTTCATCAACAAAGTGATTCCGTTGTCTAATATCACCTTTTTCACCTCGGCTTGCACCTGTTCCCCCTCGTCCACACGGGCTACCTTCAAGGTTCCCAGCGGGTTCAAGGATACCGAAGTCATGCCTTCATCAGAAAAATAACGACCCACCACGCTCGCCACATCGTCCAGCTTCACCCTTTGTAAGTTGGCGATATAATCACGAGTAAAATCCAAATTTTCCGCAAATAGCCAATTCGATCCTAGATCAGAAGCCTGACCATTCATGGTGGTCAAGATCGAAAACTGAGAGTTCAATACCATCCTCATCGCTTTATCCAGTTCCGCTTGTGCCACGCCCCCTTGCTTGATCTCATCCAAGCCCTTGAGCAATTCCTCCATCACCGCCTCACGTTTATCAGCCTCACAATCCGCAGCCAAGAGAAACAAGCCCGTATTCGCCAGACTATACGAACTAGCGCTGACTGAATGCGCCAAGCCCAACTCCTCTCGAATCCGTCGATAGAGTCTTGAACTCTGTCCTTGTCCCAACATCATCGACAACACATCCAGAGGTGCCCCATCAGGGTGACTCCCTCCCGGAATGTGCCATCCCAATCGCATCCGTGTGAGATCCGTAGCAAACTCCTCATGCCTCTCTCGTCGCCCCATTTGTAGCGGTTCGGTAGGCAAAAGTCCTAGACCACGTGATCGCCTCGGCACATCGGCAAAAGCCTCTGCCAACTGATCGTAAATTTTATCAGCATCGACGTCACCCACCACCACAAAAAACACATTGTCTGGAGAATACTCGCGACGATAGAACTCATACAAATCATCACGTGTCAAAGTATCAAAAATATCCAAATAACCAATCACCGGATGGCGCATCGGGTGCGCACGAAAAGCAGTGGAAAACAGTTGCTTGCTCAACACCTGTCCAGGATTATCGTCCCCCATAGCAAACTCCCTACGAATCACCTCCTGCTCTTTAGTGAACTCCTCCTCCGGCAAGCGTGAATGACAAATAGCATCCGCCAATACATCTAAACAAACTTCCGCCCCCTCACGTGGCGCATCGATCCAATACACCGTACGGTCAAAGGAGGTGTAAGCATTGATATAACCACCGCAGCCCTGCACCACTTCGGCGATCTCATTGGCGTCCCGTTTTTCCGTTCCTTTGAACAACATGTGTTCGACAAAGTGCGCCATGCCAGCCCCCATCTTCTCTCCCTCGTGCATACTGCCCACGCGGCACCAAGCCTGCACGCTCACCACCGGGGCACTACGATCCTCTTTGATGATCAGTTCCAAGCCATTGGGCAAACGCCGCACCTGAGCTGTGGTTTGTGGAAATTCTATCGCCGCCATTATGATTATATTACTAACTGCTCAGCTCTGAATCCTGAGCACTGATTTCTTTTTTCGTAGCCTTGCTCACCGTTTTCACCTTCGTTTTAGGGCGAAAAGGTTCACGAAAAGCCTCGTCAAAAGTAAACACCTGCTTGAAATCCGCCCGCGAATCATCGTCCGATTGCCCAAAGGCACCCATCTCGATCAGTTGAAAAACCATTTCGCCCACATCCTCAGAACAGGTCACCCCCCACACCTCCAGCACCGTCTCCGCCATCGGCCCAAATTCATCCAAAGCCAAATCGCGGAAGCCGAAGAGTAATTCCCGACCTGCCACATGCGGGTATTCTTCCCCCATTTTCTCCTGCTTCGCCCGTACCGAATGATCCAGAGCATCACGGAGAAAAACGTAAGCATCACTATCGTAACGATCGTCTTCTCTACGGATTCTCACCACAGCTTCTTCAAAACCTATTTTCTGCATACTTAAATAGAACTCCTCCCATCTAAGAGTTCCAACCTCTACCCCTCACCGTCAAGTGATCACTTGCAAATGGCGCAAAAACTAATCCATGCTCTGCCCTTCATCAAAATTCCGCAGTCGATTAATAAAAAATCGAACAAATCACGACTGCTACGGTCAAAATTAAGATCACAGCTAATATACCCCCAGCCTGCCCGATGAATAACAAGCCATCTCAAAACCGACGGACGCGAATACAAACGCTCACTCTACGTACAAACCCGCCGCTCCCAACCCGTCTCCATGCTCGAAGTCTTCGACGCCCCACAGATGGAACCCAACTGCGAATTGCGCAACTCATCCACCGTCACCCCGCAATCCTCAGCAAGAGCCCCAGGCCAAAGCGATGATCTCGATGTTCATGGGAGGTGGACCGAGTCACCTGGAACTGCTCGATCCCAAACCGATGCTCGACAAATACGCAGGCAAAGACCTCAAGTCTCGCGGCATGCTCGACTCCACCATCGTCCAGTGGGGCGGAGAAATGGGACGCCTGCCGGTGATCCAAGATCGTGGAGCTGGCAAAAAACCCGGCCGTGATCACAACACCGACGGCTTCTCCATTTGGATGGCAGGCGGCGGCATCAAAGGCGGACAGATCAACCCCGGACGCCACATCGAATACCCAGAAAACACCCGCCTGTGTAATCTCTACCTGACCATGCTGAAAAACTTCGGCCTCAACATCGATAAGTTCAACGAAAGCACCGGCGTGCTGGAAGAGTTAGGATAATCAAAGGCAAGGCAGGCGAAGCGCCCGCCATCAAGACGGCTGAAGAACAGCGGCGTCAAGCCACACGCACTCCAAGGACAGCTCATTTTATGGAGTGCTGCGGCTTGACGCAGCTTTTCTGGACGAACGCAAAACATTCGAATCCTCAATCCTCAACAAGTAAAGCAGCCCCTCCGCACTGTTCCTCCATTCAATGGCATCCGCCACAGCCACCTGATCCACTTGAGATCACCTCATCTCTCGTTTGCGCCAATTTCGCCAACATAGTCAACAAACCAGCCGTCAAGACAATCACACCTAGCAGCATCAACCCTTGCCACAAAGAAATCGATCCACCTAAATTCGTAACAGCCGTATGCAAAGGTTCTTTTATTTCCGCCATCCCATCCGCATTTGCGAGGATCTCATCAACATCAGAAATCGCCCAACCTATACGAATCGATTCCCCTAACGCTCCGATCACAAAGCAGATCAGCCCCATCGAAATCAAGCGGACGGATAGAGGCTTTTTGTTTTTCATACCAAATTCTAGCATCATTAGGAAACTATTGCAAAAACATCATAATCCGTAGAAAAAGCCAGACACAAAAGCTCCCGATATACCATTTGATCCCCCGCACAGATTTGAATACAGTATCGTTTCATTCTAAACCTCTCACTACCTTCTTCACCATGAAAACTTACCATGCCCTACTCACCCTCGCTGTGACTCTCAGCCTGACTCTAGGCAGTCAGCTCAGCCTCACCGCGCAAAACAAAAAGCCTAAAACTTGGGAGGAACAAAAGGCCGAGCGCTTAAAACCCGTAACAAACGAAGAAAAGGAAAAAATCGCAAAATCCATCCCAAACCAACTCACCTCGGCTACAGAAAAAAAACGCAAACTGCTCATTTTCTATCGCTGCGAAGGCTTCGTGCATCCTGCCATCAGCACCGCCAACTACGCCATCCCTGAAATGGGCAAAAAGACAGGATCTTTCACTGCCGATGTCAGTGATGACTACAGCGTCTTCACCCAAGACAATCTCAAGCAATACGATGCCATTCTGTTCAATAGCACCACTCACCTCAAATTTCCCGATCCCCAACAACGCGCCGCTATTCTCGACTTCATCAAAGCCGGCAAAGGCATCGTCGGCATCCACGCTGCGGGAGACTGCTTTCACAACTGGAAAGAAGGAGCCGCGCTGATGGGTGGATTATTCAGTGGTCACCCTTGGACTGCTGGAGGCACCTGGGCATTTCGTCTCGACGAACCCAAACATGTGCTCAACCAAGCTTTCAATGGTAAAGGCTTCTGGCATCAGGACGAAATCTACCAATACCAACCCACCACCTTTGCAGGGCCAGAAAATCTGCGTATCATCGTTAGTCTCGACATGAGCAAAAAAATCGTCTCAGAAAAACTCGCCGATCCCAAATACGCCAATCACAACAAAGCCTTCAAACCTGGCAAACGCGAGGTTCCTGTCACTTGGTTGCGCGAATACGGCAAAGGTCGTCTTTTTTACACCAACTTCGGTCACAACAAACAAACCTACTGGTCCCCCACAGTGATGCAACACTACCTCGACGGGCTGCAATACGCCTTCGGAGATTTGCCCGCTGACGCGACACCTTCGGCAAAAGCAAACAAAGTTACGCCCGCTTTAGCTCCCGAGAAACCTTAATGCCTTACGGTCCATCCCTTTTATCTAGCTTCCCCTAGGATGGCTAGGTATTTTCCAGGGTTTTCATTGAATTTTGAAAGTTGATCGAAATCAGCTAGCCTAACAAGTTGATTGGCAATCACATAGTCCACGGATGTGTCACTTAACTTTTCTCCAGATAGAATGCAAATTTGCAAAGGGTAAGGGTCTCCAACATCAGGCTCCACAAGGTCTTGTGCCTGAGCTCGGCTTTGGCACAAGAAAACTATAAGAGGAAGGAATAGCGTAATGAAGTTTGTATTTTTCACGTTAGGAAAATGTGAAGAGCCGTTATTTGATCCGCTTAAGCGATGCAATCGATGTGTGGATATTTCGCTCCCAAAGAAGCTTCACTTTTCCCTCCAATCCATTTATCGATCACCGAAGCATAGACACTACGGAAATCCACAGTGTGCTTGAGGCTTCCACCTCCCCCTCCCTGTAAGTCCGTCAGACTCGGATGTTTGCCATGAATGCCAGACTTCACACCTGGTCCAAACATGAACAAAGCAGAAGCTGCGCCATGATCCGTTCCTCGGCTGCCGTTCTCCTTCACACGACGCCCAAATTCACTCATGGTCATGGTAAGAACTCGCTCACTTTGCCCCTGAGCTTTCAAGTCTTTGTAGAAAGCTGTGATCGCTTCGTCGAGTTGGATCATCAAACGGTCATGATTGAGCCGCTGCCCTGAGTGTGTATCAAAACCACCTAATTGGGTATGATAAATGCGGGTACTCAAGCCGCTCACGATAAGAGCCGCAATCGTTTTGAGATTTCTCCCGAGCGGAGTGTTGGGGTAATCTACTTTAGCTTTGTATTCCTTCGCCATTTTACGGATTTGATCACTACTAGCATTGGCATTACCCGCTGTCATTTTGATGAAATCAGCATTGCTGGAGAAACCACCAACACCGGTGGCATTGAGCTTGCGAAACACTGCCTTGCGCGCCTCTTGTCCCCGATCACCCGTATAGCGGTAAGAATCGGGATTACTAAAACTGAGACCTGGGTGCTCCTTGCCTACCAGTGCACGAGGCGTTTTACCGGCACCTACGGCGATGGCTAACTTAGGGTCGTCATTGCCCTTGAATGCGGAATCACAAGCTTTGCCTACCCACCCAAACATGGCACGAGTAGGATTACGCTGGGCTGTTTCCCAAATGTCTGTAGCGGTGAAGTGACTGAAGTTAGTGTCGGGATAACCGACCCCTGGAATCGCTGCGAACTGCCCCTCTTCGTGCAAGGCCTTGATGCCTTTCATATTAGGGTGAAGGCCTGAGTAATCATCCAATTTAAGAACTTCTTTTTCATTGATGCGGGTTTCTATTCGCGACTTATTGTATTCAGGATCACCATAAGGAACCAAAGCACTTAAGGCATCATGACCGCCTGCCAGTTGTAGGATCACAGTGACTCTCTGTCCTTGCTCAGCCTTTGGGGCAGCCATTGCTGTATTGATAAGTCCGTAAGGTAGGACAGCGCCCACTCCGACCAGACCGAGGCCTTGAGACAAAAACTCTCTGCGTGTGTTGATAGTAAGTTTAGACATTTTTCTTGAGGTTTAGGTTGCTGCTTGGGGGATTTGTTTTTGAGTTTTTTTTGCAATATTCAGTTTAACCAAGTTGTGATTCAGGGCTGCTCATTAGAAGAACCAGCACCGCTCGTAATTTGGCGTTGATTTCTTTTTTCTTTGCCTGCCATTCTTTCTGAGGCGGGAGCTTGCCAAGAAAAGTGGCGAGAGCTTGGCATTTTTTAGGATCGGGTTTGACAACCAAACAAGCTTTCACCAACTGCTCGACAATTTTTTCCGAGTTGTCCAGCTTATCGTTTTTGAGCAAATCAACAAGATCCACATTGCTTTGTTCTAGGATTCGAGCCATTTGGTTGTAACGAATGAGAATGCGCTCAGCATTGATCCAGATGCGCCCTTCATTCCAACCTGCCACATTAGGTGGCTCGAATAAAAGCTGACCCATTTGGTTAGTCGCAGCATCAATGGTTCCGTAATTGACATCCTTGATGCCTAGGTCACGAATAGCCCCAATGGCCAATTCTACAGGGCCTTTGATATGGGAACCCATGGATTTTTCACTATAAAATTCTTCCGAAAGAAACAAGTTTCTTAACATCGGCCTTAGATCATAACTGTGGTAACGCATCACATCTGCCATTTTTTCAATGGTTTCATCATAGGGCGCATCATGCGTCAAAAACTTGAACATCTTGCCCGAAATGTATTTTGCCGTGGCAGGCTGACGCAGAATGATATCCACCAAGTCATCACCGCTCCAGTTACCCGTAGAACGTAGAATCTTTTTGGGTTTGTTGTCATGACGAGTGGCTAAATATCGATACTGCCCAGTGCCTGCATCGTAATTATAACCCGTAAGAGCGCGCGAAGCCTCACGCAGATCATCTTCCGTATAACCACCTCCTTCACCCATGGAAAATAGCTCCAAGATTTCACGCCCTAAATTTTCATTGCCCTTATTCTTGTAGTTCACATTGTTATCCAAGTAGGAGATAGTCGCCGGATCATGCACGATCCCTCGCAATAAGGCAGCGTAACTGTCCACTGCGTAGGTGCGGAACAATTGATTTTGCTTGAACAGCATGTAAGTGCGATATTTCTTTTTGTATTGCACGGCAAAATGGTCATGCCAGAAAAGGGTAAGCTTCTCTTGTAAAGGACGAGGCGACTCGGCCATGCGTTGCAACCACCAGCGTCGCATTTCTGATTGCTGCTTTCGTTCTGTATTACGGTGTTTGACCGTCATGTATTGACGTTCATCCCAAGGCAAGCGTGAAGCCCAACGCTCCGTGCGTCTTAGCCTAGCAGGATCAAATTCTATATTGGCTACTGGTTGTTCATAGATTTCTACGAAATGATCTACCGCGTCGTGCAGTCCCATTTCATAAAGTTCTTGCACCTGAGCGGGGGTTCCACCAAAACCAGCACGCACCATCAAGTGCCGAGCTTTTGCGTAAGTCCAAGCCTTACTCTCCATAGGCTTCAGGCCTCCTTCAACTTTCACTTTTTCATTAGCGAGTTTGTCTTGCAGTGCTGGAATTTTTTCGCGTTTCTCAGCAATACCATTTTGAGCTAACTGGCGGGCAGCTGTCACTTTATCTAGTGCCGCCTTTGCACTCACCCATTTACGTTCAGCTTGTTTTACTGTAGACACTTTGTTGCTCAGGTCTTTTTTCAACTTGGCTCGATCTGCCTCGCAGGTAGCAAGAGATTTTTCCGCAACTTGCTTGGCTACATTGGCGGTTTCAGTGAGTTTTTTATCAGCTTTAGCCAGAGCGGCAGTCACGGCTGCCTCTTTAACCTTGAGGTCTTTCCCTGCTTTTGTTTTTTTTGCTTTAACCGAGGCAAGCGTTTTCTCGACAGCGACCTGCGCCTCTTTTGCTTTCTGCGCTACAGATTTAGCCGAGGCATACCTGCCTTCAGCTTTAGATTCCGCACGAATGTTATTTTTTAAAGCTTTTTCTGCCGATGCTATATCTTTCATCGCATCATCTAGCTCCCTGATGAAGATATAAAGATTAGAACCTTTAACCGTTTCAGCTGCTAATCGGGCTGC
Source organism: Verrucomicrobiales bacterium (assembly GCA_021648365.1). Lineage (GTDB taxonomy): Bacteria > Verrucomicrobiota > Verrucomicrobiia > Verrucomicrobiales > DEV007 > JAADHD01. The sequence continues at coordinate 10,386 of JAKISY010000053.1, forward strand.
TGTTTTTTTGGCAGCTAAATTCTTATCTGCTATTTTTTTGGCATCACTCGATTTTTTAACCGCAGCATTTGCAGCAAGTAATGATTTCTCCGCAGCCTTCACTGCCAGGACTCTCTCTGCTAGATGTTTTTTAACTGAAATCAGTTTAGCTGCAGCTTGCTTTGCCGCTTGATCAGCAGCAACTTTAGCGGCATCTTTTTTACCTTGTTTCAACTTTTCTGCGCGCCCAGCCTGAGATGCACACTCTTTACAAGATTTATCAGCTTTTGCTTGATCTGCTTTTGCTTTATTTAGATTTGCCGTAGCTACCTTCGCTTTCGAATTTGCCACCTTCAATCTCACCGCTTGATCCGCTGCCACCTTTTCCGCAAGACTTAGCTCAGCCTCGGCTGCTGCTGCCAATATCGGATAAGATTCTCTGCGAACTTCAGTGTATTTCTCTTTGGCAGATTTTAAGGACGCATCAATCTCTTTCCTATTTTTCTTGATAGCTTGAATCTCACCTTTCAAAGCAGTGATTTTTATTTGAACAACAGACTTGGTCGTTTCATCAGCTTTAGCTAGGTTTTTTTTCGCTGCGACTAATTCTCTAGATGTATCAGCATAAGCTCTTGCTGCATTAGCTTGAATAACTATAATTTTTCTAACCCCATCATTCTCCTTACTCACTTGATCTCTAGCTACCTTAGCCGCTGCCGCCTTTTTGTTTACAGTGTCCTTCAAGGCATCTGCATGACCTACAGCTACAAACAAACTAAACATTATCGAAATGATCGCCGTCTGGACGTATTTTATTTTTGTTGTCATGATGATTTTTTGTTAGAATAGGCACTCGTGCACAACGACAAGAACCTGCTTTCTTTAATTTTTAGGGGGATATTAGTGGGTGAAATAAGAGTTACCACTAAGAACGCTACCCCCACCCTTACTGTTAGCATCGTAATTATTGTTAAATTCTATGCAAATATTGCGGAGCATATAACTTCAATAATAAGAATGATAAAGATAATCAAGCCCCAACGATTTCTTGATAGTCCTCTTCCATCTGTGTCCTTTGGCGTGCTCCGCTTCACCCCCCTTACATCTCCCCCCTTCACTCCGCTCGCCTGTCTATCGACGCTACACTTCAGTTATGGTGCAAACCACCCCACCTCCCCATCTTTTACCTCATCCCACCATAAAAAACCTTCATGCCCTTCATGATAAAATCCCCCTCCTTCATATCCCATCCATGCCAGCTCTCCTCTTCCCCTTCCGTGTTTTTCAGTGCTTTTCCGTGGTTACCCTCTTCCATCTTTTTCTTCTCCGCGCCTCTGCGCCTTTGGGCGCTTCGCTCGACCTTCCAGGTCGCCTGTCTCCATCCTGCGCAAGCTTGGATTCCAGCTGCGTGAGCCCCATCCTTTCCCTCATCCTACCATGAAAATTCTTCATGCCCTTCAAGTTCTTCATGGTAAAATCCCCCGCCTAATTCATAACTCCTCCTCCCTCTGTGTTCCCTGTGTCTCTTTGACTCCGTCTATCTCCACTGCGTTTCGGTTGTGGTAAAAAATCTTTCTCCCTGTTCTCAGCCCACGTTTTCCCCCACCACCAACTGAGGCTCAATCGTCAACTGCACAGGTCGTTGCTCTTCAGGAAATCGGGACTGCACCAACAACTCATAAACCGCACGCCGCCCACGCTCTTCCCCCGCGATGTCAATCGTCGCAGGCCGCGGTGACAAACCAGCAAGGTAAGCTTCTTCATGGTCACAAGAGATGATATCGAGATCCTTACCCGGTTTCACCCCACATCGATGCAAGGCTCGATAGACCAAAGAGGTCATCAAATCAGACGGCACAAACAAACCCGTGACCCGCTCTTTGCAGTGCAGCATTTTTTTTACCGCCTGATCCACTCTACCCTCTAGCTGAGCCATCGTTTCTTTCTCATCATTACAGTCCCGCTCAGTCACCCTGATCTGCTGCACCTGCCCTCCGCCCGCTTTGGCTCTTTTCACAAAAGCTTCCCCCCTAGCTTCATACGATGGGTTGCGATCATCTACATTAAGAAAAGCTAACGACTGGTGCCCGCGCTCCAGCAAATAATCAGCCGCCATTTTTCCCGCCGCTTCATTGCCTGGCAAAATTGCATCCGCTCCCGCATCCGCATGAGAAGTCAACCACACCACCGGCTTGCCAATCGTCTGTCGTGAGATACCGGGCAATGACTCCACCCCAGCCAACAAAACCCCATCAGCTCCCACCGCTTTGACCATCTCCGCCACATCATCGCTATCGCGTATATTACCTAACCACACCGACACCCCTTCGCGCTGCGCCGCCTCACGCGCGCCGCGAAACATCTTCAACACAAAACCCGAATGCCGCTCCAGCGAATGTTCCGTCACTAACACCGCGATCAATTTCACCGCCGAACTCACCACTGCTTTCCTGCTACGCCGTTTGCGCTTTTGCGGGGCTTTAGGCACAAAACCCAAGTCCTTCATCGCCGCCTCCACCTTGATACGAGTATCTTCAGAGACTTTGTCAGAACCCGCTACCACTCGTGATACAGTGGCTTGAGAAACTCCCGCTAACTTGGCTACTTGGGTCATCGACATGGTGAAAATAGATAGGCTTCGTAAAACCCCACTATACATTATGTATAGTCATTTATCCAAGCATTATAGCGAGCAAAAATGAAATTCTCTAGCGCCTTCACACTGATATTTTAAGATTTATCAACACTTTTTATTGACATTCTCTATACATTGCCGTTATTCACCTTATACATCTAATGTATAAAGGGAGATTAACCACTGAATACCATGCATCAAATCCAGCCAACCACTCGCCGCAACTTCATTAAAAAATCATCTGCCCTAGCAGGAGCAGTGGCTATCACCAGTTTTGCCAAATCCACTACCACCGGACACGCCGCCGACAACAAAACCCTAAAACTCGGACTCATCGGTTGTGGTGGACGAGGATCGGGAGCCGCTCGCCAGGCACTGCTCGCCGATGACAAAGTGGAACTCGTAGCGATGGCGGACGTCTTCGAGCACCAATTACAAAACAGTTTGCAAACCCTACAAAAAGCAGAAATCGGCGAGCGAGTCAAAGTCAACAAAGACCGTCAATACCTGGGACTCGATGCTTATCAAAAAATGCTAGCCAGCGATGTGGACATCATCATCCTAGCCACTCCCCCTGCCTTCCGTCCCGCCTTCATCGCCGCTGCCATCGACGCAGGCAAACATGTTTTTGCCGAAAAACCAGGAGCTACGGACGTAGCTGGTGCACTGAGCATTTTAGAATCCACAAAAAAAGCCGAAGCCAAAGGTTTGTTCTTGGTCGCGGGACTACAAGGACGTTATGAAAAACAACCGCAAGAGATGGTCAAACGTCTGCATGGTGGTGACATAGGAGACATCCATTCAATGCGCATGATGCGCTACGCCGGACCAGTCAAAGTGCGTGAACGCAAAGAGGGCATGACCGATCTCGAATACCAAATCGCCAACTGGCAGTATTTCACCTGGCTATCCGGTGACGGCATGGTGGAATTGTTCATCCACGAAATCGACCGCATGGCGTGGATCGCTGGCGAATACCCAACAAGCTGTCTTGCCACTGGCGGACGGCAGACTCGCATCGGAGAAAAACACGGTCACGTCTTTGACCATTTTGCCGCTTTTTACAAATTTCCCAGCGGCTTGGAGCTGTATGCCTCGACCCGTCAACAACTCGGCTGTGACCGCACTTTCGAAATGGTGGTCAACGGCAGTAAAGGACGCTGCATCGGCAATGGCAAAGTCGACTTCACCATCACCGGCGACAAAGCCTGGGCGTCGATTGATAAAAGCGGCCCCCGCAGAAAACGCAAGGCCAGTGGACAACAAGGCCACCAACTCGAACACGATGCCATGTATGCTGCTTTGCGCTCGGGGGGCTACATCAACAACGGCGACTACCTCGCCAAATCCACCCTGATGGCAATCATGGCACGAGACTCCGCCTACAGCGGCAAAGAAATCACTTGGGATGAAATGATCAAAAACCCTCAGCGCCTGGTTCCCACCAAACTCAGCTGGGACATGGAACTGCCCAAATGGAAAGTCGCCATGCCAGGCCAACACGGCATCATCTGAGCTCGCACTAAACAATAAATATATTTAACCGCAGATTACGCAGATTTCCGCAAATTTCCATTAGATTGCGATTCAAAAAAACCGCCTAATTATATTTTCCTCTAATACAAACAACTCTTCATCTGCGCCCATCTGCTTAATCTGCGGTTACTTTCTTTCTCTGAAGAAAATTTCACTATTTCCCCATGTCCACCTACTCAGAATTCAAACCTTACTACGGTGATATCCATAATCACTGTAATATTTCCTATGGTCTCGGCTCACTAGATGACGCTCTTGCCAATGCACGCGAACGTCTCGATTTTGTCTCGATCACTGGGCATGCCCATTGGCCGGACATGCCCGAACCCAATGAGCGAGTGCAACACATCATCGACTTCCACCAAGAAGGTTTCGCCAAGCTGAAAGAGGGCTGGCAGGCGATGATGGAAACGCTGCGGCAAACGGACGAAGAAGGAAGTTTTATCATTTACCCAGCTTTTGAAGTTCACTTCTGCGCCACCGGTGACCGCAATGTGCTCTACAAAGATCTGCAAGGCGACATTCTTTACCCACAAGATCTCGCCGATCTCAACCAACAGTTGCGAGTCCTGAGAGAACAAGGACACGACTCCCTCGCCCAACCTCATCACGTTGCTTACAAAACCGGCACCCGAGGCATCGACTGGAAAACCTTCGATCCCGAGTTCGCCCCCGTCGCCGAGATGTTATCCATGCACGGCTGTTCGGAAAGCAGCGAAAATCCCCTGCCCTTCCTGCATGTCATGGGTCCCTCCGATTGGGAAAGCACGATTCAATACGGACTCGCTCAAGGCAACATTTTCGGTTTCACCGGAGGCACCGATCACCATAGCGGACACCCCGGAAGTTATGGTCATGGTCTGACCGGTGTGTGGGCAAACGATCTCAGCCGCGACGGCATCTGGGACGCCATGTATCAGCGTCGCACCTGGGCGATGACCGGTGACCGTATTGATCTGAAATTCTCCATCGACGGACAAGCGATGGGATCGATCATCCCATCCTCCACCAACCACCAACTCACGGTCGATGTCGCCGCCGGCGCTGCCATCGACTATGTGGACATCATCAAAAACAACCGCTTGTTAAAACGCTTTTCCCAGTGTGATTTTGAAATCCCAAAAGCTATCAACCCCAAACAAAGCCTGCGCACCAAGCTGCATCTCGAACTCGGTTGGGGACCACGCAAACAGACTCAGAACTGGGAAGTTGAATTTGGTATCCGAGAGGGCAAAATCCTCCAAGTCGAACCCCGCTTCCGCGGACAACAAGTGGTCTCCCCTTTGGAAGCCGACGGAGAAAACCAATCCTGCCACAGCGCCCACGTCAACCATCGCTCCGACACCGCCGTTCAATTCACTGCCGTGAGCGAAGGCAATGCCAATAACTTCAGTCCCAGCATGCAAGGCATGTGCATCGAAATCGAAGCCACACCCGAAACCATCGTCTATGCCGTGATCAACGGCAAAACTTGGCAATGGCAGCTCTCCACCTTAATCGAAGGCGCACGCTCCGACCTCACCAACGGCATCGAGTCCCCCGCCCTGCGCATCCACCGCGCCCCTCTGCCGCAAGAACTCAACTGGCACTGCCCATTCGAAGACGACAGCCAAGACGGAGACTTCTACTACACCCGAGTCCGCCAAAAAAACGAACAATGGGCCTGGTCCTCCCCCATTTTCATCAGAAAATAACTTCAACAACCATCAATAGCTACTCTTGACTCTAACTTCTAACTTCTTATCCCATCCATCCTGTTCATCCATGCCAACTCACCTCTTTCTCTTCCGTGTTTTTCAGTGCTTTTCCGTGGTTACCCTCTTCTATCTTTTCTTCTCCGCGTCTCTGCGCCTCTGCGTGAGCCTCATCTTCCCCCTCCTAACTCATACCACCATAAAAGACTCTTCATTCCCTTCAATTCGTTGCCTCCGGCTGTCTACGCTACGCTTCGGCTCATGGTGAAACCTCTTTCCTAACCAACCTACCACCCCCTTACCAAAATGAATCGCACCTACATCAAACTCAGCGCCATGATGTTTTTCCAGTTCGGCATCTACGGCCTCTGGTTACCCATTGCCGGAAAATTCCTCACCGCCGATCCCATCACCCAAGGTGGTCTCGGATTCTCCGAAGGCCAGATGGGCATGATCGTCGGCTTTGCCGCATCGATCGGCGCACTGTGCTCTCCCTTGATCGTGCAATTCGCCGACCGCCGCTTTCCCGCGCAACGAGTGCTCGGCCTACTGATGATGATCGGCGGGTTATTAAAAATAGCCATTTACCCCCAGTCCACCTTCATCGCCTGGCTGCTACTTTCCGTCTCCTTCACCCTGATGTTCATGCCCGCCGCCGCCATTTGCAACGCCCTCGCGATGCGCAATCTCGACAACCCCGACCGGCAGTTCCCTGGAGTGCGCATGTGGACGGCCATCGGCTGGGTGCTATGCGGTTGGACCTTTTCTTTTCTCGTGCTCAAAACCAACGTAGAGCCGAGTTGGCTGCCCCCCTTTTTCAAAGGTGACGACGTCCCCATGATCGCTGCCGAAATGAAAAAATCCGTGATGTGGTCTGGCATCATCGCCTTCTTTTACGGCCTCTGGGCATTCTTCTTTTTGCCCAAAGCTCCCCCCTTCGAGTCCAAATCCAAACGACCAGCCATCGCCGACGCTTTTGCTTTGCTCAAAGTCCCCTCCATCGCTATTTTACTCGCCGTCACCCTCATCATCAGCCCGATGAACCACCTTTATTTCATGCAATGCGCAAAATTCCTAGGCGAAGCAGGACTGAGTGATGCTTACCTCTTGCCTGCCATGGCGCTCGGTCAAATTTTTGAAATCCTCATGTATCTCGTCCTCGGCAGATTACTGCCCAAGCTGGGTTTCAAAGTCATCCTAAGCATCGGAATCACAGCTTATGCCTTCCGTTTTTTCCTTTTTGGCACCATCGGCATCCCTATGTGGATCATCATCATTGGTCTAGGCATCCACGGTGTTTGTTATGCCTTTTTCACCAGTACCTGTTTCATCTACATCAACAAAATCGCCGCCAAAGACGTGGCAAACTCCGCTCAATCTATTTTTAATTTCATCTGGTATGGCATCGGCCCGCTACTCGCCGTCCTGCTCAACTTATTACTCGCCAAAAATTTTGCCTCAGGTAAACGCTTCGTTCTCGCCGAGTTCCAACCCTTCTGGTATTCCCTCGGAACCATCTCCCTCATCGGCCTAATCCTCTTCCTCCTATACTTCCGAGAACAAAAAGAAACCAATTTGTGATTTGTCAAAAGGTCGATCTGGCCGCCCGCCCCCAACACAACCATAACATTATTCCTAAGCGCCACTCAGCTAACAGCAACACGTAGCATGGATTGGCAATCCGTGTTCCCCCAAAACCACCCCAGACCCACGCAATGCCATTACGTCCCACTTCCTCCACACCATGAACACCAACACCATGAACACCCACCCTATCCGCATCGGCATCATCGGCACCGGCAACCGTGGCATCACTTGCATCGGTCGCCAAATCGCGGCACAAACCAGCGAACTCAACATCACCATCACCGCACTCTGCAACCGCACAGAAAAACGCATGGCCGTCGCCCTCGGCGACCTCAATCAAGCCGCCAATGCTGCGGACAACCCTCCCTTCACCCCCACCTTTTACAGTGATCCGATAGACCTGATCGACGACCCGCAAGTGGATCTCATCGTCATCACCACCGCCACCGCCTCCCACCTCGAATCCGCCATACCCGCGATCCTGTCCGGCAAAAAAGTCTATCTCGACAAACCCATCGCGCACACCATTGAAGACGCCGTCGCTATCCGCGAAGCCGAGGCCAAAGCCAACAACCCCATCATCATGGGCTTCACCCGACGTTATGAAAAACCCTGGACCGATCTGCACGCTCTCATCAAAAGCGGAGTCATCGGCGATCTCAAAATGATGCTGATCCGCGCGGTGCTGCCCTACAGCTTTTATTTCCAAACCTGGCACCGCACCCGTGCCCTCAGTGGTGGGGCGCTCAACGACAAAGGCTCGCACTACACCGATGTCTTCAACTGGTTCGCCGGAGATACCCGCTGCCTACAGACCAACGCCTTTGGTGGTCGCAATGTGTTCAAACAACGCGACGATGCCCCAGGATTCTGCTCCGAGTGCGATGACCAAAGCTGCGCCTACCGCGCAGAACAAGCTCGCCCCGATACCCAGGACCAACACCGTGGAGCTGTCGATGACGCCATCTCCGCTAACGCCGATGCTTCCCAACGCAAGGATAACTGTGTTTATAAAAAAGGCGCCGACATCCTCGATCACGCCTCGATCCATTATCAATACGACAACGGCATCGTCGCCTCGATTTTCTACAGCATCTACGGACCGCAAGCCGAGGACGAAGAAACGCTCGAGCTGGTCGGCACCCAAGGACGCATCATTCTGACTCGACTCAAAGGAGAGATCGATGTGATCACTGACTACGGTGAAAAAAGCCATCAAGTCATTCACTGCAAAGCAGAAGCCTTCGAAACCTCCCACTTCGGCGCCGACCGCCAACTAGTTCAAGACATCGCCGCGTTTGCCCGCGGAGGCGATTCCCCCGTCAACGGCTGGCACGGCATGGAAGCCACCCGCATGGCGATCGCCGCCATCCAATCCATCGACCAAGGCGGACAAACCATCCGCATGAGCGATCTGGAGGACAGTTCGAGCTAAGCTCCGCAGAAATTTATAACTACTCAAGTCGCCCCAAAATTTAAGGGCTTACTCCGCTCTCAGCCAAAAAGCTGCGTCGAGCCGCAGCACTCCAAAGCACCACCCGCCTTTGGAGAGAGAGTGGCCTGACACCGCTTTCTCTCCAGCCGTCTCGACGGGACTCTTCACTAGAGCTTCCCCCACCCTCAACTGCAGCCTTAGCGTTGAGGCGCTTCAATCAAAACAAAATCCCTCGGCACAAGGGTCTGCATGACGTGCCACAAAATCCCTGAAGCCCTGCCTGATTTTACTGGTGACCGGTCCCGGTGCCAAAGGCAAGTCCACTCCGTCCACACTCACGATACCCTGCACCTCGCGCAGGCTCCCCGACAAAAACGCTTCTTCTGCTTTTTTCAAATCCGCCAAAGGCAAGTCTTTTTGCAACACTGCAATACCCAACTCGCCACACACATCCAGCACCACCGAACGAGTCACTCCTGCGAGGCATCCACTAGCGAGCGTTGGCGTGATCAATTGTCCGTCGATGACTACAAAAATATTCGACCCCGTGCCTTCGCATAACATACCCGCATTGTTAGCAAAGATCGCCTCATCAGCACCCTGTTTTTTAGCCATCGTCAAGGCGATCACATTCTCGCCATACGATATCGACTTCACCCCGACCAAAGCGCTGTTCTCATTGCGTGTGAACGGCACGGTGATGACTCTACCCACCTCTTTATAACTAGGAACTGCCGAGGCAGCGACCAGCATCGTATGCTCCGCCGTGCCACGATCCGAACCCAGTGGGGAAATACCGCCGGTGATCGTCACCCGGATTCTAGCGCGATCATCAAAGCCATTCGCCTTCATCACTGCTCGCATCGCTTCGAGCAGCTCTTGCTCATCGGGCAGATGAAGACCTAATTTGCTGGCGGAATATTTCATTCTCACAAAATGACGCGCCGCCGCAAAGGGCTCTCCGTTGTAAGCGTTGAGCGTTTCAAAAACACCGTCTCCTACCAAGATCCCGTGATCAAAAGGCGAAACACGAGCTTCGCTCGCTACCATCAATCGCCCATTCCTCCAGACTTGAGGCTCATCAATTTCCGCACCCTCACTTGAGGGCTTGGATTCCGCTTCTTTTTCCGTAAACTGCATAGGTGGACTCTGTTTTCTTTTGGCTGATGCAACTTGACGCAAAAGAGAACAGATTGCCACTGTAATTTGCATGACCGCCGCAGTTCTCACCACCATCCTTTTTGCCCTGTCCGCCATTTGCGGCCAACGCATCGCTATGAAGATGGGCAGCCTGCGGGCCAACTTCTGGCGACTGCTGATCGCTACCAGTGTTCTTGGGCTGCTGGTGCTGTTGTTCTGGCGCGACTCGCTCCACCTCAACACATTTGGCTGGCTTTTTCTCAGCGGTGCGGTGGGCTTTGGACTCGGAGATATTGCTTTGTTCTACGCCTTCGAGCGCATCGGCACCCGTCTGACCATTTTGATGAATCTCTGCCTCGCTCCCATTTTTGCCGCCGCCGTCGAATTTTTGTGGCTAGGCAATGGTCTACTTTCCCACCAATGGCTCGCGGTGGCGGTCATCCTCTTTGGAGTAGGGCTATCAATCAACCCTACAAAAACCGGTCGCAACACCCACCGCCGTGGACGCTTTGCCCCCGGTATCATCGCTGGCATCATCGCGGGTTTTGGTCAGGGCTGCGGTGCCGTCATCAGTCGTCGCTCTCAAATCGCCGAAGAACTGGCAGGACTGAACATCAATGGAATCAGCGAAGCTTTCCAACGAGTGCTGGCAGGCTTCGTGGTGGTCGCCATTTTATTTGCCATTCGACGCCCTAGTCATCCGCCTCAGAACCTTCTCGATCAACCCTCGCGCATCGACCGTCGCCAACTTCCCTTGTGGTTGCTGGGATCCGCTTTGTTCGGACCGGTGATAGGCGTCAGCTGCTTCCAATGGGCTTTGCACTCGATGGAAAGTGCCTTGGTCTTATCCGTGGTCTCTACCGCTCCAATCGTATTGATCCCCATGACCTGGTACCTCGACGGCGAACGCCCTCCTCTCAAAACGCTCATCGGAGCCGTCATCGCGGTGCAAGGCGTAATCTATTTGCAGCTCTATTCGTAAAGAATGATCACAAAAAACGCCGCCCCTCAGCCACCGACCCAAAACCTCAATTCAATGCAACCAAAACTCTCACCGTCCCGGAAACAGGACGCCCCTCCACACTGCTGAGCAACAAATTGACGGTGCGCCCATCGTCGCTCAACAATAATTGCCCCTGCCCCATCGAACCAACCACTTGCTCGCGAGCACCGCCCAGCAATTGCTCCGAGTTGACCAAGCGATCTTCAGAAAATATCACGCCCACCACAGGGTGATCAAACGTCATCGAAGCTTCGAGGGTGGATTCCAACTTGCCATCTTTACCTGGCTTAAACTCCAACAGATAAGACCGCAATTTACCTTTCTCAGATAACATCTCGCCAGCTTTCTTGTTATTCATCGAAACAAACCTTCCTCGGGAAAGCGTATCCACCTCCAAGGCTTCGCCCTCATTCAGCTCAAACTGATCTCGCTCCATCGTCACTCTCACTCGACTGCCCTCCGCCAAACTCTTATTCATACGCCCAGGCACCGCCACCTCCACCGTTCCGGTATTGGCTGCCACCCCAGCCATCAACTCCCAGGCTTTGGAAAAAGGTCGCGAATTAAAAGGGATATCCACCCACTTATCACGTGCAAAATCCGCACGCACAGCTTCAAAGTGATACAAGTTCCGTTTTTTACCAAGCCCTAGCTCGCCAGACTGTAAATGCTTCGCAGCAGTCAACTCCAACTCTGTCTTTCCACTCAAAACCGCCAACTCAGGTCCATCCACATCCCTCATGTCCAGTCCCATCGTCGCTCCATCTACCAACAAATTGATCCCTTTGGCAGCGATCCTGAAATCCGAACGTTCATTAGTGAGCGCTCTCGTCACCACCAAACCCGACCCTACCTGAACTTCGCGCTTGCTCTTGATTTCAAACTCCGCCGGCCCTTCGACTGCCATTTCAACCCCTTCAGCAAAACGCAAATACACCGTCCCGCTTTGCAAACGATAGACACCTTTGCTCATCCCACCGTTCACAGCAGGAGCCTTTCCTGAAATCTCGTCCCAGATCACCTCGCCACTTTGCGCCACCACAGTCCCCACTTCGCCCGCCGGCAATAAATTCCACAACAGAACTCCAGCTAACATCACCGCCGCGGCTGCCGCCAAAGTCGGTTTCACCCAGTTCCATCTCGCTGAGCGCTTCACCCCATTCGTTTTCTCAGTTCCATCTCGATCTGCTAACGATATAGATAGGATTCTATTAGTAGTAGCTACTGGCTGATCATCAAAAGCGATAATTTTAGCCGCCAAATCTGTCACAAAGTGATCCTCCTCCTCCTCTGCCCACATCCGAGTGGACAAGGATTGCACAAAAGCCTCTTCCGATTTGTCCTTACAAGCAGCCTGACTCAGCCATTCATCGAATTGCAATTCTTCACGCAAACGCTGCACGCCCAGCTCATTTTTAGAAAAATCCTGCTCATCTTGAGGCGAGAGACTCTTCCCCTCTCCAAACAACAGCTCTGCGGTGAGCTCATCTAATTCGTCTGCCGCAAGTTCAATCCGAGTTTCCACCGCTTGTGCAAAGGACGGCTGATCCCCGCCGCAAGCCTGGCGCAGCCATTGCGCAAATCTCAGTTGCTCTCTCACCTTCGCGCAGCGATCAGCATCACCCGCGCACAAGCTCGCCAATTCATCGCGAGCACCCGCGTCCGCCTCAGCATCGAGCAGCTGAGCCAACAAAACTTCAAATCTATCTTGCTGCTGTTTCATCCCGCACTCACCTCCCCTATTCGTTGCTGCATGCATTTGCGCAGAGCTTTGCGCACCCGTTCCAAACTCTTCCTCACCGCCGCAGCCGACATATTCAACTGCTTGGCAATATCTGGAGCCGTTTTTTCATTCTCATACCGCGCCGTGACCAAAGCCCTGCTTTTCTCAGGCACCAATTCCAAACATTCCCTCAACGCCAAGACCTTCGCCTGCGCCCGATCACCCTTCTCTTCGACTTCATTCTCAGGCAAAGAAGACGAAGCTACCAACACTTCCGTCAGATTATCAGACAAAATCCGCTTCCTGCGGGCATCTTTACGCCGCTCATTGATCACCAGGTTGCGAGCGATGCCTCTCACCCACGCACCAAAATCGCGAGTTTCATCAAAATCCGCCATCCGCTGGTAGGCGATCACAAAAGCCTCTTGAGCCACATCATCCACCCACATAGGCGTCACCCCCAGACTTCTCACAAAGCCACGCAAACTTGCGTGATTTTCACGCACGTAAGTGATAAATTTTTCAGATGAATACCCGTCTGTCATGTTTTTTGATTCATCGTAGCCAGAAACGCCCTTTATAAGCAGCTAGATACCATTCCTCAACTACCCTTGTTCACACAGCTCGACCTGTGACACCATTCTACCATAAAAAGCCTTTTATTTGACAAAATAAAAGTTTTTTGATTTTTTTCAGAATAATCTTGACCCTTCGCATCAAAAAAAGATAAGTTCGACAAATGAACACAATGTAATGACACATTTTCCGAAACACCTGACTTAGCTCGGCTTGCAAGTTTTGGTTTTCGGAACCGGAAAAAATCAGTTATAAAAAATAATGAGTATCATCAAAACTGCCTTCTTTTTCTTGGTTCTTCTATCAGTAGCAACCTCAGGACTTTATTTGAAAAGTAATGTCAGTGCGAGCGCCAATGCCAACCGCATTGCCAGCATCGCTCCTATTGTTATTAGTAAAAATGGAGCAGTTCGATTTCCAGAAAGAGTCCCACCTTCTGAAACCGTGCTTCAAATCCAAATTGCCATCCAATCAGATGACGCACAGGCTTTGAATGACCTTTTGGTCAAACACCGCTTCTACGTACTACCTGGGAGATAGAATTGGTAACCGAAAATGATAGCCCTCGGAACTTTAACCGTTCTAGGCTGAAATCATCTTCATATCGAAACTCGGTTCGAGAAATGGAATGGATCATAGCTAACTGATCCAACTAGCTATAATTCAAACGCCGCAACTCTACAGCCTACCGTAGAGACTATTCGAATTTGACCGCCGCACACTCAGGCTGCCAACCTTTCGCCGCCAGCCGTATTTGCTATTTCCAGATCTAGCTTTCAATCCCCTTCATTTCGCTCTAAACTTTAGGGAACCTTCCAGCCTCAATGAACCGCTACGCTACCATCCTCCGAATACTTGCCCTCTGCTTACTAAACACAAACTTCACGGCGGTTTATGCTCAAGCCCCCTCTGACTCCTCGGATCCATTCAAAGCCACTCCTACCACCCCAGCTGTTATCCAATCCAATGACTTTGTCGGCACTGACGGAAGTATCGAGAAGCTCACAGAGAGATCCCTACCTTCATTAGTAACCATCACCCACTCTGGCAGAGATGGAAAAGTGAGAGGCACCGGCACCGGCTTCATTATCTCCGCCGACGGACTGATCGCCACCAACCTGCACGTCATCGGAGACGGACGCCCCATCCAGGTCGAGCTACACGACGGTAGCAGTTACGATGTCGTAGCGGTACACGCTTGGGATCGCCGCGCCGACATCGCCATCATCAAAATCAATAGCAAAAAAAAGCTTCAGCCACTGCGCATGGGTGATTCCGACTCCATCAAACAAGGACAATCTATCGTCGCCTTTGGCAATCCAAGAGGTTTACAGTTCAGCGTGGTCAATGGCGTCATCTCAGCGATTCGCAAACTAGAGGATGACTTTACGATTGAAGGTGGGGTGCCTGACTTCCCCATGATCCAAGTCGCCATCCCCATCGAAATGGGAAACAGTGGAGGTCCCATCATCGACCTAGAGGGCAAAGTGCTCGGCATCGTCACCATCAAATCCCTCGTCACTCCCAATCTAGGGTTTGCCACTCCGGTCAACATTCTGCAATCGATGATCGAAAAGCCCAACCCCGTGCCAATGAAAAGTTGGCTGACCATTGGCAAACTCGATCCCAACCAGTGGCGCCCCATCCTAGGCGGCGACTGGAAACAACATGCTGGCGTGATCACTATCGACGCTTATGGCAGCGGTTTCGGAGGACGCACCTTGTGCCTATCGGAACTACCCGTCCCCAAAACTCCCTACGATGTGGCAGTGAAAGTCAAACTCGATGACGAAGGCGGAGCTGCAGGGCTAGCTTTTGCCTCAGATGGCGACGAAGTGCATTACGGATTTTACCCCAGCAATGGTCAACTTCGACTCACTCGCTTCGAAGGCCCTGATATCTATTCATGGAAAATCCTCAAACAGGTGGATAGCGATGCCTACCACCCAGGAGCATGGAATCACTTACGCGCTCGCATCAGCGCAGACAAAATCTCCTGCTACGTCAACGGTCAACTGGTGATCGAAGTCAACGATGATCGTTTGCGCCAAGGAAAAGTCGGCCTCTGCCGCTTCCGCAAACCCGTCGCCCACTTCAAATCCTTTTTACTCGGAGCAGATCTGGAAGAGAAACCGATCTCTAAAAAATTGATGCAGCAACTATCCCAACAGATCAATGCCTACTCCAAACAGGGCGGCGACCCACGCAAAACGATTGCCGCTTTAGCCACTCATGTGCTGCCTAGTAAAAAACTGCTCAGCGAAAAAGCCGCCGAACTAGAAACCCGCGCTCTTGAACTCAGACGCCTAAGCCAAATGATACACGCCAGCGATATCCAACAACGCATTCTGAAAATCCTCAAACAAGAAGAGCCTCAAATCAACCTGCTCGAACTAGGACTCTTGATCGCCAAACTCGAACATCGAGAACTCGACGTCGAAGGCTACCTGCTAGAATTCAAACGCTTAGCAGCTGCAGCGCAACAAACCCTATCTGAAGAGTTTTCCGAGCGTGAGAAAGTCGAACGTTTGGGAAAATTTCTCTTTCAAGAAAGCGGATTTCATGGCAGCCGAGGTGAATACTATCACCGCTCCAACAGCTTCCTCAACGAAGTGCTCGACGACCGCGAAGGCATCCCCATCACACTTTCCGTCATTTACATCGAACTCGCCAGAATGCTCGACATCCCACACGTTTATGGCATCCCCCTGCCCGGACACTTTGTCGTAGGCTACCGTCCTAAGCCGAGCGAACTACAGATGTTCGACACCTTCGAAGCCGGCAAAGCCATCAGCCAGGCCGAAGCCGCCGATCTGGTGCGTGGCACTACAGGCCAAGCTCTCGACCCTCGATCACTCGTGCCTTCCTCCAATCGCAGCATCGCACTGCGTATGCTCAACAACCTGATCAATGTTGAAATCAATGGCGATGATCCGACCAAAGCCCTGCCCTACCTTGATTTACTACTCGCCATCGAACCCAAACGCGCTCCGGAGCGTTTCGAACGCAGTCGCATCCGCTTCCAAGCCGACAACCGCGATGGAGCCATTGCAGACCTGCAATGGATGGTAGATAACAAACCCGCTGGCGTGAACATCGATATGATCCGCCAGTTACTGGAGCGCGTGCAGTAAGATCAAAGCTCACGGAGAAAGGCGCTCAATCTGCCAAACCCCTTCCTCATCCTTGGTATAAAGAAAACGATCATGAATCCGGCTCTCACCGCCTTGCCAAAATTCAAAGGACTGTGGCTCTATCCTGAAACCTCCCCAAAACGGCGGCAACGAAATGTCGCCCTTGCTGAATCGATTTTTTATCTCGACCAATTTACTCTCCAACACCTGACGAGATGAAATCACCGAACTCTGTCGCGATATCCAAGCTCCCAACTGACTGTCTTTCGGGCGTTTGAGAAAATACTTCAGTGATTCCGTTGCTGATACCTTAACCGCACAGCCTTTCACAATCACCTGACGTTGCAAAGTCAACCAAGGGAACAATAGGCTCACCTTAGGATTCTCCGCTATTTCCATCGCCTTATTACTTTCGTAATTAGTAAAAAACACCAAGCCGTTCTGGTCGAAATATTTCAGTAACACCGTACGTAACGACGGCTGCCCTTGTTCATCCACCGTCGCCAAGCTGAACGCATTCGGTTCATGCACCTCCGCGGCACAAGCTTGATCAAACCAAAACGTGAACTGATCCCAAGCGTCGTCCTTCAAGGCAGATCTTCGCAATTCCTCCTTGGTGTAACTCAAGCGCATATCTGATAAATCCATGCTTCAGCGAACATCATCTCCCTACTAGAATCAACCATAAAGCAGTCAGTAAAAAATAAGCAGTCCTTGTTTTCTGCGTGGAGTCGAATTATTCTTCCCCTATGAGCTTTTCCTATCCCCGCCTGCATTGCATCCTGCCGACTGCCATCGGACTCATACTGATGGCAAACCTCAACCTGTCTGCAGAGAACTGGCCAACTTGGCGTGGCGACCTCGCAGGATCAGGGCACAGCCAAGAAAACCAGCTACCCACCACCTGGGGTCAGCAAAAAAACGTGTCTTGGCGCATCGATCTACCGGATCGTGGCAACTCCACCCCCGTCATTTGGAAGGATCGCATTTTTGTCAGCCAAGCTATAGAGGAAGAAAATTTTCGTGGGCTGCTATGCTTTGATAAAAAAGACGGCAGCTTGTTATGGAAAAAAGGCACCACTTACAGCCAAAAGGAAAAAACCCACAAAGCCAACCCCTACTGTTCCGCATCGCCCACCACCGATGGCGAACGAGTCATCGTCTCCTACGGTTCCGCTGGGCTCTATTGTTACGACCTCGACGGTAAACAACTTTGGCAACGTGACTTTGGCCCCCTCACTCACATCTGGGGCAATGCCGCCTCGCCGTTGATCTATGGTGACCTCTGCATTTTTTATCACGGCCCCGATAAAACTAATGGGCAACTCACTGCCCTCAACAAAAAAACGGGCGAAACCCTCTGGCAATACCAAGAACCGCAGTGGCAACCCATCAAGCGAACCGACGGATTCAAAGGTCGCGACAAGGGCGGTGTGATCGGATCTTGGAGCACCCCCATCCTCATCTCTACCAAGTCAGGAGATCAGTTGGTCATGGCTTTCCCCACGCAAGTCAAAGCCTTCGCTCCCAAAACAGGTGAAGAACTCTGGACTTGCGACGGCTTGAACCCCCTGATTTACACCTCACCCATTTTTTCTCAAGGCACCTTGGTGGCGATGGGTGGCTATTACGGAAACACCGTCGCTGTTAAAACCGAGGGCAAAGGCGACGTCACTCAAAGCCAACGTCAATGGCTCAAAGTGCGCGATCACGGTGGCATCGGCACAGGAGTGATCAAAGATGGGCATATCTATTCACAAGACGGCGATGGCAAACTCTACTGCACCAATCTGCAAAACGGCGAGCTCCAATGGCAACAAAAACTCCCTGGCAAAGCAAGAACCTGGGGATCACTGTTGCTCTCTGGCGATCACATCTACACACTCAGTCAAGCTGGTGAAAGCGTGATTTTCAAAGCTAAGCCCACAGCTTACCAACAAATCGCCCACAATCAAATCAACGAAAAAACCAATTCTTCCATCGCCGTATCCAACGGCAACCTTTTCATCCGTACATGGAAAGGTCTGTGGTGTATTGGCGAATAAATCACTGCAACGATACTTCCAAAGGCATATACTTTTGCCCCGGCGATCCTGGCCAAGCATTGGGGTTATACAACAAACCCTCCACCGTTTCGATTTTTTTTTCCAACGACAACTCATTGATCTGAAAAACCACGCTCAACTCACCATCCTTGATCGACACTTTTTGCGGCACCGTAGTATCCACATACGATAAGGCCGAATAAAAATACAAAGCGTCATCTAAATCCACAGGCAAACCCTTTTCACTTTTCACCCGCAAGGTAATTTTAGCGCCCGACCTAGAAGCGGTGACCTCCCAGCCCTTAATAGCTTTAGGCAATTTTTCACGCGCCGCCGTGATTTCACTACGCACCTCATCATTCCATTCCTTCTTATCCCCTGCTTGCAACTTTAACTGCAAATCCTGAAACGCCACATTACAACAATTTTTCTCCGCGCAAGTCATCCATGCTGCCCGCGCCTTGAAGGTATAACTACCCGCTGGCAATTTTTTAGGTGCTGTTATATCCACCAATAACCAAGTGTCCTTCGCATAACCGTGAGTATTGTAGATCACCATCGTAACCCGCTCCGGCACCTGCCACTGAACTTCCCCCGCCGTGAAACCCTCTGGCAGATCCCAGTTCAACATCGTCGCCACTCCAACCGTTCCCGGATTTTTCCAATAAGTGTGATATTCATCTTTATGCTTCAACGACAACGCCACCGTAAAAGTCTGACCTGGCACAATAGTTTTAGCCTCGCTGACCAACTTGGCATCCACTCCCACCAAATTCATCGACGCTGCTTGCAGCGAAAAAGAACCCACCGAAGCAAATCCCAAGACCCAACAAAATCCAGCCATCACCTTCATCATCCTATTTGATATTTTCATTTTAAAAAATCGCTCAAGACAAAGTCCAACCAGCATCAATTTTTGCAATCACAATTTTCCCTCATCATAAAACCCTTATTTCATTTTCTCTCTAATTTGGTCTGAATACTGCTTGCGCATAGATTCATCGCATCGCAAGCTAGTTCCAAGCCATGCCAGAACAGCGATTTGAGCCATCCCAATCGCAATCGTTGCAACAAACGCAAACGATCGCACCGCAGATGCAGCAAAGTCTGCAACTGCTGCAAGCTCCCACCATGGAACTGCGTAGTATGATCCAGCAAGAGCTGGAGACCAACCCTACTCTGGAGGACGAAACTGCAGAAATTTCACTTGAAGAACAACCACCGCCGGAAGACAACGACGACGGTTTTGACGAAGAATTTGCCGAGATTTCCCAACTCGATGACGACTGGCGAGAGTATCTAGCCGAGAGTCGCATCACCTCGCCACGACGCGACGATGCGCAAGAAAAACACCAATACCTACTCGACTCCCTCTACGAAAAAAAGACCCTTCAACAGCATTTGATGGATCAACTCGGGCTTGCCGATCCCTCGCCACAAATCCGTAAAGTTGGCGAGGTGCTGATAGGTAGCATCGATAACAACGGCTTCCTGCAAAGCAGCCTAGAAGACCTATGCTTCCAACTCGGAATCCCCCTACCCGACCTCGAACAAGCGCTACACCTGATCCAAGGTTTTGACCCCGTAGGAGTCGGTGCAGAAAGTCTCCGTGACTGCCTGCTGATCCAGCTGCGCCGACTTGGCAAAGAGAACAGTCTTGAATACCGCATCGTCGATCAGCATTTGGACGACCTCGCGCGCAAACGTTTTCCCGCCATCGCACGAAAACTCAAAGTCACCCCAGACAATGTCAATCGCAGCGCCAACTTCATCGCCACGCTCGACCCCAAACCCGGCAGCCGCTTTGCTCCCGATACCAATACCTACGTCACCGCCGATGTGCGTGTGGTGAAAGATCACGGCAGCTACAGCGTGATCCTCAACAATGACCAGATTCCACAACTGCGCATCAGCTCTGCTTACAAAGAAATCATGGCACAATCTAGGCATGACAAAAAAGCCCGCGCCTATATTCGCGACAAAATTCGTAGCGGTAAGTTTTTGATCCGCAGTATCCGTCAACGACAGCAAACCATCGAGAAAATCGCTACAGAAATTGTCAAACGCCAACAAGACTTTTTTGATCTCGGCCCCGCCTTTCTCAAGCCCATGAACATGGCTCAAGTCGCCGAAGCCGTCGGCGTCCACGAAACCACCGTCAGTCGCACCGTCTCTGGCAAATACATGGACACCCCCCACGGACTGTTTGAAATGAAGTATTTTTTCACCTCTGGTTATGAAACCGCATCCGGAGCATCCCTCAGCAATACCAGCGTCAAACAAGCGCTGGCTGAAATCGTCGAAAACGAAGATCCTAAAAAACCACTCAGCGATGAAAAATTAGTCACCGCCCTGCAAGAGCAAGGCATCAAAATAGCCCGTCGCACCATCGCCAAATACCGCGACGCCCTCGGTATCCTGCCCTCCCACTTACGTAAGTCTTATTGAGAACCACACTCCACGACATTTTTTAAATTGAAAAATCAAACCACAACCGGAACGCAGCGTAGATAGACGGAGTCAAATTTCTCAAATTAACACTAATAAAAAAAGAAAAATTAAGTCGTAAAAACAATACATATCAGTGCTCATCAGTGCCGATCAGTGGTTGAAATATTTCATGTCTTGTAGCCTACTTGAAAACAAAAGCACTATAAGCCCAGACTCACCGCCATCAGCAAATCGCCATCTACGCATTTTTTTATAGCCAATTTCTTATTCGTGCCTATTGGTGTGCAGTCGCGGTTCTCTCTATTGATGCCGCCTGCGCATGCAAATCTCTAAATTACAGAACAAACTTCACAAGCCATGATCACAGAAGAAAGCATTAAAGAAAAACTCAGTCAGGTGAACTACCCAGGATTCAGCCGCGACATCGTCTCATTTGGCTTAGTGAAAGAGATCTCCGTCAACGGCGAAGACGTAAGCGTCAAAATTTCCGTCGCTACCCGCGACCCAAAAATTCCCGCTGATATCTATAAAGCCTGCCGCGAAGTCCTCGACACTATCGACGGCATCGGTCAAGTCGATGTCGACCTCGACATTCAAGACCCACCGCAAAATGCAGCTGCCGCTGGCGCAGGTGCAGCAGGCGGACAAGTGGACAAACAAGGCATCCCTGGCATCAAACACGTCATCGCTGTCGCCAGTGGCAAAGGCGGAGTAGGTAAATCCACCGTCGCCTCCAACCTCGCCATCGCGCTACACAAAAGTGGTGCCAAAGTAGGCCTCTGCGACTGCGATCTCTACGGACCTAGCATGCCTACCATGTTCGGATCAAACGAACAACCGATGGCAACCGCCGACAACCGCATCATCCCAATCGAAGCTCACGGGCTCAAAATCATCTCCATGGGCTTCCTACTGCAAGACGACTCACCCGTCATCGTTCGTGGACCACTGGCAACCAAATACACCCAACAATTTCTCCGCCAAGTAGAATGGGGCGAACTCGACTACCTCATCCTCGACCTGCCTCCTGGCACCGGCGACATCCAGCTCACCATCGTGCAAACCGTCGCTCTCGACGGAGCCATCATCGTCACCACCCCACAGGAAGTGGCGCTGATCGATGCCCGCAAAGGCACCGCCATGTTTGCCAAAGTCAACGTGCCTATCCTCGGCATGATCGAAAACATGAGCTGGTTCGACTGCCCAAGCGACGGAGAACGTTATTACATCTTTGGTCAAGACGGCGGCAAAAAAGAAGCCGACCGTCTCGGTGTGCCACTGCTCGGTCAGATTCCGATCAACATCGAAACTCGAGAGTGCGGCGACCAAGGACAACCCATCGCCCTGTTGCCACCCGAGCGCAACACTGTCAGCGCCGCCTTCAGTGCAGTTGCCACTCAGATTCGCAGCAAAATCGAAGCGTGAGCTAGGCAGCTGCCTTCCCCTGCATTTTCACTGAAGGGGGGGCGGCCGCTCCGGCTGCCTTCTCCGCAACTGAACACTACACATCCCTCAAGTGGATAAATTTTATCCACTTATCGAAATCCTCAAAGCTTCACTTGTCGAAAGCTATTTTGCTTCTTCTTTAAGTGCATGTTTATTGCGTTACCTATTCCAAAAAGGACCACAGTGCTTAGCCTGCTTCTCTGCGCGGGATTATTGCCCTCAACGGCTCGAGCACAAGAGAGCACGCTGACAAGCACCCTCGTCAGCTCACAAACAGA
>JAKISY010000054.1 GCA_021648365.1 Verrucomicrobiales bacterium
CAGGGGTTTAATATAACGCAGGCAACCATCCGTCAATTACAAGCTCAAGTGAATTCAACGAAGAACAGGGCGCGTAGAATACGAAATCAGAGCTTGTCATCACAGACTTGGACCTTTCCTGGTAACAGCGCGTATAAGTGATGAGTTCCGAAAAGCGGTCACACAAAATTATGTATGCATTTGTAGGTATACTGCTTTTGTATCTGACCTTTGTACCTATTTTGAAGAAGAAATATGTATTTTATTCACCCTCACCTTACATTGATGTCGATGCCCCTCAGCCACTAAGAGCAATTTACACTCCTTATTTTTTTGTAGAATATTGGATTTACGAGTATTTCCCTACTAAAGATAAGCCCTCCAGAACAGGATCAGAACCTTCTCCTTTTTAGCTGTAAACGGGTAAACGGGGTCAGTCAGCAAATCTTGCAACTCAATGAACATAAGCTGATTGGAACGGGAAAGGGGTCAGTCAGCATATATTGACAATTACCACAAGGGAAAGGGGTCAGTCAGCATATATTGACAATTACCACAACTTGTTGACAATTAGCCACTTAACCGAAACCTCCAACCATTCAGCTTCTTCATTTCTGACAAATTTGGACACCGAGCGCTTTCGCCGAACTCAAACCACCCCACCCGCCGCTGACCAATGCCTTTATTGCGTCAAGCTTCGTAAAAAAACTCACAAAATCTCTAACTGGAAATCACCCAAAGCCACCGATTGACCATTGATCAAGATTTCAAGACGATGCTCCCCTGCATAGTACCTGCGAGTAGAAACTTCCCGCATCGAGTGACGCTTACTGATTGGTAAACTTGACTCCCCAGCGAGGATTAAAGTTTTCCATTTGAAAACCTTGGCGGTCAATGTGCCATTCGCCTTCTGATGATGAACCGCATAATCAATGATCAGAGGCTGCTCTTTTTTGATCGTCGAAGTCAGCTCAAACTCAAACTCCAGATATCCACCTAATGTCACCACCGGCGTTTTGATGTTCACCTCAGCCTCCGCTATTTTAGGACGACGATACCCCAACACCTTAAGCGTTGGCTGATGCCCATTTTTGATCAAAGTTCGGCAAGCGTGTTTCACTAAACGTCGACGCTCCAGTGAAACCTCCCCTGCCAACCAACGCTCCGCGACCACCGTCACTAGGTCTGGATGATCCTTAGCGATATCGTTGAGGTGATTAGCAACCGACCTCCTCACATACTCCGAGTCATCATCCTTGAGAGCTTCGAGTAAAGGCAAAACTGGCTTGGGGTCCGCGATGAAACCTTTCAACTGCATCGCCCACGGCAAGCGCGGTCGTGTGCCTTCAGATACCAGTCGCCGCACATGCTCATTAGGGTCTTTGACCCACTTTTCAAATACCTGTAAACTTCGTTCTGGTTCAGCTAGGATGAGATGACGAATCCCAAACTCAGAAGTGAAACGCTTGGTCATTTCTGCCATCAGCTCCATAGCCAAGTCAAAATGCTCCACCCCGCGCAAGCCCACATAGGTCGTCATCGGCATGATTGCCCAACCAGTGATGCCCTCGTCACAGAGATCCTCCTGCTTTTTCCTGACATAATCCTCTGGCGCCAAAGACTGCATCAAGATGGGTCCAGCCTGAGCAAAGTCATCTGGCAAAAAAGTGATCATCGCCTGCATGATCTGCTCCGATCTCTGCTTCAACTCTAAATCCTGCAATCGATCACTCGCCGCAGCAACAAATCCAGCGCGTGGAAACTTAGCCCAAGCACCAAGCAAGTGATCCCCCATCAACTCAATCACCCTAAGACTGAATAGATTTTTAAACGGCTCCATAGCGCTCAATTATTTCCCAATACAAAAGCTAGAGAAAATCTCTCCCAAAACCTCCTCCGCATCCACCTGCCCCACGATCTGTCCGACATGATCCAAAGCCGAGCGCAATTCCATTGCCGTGATCTCCGGCATCGCCCCCCCACCTGCAGGATTCAGCCCATTTTCCGCAGCTAACAAATCAGCAGATGCCCGTTTCAAACAATCCTTGTGACGCGAATTGATCGCCACCAAACTACCTCCCCAGCCTTCACCTTCAGCCGCGAGAGAATCAAAAATAGCATCCTCTAGCGCAGCGATACCTTGGTTTTCCGTGCAAGAAATCCTGATCCCGTCATCATCATCCCAATCCGAGTGTTGACCTAAATCCGATTTATTCAAAATCAACAAATGCCGCCCCTCCTCCTGCTGCTCAACCAGTCCCTCCGCCCCCTTAGCTTCGCTGCCATCCACGACTCGCAAAATAAGATCAGCATTCTTCACCTGCAGCCTGGTGCGCTCAATCCCTTGCTGTTCGATTGCATCCTGGGAGCGATGAACCCCCGCCGTATCCACCAAGCGCAAAGGAATCCCGCGTAAGTTGATCACCTCCTCCAAAGTATCTCGCGTGGTCCCAGCCACATCGCTGACGATGGCCCGATCAAAACCCAACAACCAATTCAATAAACTCGACTTGCCCACATTCGGAGCACCATAGATCACCACTCGCGCTCCCTCACGCAGAATCCGGCCTTGATCGGCTGTAGATAACAAAGATTGCACCACTTGATGGTTTTTCACGACACGCTGCAACATCAGCTCACCCGTTTCAGGATCGATATCCTCGTCAGGAAAATCAATGTAAGCCTCCACTTGAGCCACCAAGGACAACAACTCTGCCCTCAGCTCCATCAACCTCTCACCCAAAACACCAGCAAGCTGCTCGCTTGCCGCCCGCAAAGCCAAATCCGTTTGTGCCGAAATCAAATCCATCACCGCCTCCGCCTGTGTCAGATCCATCTTACCATTCAGAAACGCCCTTTGACTAAACTCTCCCGGATTAGCAGCGCGAGCTCCCGCAGCCAATAAAGCTTCGAGCACCTTTTGGGTCACCAAAATCCCCCCATGGCAACTGATCTCCGCAACATCCTCACCCGTATAACTACGGGGTCCCTCAAACACCGTCACCAGCACCTCATCCACCTGCTGCCCCTTTTCATCACGCAACAGTCCCAATACCGCAGTACGATCACTCAAAGCTCGCCCTTTTTTTCCCAGCGGAAAAAAAGTCTTAGCCAAAACCTCAAACGCCCCCATCCCACTAAGACGAATCAGAGAAATTGCCCCTTGCCCCAGAGGCGTAGCAATCGCAACGATCGTCTCCTCCCCCCTACTAGATTTCTCTAAAATATTCATATCACCCTCCACGAAAAAAAATCATTCCAAGCACTGATCACTCTTCTAGAAAGGAGCTCCTGTTGTAATCATACCACAAATCAGTGCTTATCAGTGTCCATCAGTGGTTAAATTCCCCTTCCTCCGAAAAAATATCGCGCAGAGCAGCTTTCACCCAATCAAGATTCCACAGATGCCAGCACTTCCTTCAACAGCTCAATACAACGTCGATTTTGCGGCATAGTGCCCACAGAGATCCGAATCCATTCAGGTAATTTATAACTCCGCATCGCCCGCACGATCACGCCTTTTTCCAACATCGACTGAAACACCGCATCTCCATCCCCCACTTTCACCAATACAAAGTTCGCCTGGCTCGGCACATACTCCAAACCCATTTCAGCAAAGCTCTCCTGCAAATAAGCACGCCCCTCATCCGTCATCACCTTGGTCTTATGCTGATGCTCCACGTCCATCAAGCCCGCCAAGGCTCCCGCCTGCGCTATCGCATTAGCATTAAAAGGCTGACGACATTTTTGCAACACCTGCAACAAATGCACTGGTCCCAAACCATAACCAATACGCAAACTCGCCAGACCCTGAATCTTAGAAAAAGTTCGCATCACAATCACGTTACGCCCTTCTCTCACATACTTCAAAGTATCGGGAGCCTCACTCAAAAACTCGTAATACGCCTCGTCAAAAATCACGATCACATGCTCTGGCACCTTATCCATAAAACGATCAATCGCATCCTCATCCACCAGCGTGCCCGTAGGATTATTCGGATTAGCGATGAACAGCTCACGCGTCTTCGGCGTGATCGCTGCAGCCATCGCATCAAGGTCATGCACAAACCCAGGATCTGGCACCTCAATGGTATTGGCGCCAAACAACGTCGCCATCAATTTGTAAACAACAAAAGCATGCTCAGCCGCGATGATCTCATCACCGGGCTGAAGAAACCCATGCCCTACCAACTCAATGATCTCATTCGATCCATTGCCCAGGATCACGTTCTCACGCTGCAAATCAAACTTATCAGCAATCGCCGTGCGCAAGGCATAACCCCCGCCATCGGGATAGAGATGAGCTTTTTCCAGCGCCACTTTCATCGCCTCCACGGCTTTTGGCGATGGCCCAAGCGGATTCTCATTGGATGCCAGCTTGATGATATCGCTAGGTTTCAAACCCAACTCACGAGCTGTCTCTTCGATCGGCTTACCAGGATCATAAGCGACCAAGTTCTCCAGCCACGGATTTGCTTTATTGATAGACGACATGCTATTGTAATTTAAGTAAAGCTGATACCGCCTCCAGCGGCAGCATCTCGTTCCATCTGTGCGTGTTGCGCATCGGTGCAAGAAGAGTTGATCGATACATCCACTTCCCTAGCGTCTTGTTTCACCAAGCCTTTTTCGATCAGGTAACTCTCTACTTCTTCACCACTGACATCAGCAAGCATCACTCCATCGACCTCGACACAAGGCGACAGCGGTTGACCGCTTTTTTGTTCCATTTCCCAGCGGAAAGCAGGATTCTGGATGATATCCTTCTCGGTATATTCCAGGTTGTATTTTGCCAATATAGCACGCACACCACCACTCCAGCCACATTGCGTTTTCAAATAGGCAACCACATTCGTTTTTTCTTCAGACATAATATTTTAGATTAGATTCAAATCACCATGATGGCGACCAACTGCACAGCAATAGCAGTACATGAAATATCTCCCATAAGGGAGATAGGTCAATTCATTCAAGCCCTTTTCTCCTGCTCGCTATCTGAAACAGAAAACGAGCAGGCAGGGTAAATGGAATAGGATCAATCCTTAGATTTTTCCTTTGTGCCTTCAGCAGCTTCTTCTACATCACCACCACTCGGACTCCAGTCCTCGGTAGCCAAGTTGAAAGCTTGTTCCAAGCCAACCAAATCTGCACTCGGACGTAAGGCGTCAAAAGCAGCGGTTTCTTTCTTAAGCTCTTCTTCACTGTATTCAGCAGCTTTGACCGAGAGACCGATACGGCGCTCGACTTTGTCCACCTTGATCACACGAGCTTCGACTTCGTCGCCCACGTTCAGCACGTCTTTGACCTTGCTGACATGATCTTCGCTCAGTTGAGAGATATGAACCAATCCGTCGATGTCGTCTTGAAGTTGAACAAAAGCACCGAAGCTGGCGATTTTGGCAACCGTTCCTTTGACCAAGTCGCCCACTTTGAAGCGTGAATCGATCGCTTCCCATGGATCAGAATCAAGCTGCTTGATTCCCAAACTGATGCGTTGATTGGTCTTGTCGATATCGATCACTTGTGCTTCGATCTCTTGACCTTTTTTCAGCACTTCGCTCGGATGATTGATCTTGCGAGTCCAGCTCAAGTCGGACACGTGAATCATGCCGTCGATGCCTTCTTCCAGTTCCACAAAAGCACCATAAGCAGTAAGATTGCGGATCTCTCCTTTGATCGTGCTGCCGATCGCGTAACGCGCTTCGACTTCGTCCCATGGATTTGGCTCCAACTGACGCACACCGAGAGAGATTTTCTGCTCGTCGATACTGATAGATAACACCACAGCTTCGACGATTTGATCGAGTTCCAAAACATCGCTCGGACGAGTGATGCGTTTGGTCCAAGACAACTCGGAAACGTGGATAAGACCTTCGACGCCCTGCTCGATTTCGACAAACGCTCCGTAAGGAAGCAATTTGGTGATCTTGCCTTTGACCGTCGTTGCCACTGGGAATTTCTCTTCGATCTTTTCCCAAGGATTCGACTGAAGCTGCTTCATGCCCAAAGACACACGCTCTTTTTCGCGATCCACATCGAGGATTAGAACGTCCACCGACTGACCTATCACCAGCATTTCGCTTGGGTGATTGATACGACCCCAGCTCATGTCTGTGATGTGCAACAATCCGTCCATGCCCTGCAGATCCACAAAAGCACCGAAGTCGGTGATGTTCTTGATCTGCCCAGTGACTTCGTCGCCAGTTTTGACCGTTTTGAGGAACTCCGCACGCTGTTCTGCACGTTCGGCTTCGATCACCTCACGGCGACTCAGCACCACGTTCTTACGATCATCGTTCACTTTGACGATCTTAAATTCATACACATTGCCCACGTATTCCGTGAGATCGCGTGGAGGAATGATGTCGATTTGAGAACCAGGCAAGAAAGCCTCGACTCCCACATTGACGATCAGGCCGCCTTTGACCACAGATTTGACCTTGCCTTTGACCAGGCCTCCGTCGTGGTAAACTTTGACGATTTTGTCCCAGTTCTGTTTGTGAGCAGCTTTCTCTTTAGAGAGAACGACCATGCCCTCGTCATCTTCGAGGCGCTCCAGCAGGACTTCGACTTCATCTCCTGCTTCAAATTCTTCGTCGCCGAACTCCGATAACGGAACGACTCCTTCGGACTTATAACCAATGTCGATGGTGACAAACTGGTTTTTTATTTCGAGAACGCGACCCATGATAATGGAGTTCTCACGATACATGCGGAAATGACTCGAGATCAATTCTGACAATTCTGGATTTTTACTGGCAATCTTAGCCATAATATTTAATACGGTTGAGTTAGGTTTGTTGTGTTAATGAGCCTTCCGATATCGTCCCGACATAAAATCCAAACCCTGCGGGACACCTGCGGTTTGGATGAAAAGCGCGCCAACTTAAAGGGGGAAAGCCAAAACACAAGCGAATAAATTCACCGAAAATCACCAGCAACTAAAGGTTTCTCAAAAGAAATAAGAGATTCTCACGCAGAGACGCAGAGATAAAGAAAAAAGCTTTAAGGAGTTGCGAAGAAATAAATTGCTTAACCCAGCAAAGAGTTTTGTTTGGATTCAAGGCGAACTTCGACAGAGTTTAGCGGGCTAAATGAGTCGAATTTCAACGCAGAAGCCAGACAAAAATCGAAGCGGAGTTGGGTAAGTTCAGAACACCGGACACGCTATGGAAGAAGGTGGCTAGAACAGGGGGCGACGAATTTGAGAACAAACCTAAAAGTGATACCAAAATCAAGAAAACAGCCAACTGAAAGGAGCTGGAGCCAAGCTGCTACCGCAGGGCAGTGGAGATCGCCGAAGGCAAATAGGTAATCCATTTTTCACCATGAAGGGATTGAAGGGCATGAAGTGGGAAGGAATAAAGGCTTTGTATTTTGAGTTTAGTATACTTCATGAACTTCATGTGCTTCATGGTGAATTGCATTTCTGCGGGTGCTCAAAGTGGTATCAGGATAACCTCTCTCCATGTCTGGTGCTCTGAAGTTATTTTTGAGCGGCTCCTAAGCCACGGAAAGCAAAAAAAAACAGACTTTGATTTTCAAACTTCGAACTTCGAACTTCACCCTTCAAACTTCTCCCCTATTAGGAGTTTAGGGCAATGGCACTTAGTTAAGCTACTGTATCGTCTTTCACACTACTCGATAAAAAACAAGAGCCTAATAGCCTAAATCGCTACCACCTTTTCGCATTCAAACTTTCATGCGATTTTATCTTCCAGGAAAAAATCAGCCGCGCACTGCGTCTCACTTCTTCTCTTCAGCCTTTTTCTCCTCGACCTTCTTCTCACCTTTGCCATCAAGAGCTTTTTTCTCATCCGCAGCCTTTTTATCCGCTACCGCTTTAGACGTTTTAGCAGCATCTTCGCTCTCTTTTTTCTCTTGCTCCTCCTTCTTCACTTCCACCGGCTTTCTTACAGGCATATCTGGTAACACCGCATACTGCTCGTATTCAGCAGGGATATCTCCCCCACCGACTCCATTTTTGAAATAATAAGCCAAACCTTGTAACTGCCAGATATTGGTCTGCAAATCTTTAAGTTTAGGATCAGCTGCTTGAATCGCCAGCGCTGCCAACATAGCCTGTTTGGCCAAAGTGGGCTGATTCCCATAAGTGATCGTGAACGCACGATAATAATCTTCCAAAGCAAGCCCCAACTTTTTCTCTTGCTCATACATCTTTCCACGAAGGAATGACAATTGAATCATCGTCGGCTTCGCCATCTTTTTGAACACGGGAGCCGGCAACATCTTCGCATCGCCCACTTGTGGCACTTGATAGAATTTCATTCCAGCTTTCACCATATCCCACTTACCAGCAGAATACGCAGCCCACATTTTCATCAATTTCAATTGCTCGCCAAATAACTTGTCTTGCGTGCTTGCGATGGTTTTACCTGCTTTGCTTGCAAGTATAGGTGCTAGTTCTTCGTATTTACCCAAACGTCGTAGGCATTCCATTTGATAAAAACTCGCTTCACTAGCAAAGTTATCTTTCAGCGCAGCTATCCCAGCGTAGTCGGTCGCGACCTTGCCAAAAATCTTAGCTGCCGCCTCATACGCACTCTGTCTGAAAGCCTGACGTCCTCGAGCCATCAACTTAGCCTCTTCACGGAAACGAATCGATTTCACAGAAGTCCGATTGATCGCATCCCCCTTACCCTGTGCATTGACTGCAAATAAGAGCTGCTTAGCATTCGAGTCCTGAATGAAGCCATTCTGCTGTTTGCCGTCCGTCATCAGTAAGGTCACCTTGGTGGCAACCGCCTGCGCCGGGTTATGGGTAAACATACAAATCCCCACAGACAGCATCATCAGACTCGCCTTCACGAATCCCCCTCTTGTCTTCAGCCTTGTTATAACATTCATCATGATAACTTTTTTATTATTTAAACAGCTCTATTTCTCCGCTTCAATTATTTCGCTCCAGCTTTACCCTTTACTTCAGGTTCGTCCACGATGCCTAATTCCAAATCAATTTGCGTGAGCTGTTCAGGAGTCAAACTTAACTCATTTTGCACCGCTGGCAGACGGCGACGAATACGTCCAAGTGCGCCAGAAGGAGCATCCTCCTCCTTCTGCTGAGCGAACATATACAGAAGTTTACGCAGATACTTGTAGGCTTTGATCTTTTTGTCAGGATCATCAATATTGTAGGCAAGATTAAATCCACGTTCCAGTGACTGACTCGACCAATCAATGTAAGATCCATACACCGCGATCACAGCATTATAGACCTTGATAGCATCATCCGTTCTACCCAAGTTCTCGAGTGCTAAACCGTAGTAAAAGTTAGACTCCGCACGAGCCATTCGATCCAACCATTTCTTGTTTTTATTGATCTTACCAAAACGCTCCTTAGCCTCTTCCCAATCTTGTGTTTTGATCGCTAATCTACCCAAATTTAAATAAGACTCTGGAATCAGGGACTTCTCTTGGTATTGGTTGATCACCCGCAAGAAACGCTCACGCGCCGAACTCAGCTTATCTGCTTGAGTGCTGCGCATTTCGATACTACCGATCTCAAAGTCGGCAGGAGCCTTGAAACTATCGGCATCAGGACGCACCAACAATTCCTCGAAATAAGGGATCGCTCTGAAACGAGTCGCAGAGACCTCTTGTTTGGAAAGGTAAATACCAATCTGTTGCAAGGCGAACTCAGACAAATTACTCATCTCATAGTCTTCCATCTCCTTAAACACCGCAGCAATCTCTTGCTCAAGTTTCGCGTATTCAGGAGTTTCTTTTTTGACTTTGCCACGCATACCTTGCAGCACGATCACCTTCTGGATTTTCAACCAAGTCAAAAGCGCTTGGTTCTTTTTGTTCACCCCGGGGAAGTCATCAAAGTTAGCCGCCGTTTTTTCCGGTCCGCGAGTGCGCACCGAAGCTTCTGAATACGAACCGATCGCCTGTCGAAGCAACTCGATATCTTGCTCATGTGGCTCTTGATTGCCCATGAAGTTGATCATTTTCTCCAACTGCTTCAGCCCGTCTTCTGCACGCCCCGCTTTCTCCAATGCCTCCAACGTGAACACCGAAATCTGAGGTTCCCAGTAAGTACCTTCATAATCCGGGAAAAAGGCGTCGTAATATTTCACCCCATCTTCCCATCTTTCCAACTGGACACTCAAATCAGCTGATCTCGCCAAGGCCTCTGCCACGCTTTCTTTGCGATTGCGCTTTTTACCTTCATCGATAGCAGCGGAAAAATACTCCAAGGCTTTTTCCGTCAACTCGAGCTTCTTAGCTTCATCCTCAGTTTCCAAGCCAGATTTCACATCATAGGCGTCACCGCCCATGTTCAAAGCGCGGTCGAGCACCACCGAGTCTTTGCGCTCCTCTCGCAAACGATCAATCGCCGCAATGCTTTTATCATACTCCTCTAGATTGAAATGACAGGTCGCTCGGTCAAACAAAGCCAAATCGAGAAACTTAGATTGAGGAAACTCCTGAAAATAGACATCCAATAAACCAGCCGCTTTCTGAAGATTTCCAGTAATCACATAGTTACTTGCCTGATAATAGAGAGCCGCTTCGCGATTACCACTGTCAGGGTACTTGTCAGCAAACAAATCCAAAGGCTCCTGTGCTTCCACATGATTACCCAGGAAGTACAACGCAGCACCATAAAGGTGGTCTGCCAACTCACGAGCCGGATCACCTGGCTCATACTTTTTGCGCACTTTTTCGCAAACTTCCATCACCGTACCGTATTCGCGAGCAGTGAAAAGAGATTGCAACATGAACGTCGCCACGTTGTTTTCCAAACGGTGATCTGGAAACTCCTTCATGAACTGATCGCCGTAATACTGCGCACTGCTATAGTCTCCGATCAAGGTAGAGAAACGGGCCGCTTCATGCAGGATCTCCGGACGAGCTTTGCTCTTGAGATAGTTTTCCGCAAGGTAGGTGTAGATCGCGCGACTAGCGATACGGTTGCCTAGCTTTTCATAACTCGCCGCGACCAAGCGCATCAATTCCATGTCCGATTGATCTGGTTTCTTCAGCTCATCTTCGTATTTCTTAATCGTAGCAGCATAAACCGCTGGCACCCTGCTTCCTGGAGGCAAGCTCAATGCGCGCATTTTGACATCTGCCAGAATATCGTCCGCTGTCGGAATCATCGAATAATAGCGCAGCGCCAAGGTATGCAAACCTGCTTGAGACGACTCAAAGCCCAATTTTTTCAAGCGTTGCCCAAATCCAAAACGCGCTTGATCAAACGGTTGAACGGTCAATAAACTCGAATATTTGTTCAAAAAATCATGTGCCTTACGGTTAGTGATATCTTTGCCCAATTTACTAGACTGATCGATCCAGCCCAAACTCAACTCCAACAAAGCCTGCATCAAAAACTGCGGAGCCACCTTCCACTTAGCTTGATTCTCAAATAATTTGCGCAGCTCAGCTTCGCCCTCATCAATTCGACCCACGCCGACCAAAGCGCCACCTCTGCGCAGTGAAAAAACATTGCGCACCGTAGCCAACTCCTTCGGATCAGGTTTGGAGTCGAGGTAGCGTTGATAGAGTTTCAAGGCTTCCGCAGGATTTTTCATCATTTGCTCGCAATAGCCCCATTGGAAAAGTGCCAACTTTTCCCTTTTATTGACCGAAGGTACCTTCGATTGCGCTTTCTCACCTGGTTTAGGATTAGGATAGGACTCTACGCAAGTCCTGAAAGCATCTCGTGCTTCTTCCCAACGGAACAACTGCAACAAAGTCGCACCGTAATCAAAATAAACGCCACCAAAACCAGCTCCAAAGTCTTCCATCCCCACAGAGCCGTAAATTTTGATCGCTTCCTCAAAAATAGGCAAAGCTCCCTTGAAATCACCCGCTTGCGCCTTCTCTGCAGCCGCTAGGTAAAGCCCCTCTAAGGAATCGTCCCCATCCTGAGCCAAAGCCTGATTCGCGCCTCCGCCAGTTAACAATAAAATAGCGACTCCAGCCGCGAACCTTTTTGCCAATACCTGAAAAATACTAGCTTGTTTCATCTTTATGTTTCTCATCATGCTCTTACGATAAATATTTAAGGACCACTTCCTCTTTTTGATGCACCATTTGGCACTCACTTCAAATTTCCTCTTCACTCCTGATCGTTCATAGAAATTACCATTTCTTCGCTCTTCTTCCAAGCACATAGCACAGCATACCGTGATTTAGGAACGCACCCCCATCGTGAAATTAGAGGAATACGGGCTGATATACTCTCCGAAATCAAATCAGCCAGCTGTTGGCTACCGAGGGTATCCAAGCTATCACCGCGAACCCTGGTTTTCATAAATTCAACAAAACTCGACGATCATTTTTTCTTCTCAGAAAAACCCGTAATGGTGACATTATGAATTTTCACCTTAGACAAAGCGTTCAGCACATCAATGAATCGCTGCCCTATAGCCGAGTCATCCGCAGCTACCACCACTACAGGTTGCGAACCTGTCAAATCAGCAGCGTCCTTGTACTGCTTCAACTTTTCATCTAACAGCGGCAAGGTTCTGTTATTGACATCCTCATCCATGGTTTTGTCATCCACTATGATCGCACCAGCAGCGTTCACCGTGATCGTCATCTGATCGATCTCCACCTCCGAGGCGGAGGAACTATCCGTCGTCGGCAAGGTCATACCCAAGTCCGTCTCCTTCGGATCTAGTGTCTGAGTCACCAAAAAGTAAATCAGCAACAGGAAGCTGACATCAATCATCGAAGACATGTCCAAACCCGGTTCCTCTTCTTCAGGTATCTGCAGTTTTGTATTTCCAGCCATGAGAGTTTATTCTTTCTAAAATAAGTAAATCTTAACCGCTCTGCATCTTCGTATTCAGGCGGTGTTCTAAGGGGTCATCAATCTTTTTCTATCACGTAGGTAGCAAAGATCACATCCACCACCAGCGCGTCTGCCGCAGCCTTGACGATCTCCTTGATATAACGAGTCTGCACCCTTTTATCAGCACGTAGATGCAATCGGCTTTTCACCTGCATCTCATCATTTTTTTGACGTTCGGCATCGACGTATTCAGATACCGCATCCGCATTGGGGAAAGTCATGGTGATTTCAGGTCCATAGAACTTGCCGTCTTCATGGATATTCACCACGATCCGCCCTCCTTTGTTTTTCGCCACTGCAGCACTATCAGCCGTAGGCGGTTTCACATTTTTGTCAATTTTGACAATGATCATGTGCGAGCTCACCATGAAGAAAATCAACAACAGGAACACCAAGTCGATCATCGGAGACATATCCATGTTCATGGTTTCCCCTTCACCACTCATGGCTCTTCTGAGTTTTGCTGATGCCATTCTATATTCCTTTGTTTAGTTGATCGCGTCTAAGTGACAGATTATCTATATTAAAAGCCGAAGACAGTTATCTGCCTCCAGCCCCAGTTACTTCTAGCCTACCCTTCAGCGATACCTTCGGGAACTTTAGCCAACTGCTGGTCACCGAGAACGGTCGCCGTCGCCAAGCCCATCGCGTCATCTACAGTTTGGTGAGCTTCTGCTACCAGTGAGTTGAACTTGTTTTTGAAAAAGAAGAAAGCGAACAAACAAGGCAGTGCGACCACCAGCCCCGTAGCCGTCGTCATCAGTGCTTCACCAATCGCCGATGCCATCTTGCCCGGATCCGATCCGCCACTGACACCCAAGGTAGCAAAGGCTTTGATCATACCAGACACCGTGCCGAGCAGTCCCACCATCGGTGCCGCCTGTGCGATCACGGAGAAATACCCGATCCATGACATGTAAGAAGGATTCTCTCTCACGGTGAAATCCGCTACCGCGTCATCCACCTTATCTTTTCCTAAAGCCTCTGTATCTGTAGCATCCACATTAGGCAACGAAGTAGCCAGCATACGTCCTAGATAAGAAGCGCTATCTGCAGAAGCTTCGATGGCACTGCGCACTCGCACTTCAGCCATTTTATCCAAAACCGAAGCTTTCAATTCAGGTGGAACGAATTTTTTCGCGGTCAACTGCATTGCATTATATACAGTCAAGGTGATGAACCCCACGGAAAGCAATCCCAGAGGCCACATAGCCCATCCGCCCTCCATGATGTTGTCCCACAAGGTTTTGGTTGCTTGCGGGGCAGCCGCGTCACCGCCCTCAGCGGCAGCGCCTCCATCTTGAGCAAAAATATCAGGCATGGCAATCACGGCAATCGCCAGAATTCCAAAAATCATCCACGCGAGGTGGCTACGGTTAAAAGAGTGGTTCTTTAGCATCTTCAATTTGATTTGGTTGGTTTTACAATAGTGCACGTGCTTTTCTAATATTCTCAGCAATCTGTAAAGAAAAAAGCACACAAAATGTGTTTTTTTTTCACTCGGCACTATTTACGTCTAACACACCCTCCGCCTAGAATGCCAGAATTAATTTATCCTTTTTAAAATAGTTTCACTCACGAGTTCTATTTTTGCCACCCTCAGCTGAGCACAATCATCAAATCACCACCAAAACAAATAACACACACTATTGACAAAAATATCATATAACTCTCATATTAGAAACACTTTACGCTGCAAATACTAGCCGTCGCCACCCCGCTTCCAGCTGCCTTCACCCACTTTTGTTCCTCGTTCCAGGAATCTCGCCGCCTATCAATATTGAGAACCACTTTCCAACCCTCGTTTTAATTTTCAAACAACATATTACTCCCCTGCGCTCCCCGCAAAAAATCTAACACCCTAAGCCCACCAGACGACCCTCTTTTCAATTTAACTTATATTGCGAGCTTGTTTGACTTGCGTATCGTCCAACATCCTTATATTCTCCCCACATCATGGCAGAATCACCAAGCACGTCCAAGCCTACATTCAATCGTAAAAATCCACTCATCGCCCACCTGCCTCGGCGGCGCTTCTTATCAGAAGGTGCCGCAGAGAAGCAAACCTGGCATCTGGAGATCGACCTACAAGACTCTGGCCTCAGCTACACTCCGGGCGATTCATTGGCAGTCTTACCTACCAATGAATCATCTATCGTGGACGAGATCATCGCAGCCCTCGGGCTGACTGGCGACGAATCCGTGATCGCGCCCGATAAAAGCACCGATGTTTTGCGAACGGTGCTCAGCAAACAATGTGTCATCACTTTAGTGGATAAGAAATTCCTGGCTAAATTGGTGGAAAAAGCTGGCGATGCCGCCGCAGAGATCTCCGCCCTACTGGCACCAGAAAAGAAAAAAGAACTCTCCGACTACTTGTGGGGGCGCGAAACCATCGACTTCCTGCTCATGTTCCCCGAGCTGAAATGGGAGGCACAGGAGTTCGTCAGTGTGCTAAAAAAACTCAACATCCGACTCTACTCCATCTCTTCAAGCCTCGCAGCCGTCCCCAACCAAGTTCACCTCACGATAGCCTCTGTTATATACAACAGTTTTGGTAGAGAGCGCAAAGGCGTCTGCTCCACCTTCCTCAATGAGCGCTGCGATGAGAACACCGACATCCCCTGTTTTGTCACACCAGGCAAAGGCTTTCGCCTACCCGCTGCTGATGACGATACGCCCATCATTATGTGCGGTCCAGGCACCGGCATCGCCCCGTTCCGAGCCTTTTTGCAAGAACGTCACGCCACTCAAGCCAAAGGAGATGCCTGGCTATTCTTTGGTGAGATCCATCAAGAAACTTGTTATTTTTATCAGGAAGAATGGGAGAGCTACCTCGCCGACGGCACCTTGAACCGTATCACCACCGCTTTCTCACGAGATCAAGATCATAAAATCTACGTGCACCACCGAATGCTCGAAGAAGGAGCTCAACTCTGGAGCTGGCTCGAACGAGGAGCTATCTTTTATGTCTGTGGTGACGCAGAACGTATGGCGAACGATGTCGACCAAGCTCTGCATCAAATTGCTATCGAACACGGAGGCAAAAGCGAACAAGAGGCCGCCGAATACATTGAACAAATGCGCCAAGACAAACGCTATCGTCGCGACGTCTATTAATCTATTACCCATATTTCATCATGATCAGGAAAGAAAAAATAGCACTTTTTGGTGGCACGTTTGACCCCATTCACAAAGGCCATTTAGCACTCGCTAAGCTGGCACATTTTCAAATAGAACTCGATCGCATCTTGTTCATCCCCTGCCGCCAATCACCTCAAAAAAACAAAGCGCCAGCGGCCAACGCACAACAGCGCTGCGACATGATCAATCTAGTGACCAAAACACTTGATTGGGGCGAACTCTCTCGCATCGAAATCGACCGCAACACACCCAGTTTCACTTGGCAAACCAGCCTCTATTATTCTCGCCAATTCCCCCAATGCGAGCTCTATTGGATCCTTGGCACCGATCAATGGAAGGAGATTCATACTTGGGCGGAACCTGAAAGGCTGAGAAAAAGACTAACATTCATCGTAGCCACTCGTGACGGTGAAGAAGTAGAAGAACGCCCCGGTTGGCGTCACATCACCCTACCTTTTGAGAACGAAGCCAACGCCACGCAAATCCGCTCGGGAGAATCTAAAGCCGAATGGCTCACCGCTCCCGTCGCGCAATATATCGAAACGAATAAAATCTACTCTTGACCCATCAGCTTCAGCAGCTCTGCCCGGCTAACTTTCCCCAGAGCGGAACGTGGTAATTCATCGACGATGCGCAGCTCATCGATACGCTCATACGGAGCCACTAGCTGGTGGTATTCCGACATCAACCGGTCAACAGCTGAGGCTTCCCCCACCACCGCCGCCACCAGCCGCTTGCCCTTGCGTTCGTCTGGCAAAGCTAGTATCACAGCATCGTGCAGGTCCTTTTCTCTCTCGACTATTTTTTGCAAATTTCGATTCAGGTGACCTAACGACACCTGCTCTCCCAAAACCTTGACCACATCATCGCTCCGCC
The DNA here is from genome assembly GCA_021648365.1 of Verrucomicrobiales bacterium. GTDB lineage: Bacteria > Verrucomicrobiota > Verrucomicrobiia > Verrucomicrobiales > DEV007 > JAADHD01. The sequence goes on from JAKISY010000054.1 coordinate 16,826, forward strand.
CCAATACCTTCAAACATGGCTCCCTCCCGCCTTCACTCAGTAGCACTCGATCCGTCGTCGTGAACCAACTATCATCGTCGCCAGCTTCAGAGAAAAACATTTCACCACCCTGCACCTGCTGCAAATACCCTCGGCACAAAGCCGCACCCTTGATCTGCAAACTACCACCCTGCTGAGCCACTCTCACTTGCCACCCTGACAACAAATCCAACCACTCTCCACTAAAGTTCTGCTGCAAAGCATCCAGCGGTTCCGTAGCGATCTGCGAACCCGCTTCCGTCATCCCATAACTTTGCAAAACTGGCCAGCCCAGATCTCGGGCAGCTTGCCCCAGACTCACATCCATTTTTTCACCTCCTACAATCACCGCTCGCACCGTCGTCGGACAGCTCAAACCACTTGCTACCAGATCATGCACTTGGGTAGGCACCAACGAAGTCAAAGTGATGCTCTGCCCTTCCAGTGATTGACAAAACAAGCTCGCATCCCACTCAGCATCATAAATACTCAACTCACAAGCCGACTGAACCGCTCTCGCATAAATGGCAAGCCCTCCCACATGAAAACTAGGTAAAGCACACAACCAGCGATCCTCACTACTCACCTGCAAATGTTCATTTACCCATTTTGCCGATTCCAATAAAGCAACCTTTGGCAAGCACACAAAACGAGCTCTTCCGCTACTACCCGAAGTCGCCAACCAAACACACCCATCATAAGCGGACTGTTTTTCCAACCAGCGCTCCACCCCCTTTGCCATTTGCACCATCGAATCCGAACGATGATTCGCCAAAACACAAGACGAAGCACTCTGCCAAAAATCCAAGCTATTTAATGCTCCCATCACAAAGACTCCCACTGCAAATTTTTCAATTGCTCATCAAAGCCCAAACCGGTGCCTTCAGGAACTAAAAGCTTAGGCCCCTCATGCTGCACAGATTCAAAAAACTCATCTCGTTCGAACAAACCGTGCGTCAACAGACCGCACTGCGCAAGCCGCTCAGGGAATCGCGCCTTCAACACCGCAGCCTGATACGCAGCAAACATCTGCCCCATCGCATGATCCATATAACTGGTCACCACCCACTTCTCGCCACCACCAGATTTCGCCAAGCTCTCTGCCAAAGCTAGCGCATCCACCACCGCTGGCTTGAACACCAAGCAATCAGCGCCACCGCTGATCTCAATTGCCTGTTCACATTCACGATCCACAGCCAATGCCAAACCCGTCTGTCGTCGCAACCTTTGCCAAACCTCCTGCTCATATTTCACAGGATCCTCGACAAACTCAATTCGTTTACAAATATCATCACCCAACATCTCCGCCAGATTCATCGCCACCGAAGTATCCAAACAGCCATTGAAGTCCAAGCGCAAAAGACTATCAGGCGCCGCACGTTGCAAGCACCGCTGAGCTTTTTCCCGAGTAGCCCGCAAGTCCGTCGTCCCCTTTATCTTGATCCGAGAAAAAAGCCCCATCTGCTGTTTTGCCAAATCCATACCAGGGTTCACCGTCAAATGACTCTCAGGAATACTCAGACCGGCAAACAAACTCACTCCCTTCTCGCGCGCTGCACCGTCCACGCTCGCGCACTGCAGAGCCCTACGCCCCAAGCGCAACGGTTGATCTCGACGCAAAGCCTGCAACTGTTGCTGCAACGGCTCATCTCCCAACTCCACCCACGGATGGATGCAGCCAACGCCTACTCCCACCCGAATCAAACAGCCTTCCATCTGCGTTCTCTCGCTCAGTGCGTTGAGCCCCTGATCACTTTTCAAAACATAACGATGATATTGGATGTCAAAACTCATCAGGGCATCAAACCTATAGTAAGCAAAATGGCAAAAACCAACAACTGCATCGCAGCAAGGGCTAGAAACTTGTTATACACAGGACTCGGTGAAGTGCGAAAAACCTTCCAAGCGATATACAGGCTCAAAGGAGACAGCGCCAGAGGCACCACATACAACCGTGCATGCCCCAGAGCCAACCAAGCCACCCCGATCAACATCGGGCTCAAACAAAAGAACGCGATTTCCAGTTTAGCAAAGCCAATGCCCCGCCGCACCGCCAAAGTTCTTTTATTCGAAATACGATCCTCATCGATGTCACGCAAATTATTGATCGATATCAAAGCCGCAGATAACAAACCAATCTGCATACCCGCCAGCAAAGCCTCCGGCCCTGGCGCCGTGCCCGTCTGCACAAACCAAGAACCACCCACCGCAATCAAACCAAAAAACACCACCACAAACAACTCCCCCAAACCCAGGTAAGCCAAAGGAAAAGGTCCACCAGTATAACCATAAGCCAGCAACAAGGAGATCAAGCCAATCAAGACAATCGGCCAACCACGCTCCGCGATCAGCGGCAAAGACGCCACCGCAGCCAACAGCGAAGTCACCACCCCTGCGATCATCACCGCCTTCTGAGTCACCATGCCCGATGCCGTTACTCGCTTCGGGCCAAGACGCCGATCCGTATCCGCCCCCTTGCTGAAATCAATCGCGTCATTGAAAAAATTAGTCGCGATCTGAATCAACAAACAACTCAACAAGGTATAAAAAAACAAGCGCCCCGAAAAATGATAAGCCCCACTCTGATCCAACGACACCAAGGCACTGCCCACCCACACCGGCACCACTGCCGCCGGCAGAGTTTTTGGCCGCGCCGCCAGCACCCATGTTTTCAAAGCATCCATCTAAATATTCATTTTCACACTCTACGGCAAACGCGGAAATTTAGAAAAATCAGGCTGCCGTTTTTCCAAAAAAGCCTGCTTTCCCTCCTTCGCCTCCTCCGTCATGTAATAAAGCAAGGTCGCATTGCCCGCCATATCCAGCAAACCCATTTGCCCATCACAGTCCGCATTCAATGCCGATTTCAAACAGCGCAACGCCAAAGGCGAATGTTGCAAGATCTCACGCGACCACTTGACCGTTTCCTGCTCCAACTCTGCCAATGGCACCACCGTATTAACCAAGCCCATGTCCAAAGCCTCCTGCGCGTCATACTGACGGCACAAATACCAAATCTCACGCGCCTTTTTCTGGCCCACGATACGTGCCAAGTAACTCGCTCCCAAGCCACCGTCGAAGGAACCCACCTTTGGCCCCGTCTGACCAAAACGCGCATTATCCGCCGCAATCGTCAAATCACAAACAATGTGCAAGACATGCCCCCCGCCTATCGCAAAGCCAGCCACCATCGCAATCACCGGCTTAGGCACCTGACGAATCTTCTTTTGCAAATCGAGCACATTCAAGCGAGGCACACCCGACCCATCGATATACCCGCCCTCACCGCGCACCTTCTGATCCCCTCCCGAGCAAAACGCCTTCTCCCCCTCTCCACACAAAATGATCACCCCTACCTCAGGGTCTTCATGCGCCATATCAAAAGCCGCCAACATCTCTTTCACTGTCTGGGGACGGAAAGCATTGCGCACTTCTGGCCGATTGATGGTGATTTTGGCAATGCCATCAGCCGTTTTTTCAAAACAGATATCTTCAAATTTTTTAATCGTGGACCACATACCCGCTATTCAATCACATAAATCGCTTTTGGAAATCCCCAATCACTATTTTTAATCGTTTCAGCACATCTTTATTCTCAAATAATAACCGATGCCCCGCACCCGCAATCACTTGATGTTCAAAGAAATGATTACCACTGACCACCTCAGCCACCAGTTGAGTGAACTTCTCATCCAGCTCACCCGTGATCCACAAAACTGGCGTGCAGCAGCCCGCTAAAGCTCCACGCAAGTCCTCTTGCCGCCCCAATGACCAACACTCAAAAGCCCTCGCCACCCTTTCTCTGCGATCCTGTAAATCCATTTGACCCGCCGACGGCTCCACCGACTTCAACACTGCCTGAGCATTCCATTTTTGCAAAAAATCCGCCCATGGCAAAGATCGAGCCAAAACCGCCCATGCACGATCCTCTTTCAAACGCAGCTCTCGCTGCCGCAAATCCGACAAACCTGGATGGGTAGAAAGCACCACCAGCGACCGCCACGCCCTAGGTCGATCGAGCAACGCATGCAAAGCCAAACGCCCCCCCATCGAATAGCCCACCAAATCATGCCCCTCACCCACCACCTGCTCATTAAAATTCCGCCCCCAAGCTTCAAGATCCGCCCCCAACTCAAGCTGCCGCCACAAGTCAACAGCTCGCACTCCTATCCCCAATCCTTGCCAATCTCGGGCATCCCCTAACATACCATGTAATGCGTAAATCATAAAATGAATGCAACGAGCAAAGCAGCCACAAAGGACAGAAAAGAAACCATCACCTTTGCAGCACGTGCGGTTTGACGCCGCTTTTGCGCACCCATGACGGTAATAACATTACTTTCTCACAATAGACCTAATATTCACCTTTCTTTTTCAAATTGCTTGTTTACCGTTTTAGGATATTTGACCTAATTTTATGAAAACAAACAAACTTATCACCCTCACCGGTGCCATCTTCCTCTCTTTGAGTGCCGCACTGCAAGCCGATTCTGTCCGCGAAATCCTAGATGCCAGCGAACAAGCCAAAGCGACTAAGCTAGAAACCTATCTCAAAGGCAATCCAAAATCAGAAGACCGGATGGCAGGGCTCACTCAGTTGATCATGGCTTATGCCAACCTCGAGAAACCTGAAAAGGCGATGCCCTTGCTGCAGGAGAAATACACTCTGCTCACTAAAGGCATCGAGTTGAAAGACCTTGACTTGAATAATTTGTTAGGCGGCACCGTGCGCCCCATGATTCTCTCGATGGCAGCTGCAGGTGACCGCGAAGGCGCTAAAACACTGGTAACCAAAGTGAAAACAGACTTGGCAGAACATCAGCAAAGCCAACAAATCGGTCAGTTTCTAGACCAACTAGCCGCTCAAATCAGCGCTCCCGCAGGTGGGGACGTTCTCGAAATCGCCTTCACTGATCTCAATGGAAAAAAAGTGGATCTTGCCAGCATGAAAGGTAAAGTCGTCTTGATCGATTTCTGGGCCACTTGGTGTGGACCTTGTGTAGCAGAGCTACCCAATGTATTGGACGCTTACAAAAAACACCATGACAAGGGCTTTGAGATCATTGGCATTTCTCTCGACGAAGACGAAGCCGCATTAAAAAGCTTCATCAAAGAAAACAACATGACTTGGCCTCAGTACTTTGATGGCAAAGGCTGGAAAAACGATATCGCTCAAAAATACAGCATCTCATCGATCCCAGCGACTTACCTGATTGGCAAAAATGGCAAAATCGTTGGTAGCAACTTACGAGGTGATCAACTCGAAGCCGAAGTCGCTCGCCAGCTACAGAGCAAATAAGCAAACACTCACATGCTACGCCGTCCTTCGAGGGCGCGTAGCAGAGTCAACTCATCTGCTGACTCCAGCCCGCCGCCGGCAGGCAAGCCCTGAGCTAAGCGAGTCACATGGATGCCAAGAGGCGCCATCAACTCCATCAGATAATTGGCAGTGGCTTCACCCTCCACATCAGAGTTGAGAGCCAAGATCACCTCAGCAAACGCACCCTGCCGCAAGCGTGACATCAAGGCATCTATCCTGATGTCTGCAGGCCCCACATTTTCCAAAGGAGAAATGCGACCTCGCAGGCTATGATAATAACCCTGAAACGCGCCACTTTTTTCCAAAGGCAAAATATCCGTCGCTTGCTCCACCACACACAGCACCGAGCTATCTCTGCCGCTTCGATCACAGATCGCACAGCCTGTTGACGTAGCAAAAAAACCACACACTCCACACTCGCCGACTTCTTGATCAGCCAGCATCAAAGATTGCGCGATAGATTGCATCACACTCTCTGCACGATCCCGCAATAACCACACCGTGATCCTCTCAGCGCTTTTCGGACCGATGCCTGGCAGTTGTTTTAACTGCAAAATCAAATGTTTTACAGGCTCCGGGTATTCTAAAGGTTTCACTGATTTGAACTGGGTAGTTTTAGAGGCGGTTCAATAGGCGAGCATGCCCTTGATTGATTTGGTGATCCCCACTAGCACCCGACTCCTGCTCCATGCGCGTGAGTCGTTCTTGAGTGAGGTCGATGAAAAAATCCAGTGCAGGGTCAGCTTCCCCCTCGCTCTGCTTGACCTGACTAAATTTTTCCAAAGCTTGGCTAAAATCTTTTTCTCGGTAGTGGATCATCGCCTCCCAAAACAAATCTCTACACCTTCGATCTTGCTCGCTGAAATCCTCTACTAAGGACAGCAGCTCATATACCTCCGTCATCACTTTACTCTCAGAATCGTAGATCATCTCCATCGGCCGCACTTCGATTTGATCACTCGTAAGTTGAAAAGTCCGCGCGTCCACCAATACATCAGAACCATAAATCCGATTCATCGCACACACCCGCCTAGAGAAATCGGTCACCAAGCCCACTCCACTGAAATAATAATGCCGAGGCGAACCATAGACCCCCACCGTCATCTCACCAGAACCAATCGCCACCCCATGTTCAGGTCTCTGAAACCACCTATTTTCACATTCCACATCCAAATTGAGCAGACGCTGCTTGAGTTCAATCGCTGTTTGACAGGCTAAATGCGCGTGGTTTTTTTCGCCAGCCAGCAAACCAAAAAACACCCTCACGCAATCCGGACTAGATTCATCGAGGTAAGCCCCACGTGACATCAAAAAATCTGCCGTATTGTGCAAAAAGCGATTGGTCAGAGCCACTAAGTCAGCCGCTTCCATCTTCGCACTCAGTTCCGCGTGATTAAAAAGCCGACAAGTCAATACCGTCACTTCATGCGATCCTCCCTGCAAAGAGATCATCTCTTTGGCATTGATCAGATCCGAAAAACTCTTAGCCGAAACTCGAGAACCTAACACATTCTGCAACACACGCTTACGCATCCCCTGCTCCGTACCCGCATAGATCAACCCGATCATCAGACTGGCGCTCGCCGCACTCAGCGTGGAAAACGGAGAAAATGTCACCCCATACAATGCCAAAGTGAAAGACAAGCCGCTGACCACTATGATGAGACTCAGGAAAAACAACATCTTCTGACCTACTTGGGGAACATCCACCACACACCAAGCCACCCCAAAAGCGGAGGCAACAAGTAATACCCATTCCAATATCAACCAGCGATGCGCCGTTTGCTGATGCAACTCAACAGGAAACAGTTCAGCAGCCACATAAAATTGCTCCAACTTCACCGTCAACACATCAAACACACCTGCATAGTAAAGCAACGCCACTCCCGCGAGAGCCGCACAGCCAATCAATACAGATGCCACTATATACCTTTGCATAGATTTCAACCTAGAGCCTCACAGCATGGCAAAAAACGTCCCCTCACTTCAACCTATTTTTCATTCTTCTTCCCCATCATTACCTGCTGGCAAATCTTCAGCCACTACCTCCTCAGCCTTCCCCTGTTTACGCTCAGGATAAGAATCCACCACCAAGGTGCTCAAGTAGCCATCAGGATCTTCAATCGCCTCACGAGATAGCTTAAACACCTGCTGCCCAGTATTATTTTGCACCAGCTTCATGCCGTATTGAAAATCTCGGAACAAATCCGAGCATAACTTCATCACGCTCATGTTGCGCTGCTCGCTCAACTCTTCCAATGCCTGCATCGCATCTTGCTCAAAAGCCAAATCCAAACCATGCGCCTCTCTGAACTGACGCCGAAAGGAATTCAATTCTGACACAATTTTCGAACCAGAGAACCCTTTATCCATAGCCTTGAATCGGCTCAGGGCTTGTTCGGGATGATCGATCAAATCCCTATTTATGTTGATCTCCGTCAAGGAACTGCCAGGTAACTCAAACTTGAAATCACGTAGAATCCGCTCACACACCGTCATCAATCCACGCGCGCCCGTCTTCTCTTTAGCTGCACGCTCAGCGATCAACTGCAAAGCATCCTCTTCAAAGCTCGCTTTAATGCCATAGGCTTCGAACTCCCTTTCATACTGACGGATCAGACTGCCCTCAGAGCTTTTCATGATCTCCAGCAAATCTCCCTTTTCTAAATGCTCGCACACCACCCGCACCGGCAAACGACCGATGAACTCAGCCTCAAAACCAAACTCAATGAAATCTTGAGTCTCCACCTCACCAAAAGCATTGGCATCCAAGTGAGTATTTTCCTTTTTAGCACCAAAACCAATCGTGCCTTGGCGCAGACGCTGCTTCATGATCTTCTCCAAACCAGAAAAGGCCCCGCTCACGATGAATAAAATATGCCGAGTACTGATGGTATTCTTATTTCCCTTACCAGAACCCCCGCGATCAAACATCGCCTGCATTTGTGACTGTATGTCATTCGGATTGCGCAAAGAAACCTCCGTCTCTTCCATCAATTTCAACAAAGTCGTCTGCACCCCGCGCCCACTGACATCCCGCCCGATCATCTCGCCCTGAGTGGCTACCTTATCCACCTCGTCGATGTATATGATGCCATACTCCGCCAACTCCACATCGCCGTCCGCCTTGCGCACCAGCTCACGTACCAAATCATCGACATCGGCTCCGACGTAACCCGTCTCACTGAACTTCGTCGCATCCGCTTTGACAAAAGGCACCCCGATCAGCTCCGCGATATGCTTGACCAAGTAAGTTTTTCCCACTCCCGTAGGGCCAACGATGATGACATTCTGCTTTTGAAACTCAATCTGCTTCGCTTTATCTGGGCGATCCTCCTCCAGTCGCTTGAAACTTTTAGCATGATTGTAATGATCGCACACCGCGATCGACAAAACCTTTTTTGCTTCCTCCTGACGAATCACATAGCGATCCAAATGCGCCTTGATATCGCGAGGGAAATAATCGAACTCAAAAATATTCTTGAAGCGCTCACTAGGATCCTCTTGCGGTTCCTCGTCATCATCCTCTCCCATCTCGTCCATAGGGAAAGGCATATCATCCGTGATCGTACTGAATGAGACTGCATCGCCAAAACTCGCTTTCATGAACTCAGAAAGCTTGCGCGAAATCTCTTCTGGACTCGGTGGTGGCGGAATATCATCATCTTTAGACATACTAGGACTATTGCCCTATTTTTGCCCTAGCTCAAGATGACAATTCAATCATCTTCAGACACCTCCGCAGGACGCTGCGCCAGTCTTTCCCACAGCGCTTTGAACTCATCACTGTAACCCTCCCCTTTTGCCACGATCTTACTAGCCGTGTCAGCCTCATCCGTGGCCCAAGCAAAACAAGCCGCTTGCGCGATCAAGTCAGGATCTTTAAGGATAGCCGACCCAAACGACTCACGAGCCACACTCAAAATCCAAGCGGGTGAAAACTCCTCCAGCAGCACCTCATTACCTCCAAAACCCATATCCACGATCAAGCTCTCTCTCGTTGCTGCCGTTATTCTCGCCTCCAAAACCGCACCCTCCTTACGAATCACCTGCCCCTCGAATTTCCCCTCATCCAACTTACCAATCACCGCCTGCAAGAAATCCTCCGCCTGCTTAGTGATCTGCATGTCATCTGCTAACAACTGCATTCCCACAGGCGTTTTCAACTGAATCAGTTCGAATCGCGACATCGCTTGTGGAAACTCAAAGTTAGCTCCCAAAGCTTTAGCCACTTGCTCAACCGAACGCAATTTCTCCAACTCCTTCAAGCTAGTTGCGTCGAGTTCCATTGACTCAGCATCTCCTAGTTTAGGAGGCATAGATGCTGGATCATCGGTCACCCTAGCTTTGCCCGTTGTCATCGCTGGAGGAGACGGAAGCACTGCCACTGGCCTGCTCGCCAATGTCTTTTCTTTTTCCTGCGCATCTTTTAAGGCAATTACGCGTTTTTTCTCTACTACTAAAGACTGGCTCCGCTCAATGCGACCTTTCAGCAAAGATTGAGCCGCACCTCCCGTTTTCAACTTTTCAAGAGCTTGCTGTAACTGACCTTTGACCTGCCCCAGCTTCTCCTCGCTCATCTGCAAGCGCGGATTAGGCAAGGATGAAAGCATTTTCCCGTCATTCAAATAGAGATCCGCCTGCTCTTTGAAAGATTCGATCCAAGTGTAAGGCTCTGGAAAAGATGTGCTTTTGAATAACTTGAAAAAACGCAGAGCGGAAGCGAATTGCCCCTGATTCCAATTTTTCAAGCCATAAGCTAAATTGGCTACTCCTTCGTATGGCAATGCTTGCTCGGACGTTTTTTGCGCACCATTTGGCACTGGCAATACCTCGCTCAAGGAACTGCCGCATTGTTTGAAAAAAGCCATCAACTTCAAAGCCTCCTCCTTAGCCTCGCTATCTTGATCTTCTTTTTCAGTCGCCAAATCCGCAAAAACCGTTCTCGCCTGTTTTTCATTACCCTGCAAAAGCAAACTCAAGCCCAAACTGAATTTGGTCCAAGTTCGAGTCGGTTCTTTCAAATCACCCGCTTTCAAAATTGATTGGAAAGCTTGCTGCGCTTTTTTCAACTTCCCCTTTTCCAGTAGATTACGAGCCTCCACATAGCGCGCGGCAGAGTTCTGCTCACCTGCCACCAAAACCCGCTCTTCTCCACCCAACAACAAAGTTTCGTTCAAGTCCTCCTCAGTATCACCACTAAAAGCAAACAGCAAAATCCCAGCCAGCACCACCCCAGCCCCAGCGATCACCGTTGGCATCAACCATGCCGGACGCCCTGTTTCCGTTTTTGGACTATCACCCAAGCCCCTGATCGCCGTAGCCGATCGCCTACGACTACCCAGCTTATTCTCCACCTCAACGATCTCAGCCAACAAACTCTTATAATCCTGATACCTACTGCTAGGGGAACGCGCCATCATGCGGTCAATCAATCGACACATCCGCTTGCGCGCATCAGGAGCCGATTCCACCAAGCGAATCGTCTTCGCCTTGATCTTTTTCAGCTCATCCAGCGAAGCCGTGTTAGCTGCATAAGGCGGGGTGCCACTGACCGCATGGAACAAAGTCGCACCGAGACTGTAGATGTCTCCACGGAAATCATCCGGCTGGCCATCCAGCTTTTCTGGAGGCACATAGAAAGGCGTTGCCCACACATCCTCGTCCTCATCAAAATGCCCCGTCTGCACCGCCAAACCAAAGTCCACCAACTTGGCATGCCCATCATTGGTCAGTAGAATATTACCCGGCTTGATATCCCGATGAATCAAGCCCGCTTTGAACGCCGCATACAAACCACTCGTCACATCGTGAGCGATTTGCGCCACCTGCAACTGAGGAACCTTGTCCTGATTCGTGATCAGCTCCTCTAAGCTCATGTTATCCACCAACTCCATCGCAATGAAAAAATAGCCGTAGTCCGATCCCACCGTATAGACCTTCACCACATTAGGGTGATTGATCGACGCCGTGATCTTAGCCTCCCGCTCAAAAGAAGCCGTCAGCTTTTCATCGCGACTCAACTCCTTATGCAAAACCTTCAGCGCAACCATACGCCCCAAGGTCACATCTTTAGCCAAAAAGACCTGGCTCATACCACCTTCCCCTAACAATCGCTGAATCTGGTATTGCCCTAGCGACGTGCGCACCCGAATGCTACTTTTGCAATGAGGGCACACAATTTTGGAGTAAGGAGAGAGATCGGAAACATCGATCGACTCTCCACACTCTGGACAACCGTTGATCAATGGTGCCTGGTCTTGCGTGGGCATGCGATGAACGCTAACATCCTACTGACAAAATATCAATCATTCAAAATACCATGACTGCATTTGAAGAATCCGGCAAATACCGCTTTGTGATCTCGACCGAATCCGGGGCAGGCACACGCCTAGACCGCTTCCTCACCGAGCAAGTGCGCGACCTCTCTCGCTCGCGATTACAGCAACTGATCAAAGACGGCAACGTGCTCGTCGATGGCAACAGCGCCAAACCCAAGCTTAAACTCACCACAGCACAAGTGGTCACCGTAGAAATCCCAGAAGCTATCCCCTTAGAACAAGTCGCAGCCCAAGATATCCCCCTAGAGGTGATTTTTGAAGACATCGACTTCATCGTGATCAATAAAGCTCACGGCATGGTCGTGCACCCAGCCGCCGGCAATGCCGATGGCACCTTAGTCAATGCCCTCTTGCATCACTGTCACGGAGAACTCTCCGGCATCGGAGGCATCCAACGCCCCGGCATCGTGCATCGCCTCGATAAAGATACCAGCGGTTGTCTCGTCGCCGCCAAAAACGATGTCGCCCATCAAGAAATCAGCCGCCAGTTCGCCGACCGCGAAACCACCAAAATCTACCACTGCGTCGTGCAAGGCATTCCCTCCCCAGCAGCAGGCACCATCAAAAATCAAATCGGACGCCACCCCGTCAATCGACAAAAAATGGCAGTGCTCGAAGCCGACAAAGGGAAAACAGCCATCACCGATTACAAAATCCTCACCAGCTCCGCGCAAAGCCAAAGCGAAAGCCCAGGCATCGATCACAGCAAATCCCCCTGGGCCTACGTGCAATGTAACCTCCACACCGGCCGCACCCACCAGATCAGAGTGCACATGAAATCCCTCGGCACCCCCATCCTCGGCGATCCCATTTATGCCCAGCCCACCCGCCAACTCCCCCGAGTCGAACGCCTCTTATTGCACGCCCGCCAATTAGGCTTCACCCACCCCCGCACTAAAGAACTCCTCACCTTCACCGCCCCCCTACCCGAAGCCTTCCACCCCTTCATGCCCCTAACCTGAAATCCTCCTCAGAAGTTTAGGTTGAAGTTAAAGTTTAAATCGAAGTTTTTCTTTTTCACCTCTTCTCTTCCCATCAAAACTCATCCCTCATCCCTCATCAATCCCCCCCTTCATGTTCTCCATGTCCTTCATGGTTAAACCTCCCTCCCCCTCACTACAGTTTCAGAGCACCAGACATGGATAGAGGTTATCCTGATACCACTTTGAGCACCCGCAGAAATGCAATTCACCATGAAGCACATGAAGTTCATGAAGTATACTAAACTCAAAATACAAAGCCTTTATTCCTTCCCACTTCATGCCCTTCAATCCCTTCATGGTGAAAAATGGATTACCTATTTGCCTTCGGCGATCTCCACTGCCCTGCGGTAGCAGCTTGGCTCCAGCTCCTTTCAGCTGGCTGTTTTCTTGATTTTGGTATCACTTTTAGGTTTGTTCTCAAATTCGTCGCCCCCTGTTCTAGCCACCTTCTTCCATAGCGTGTCCGGTGTTCTGAGTTTACGAACATCATTCCCAACTCACCTCAACCCCAGGAAGCGCTTGTTTCAGTCTCTTCACCCCCTTAGCACTGACCTTCGAATCCCACAAATACACCTCCTTCAAACTCTTCATCTTACCTAAAAGCTGTAAACCCTCATCTGCCACCTGACTCCCATACAAGTTCAAATAACGCAGATGCTTCAGCCCCTGCAACGACTTCAGTCCCGCACCAGTCACCGCAGTGCCGTGCAAATCTAATTTCACCAACCGCTCAAACTTCGCCAAGCGCTTCAAACCCGCATCCCCCACCTCCGTCTTCGACAAATCCAGAACCGCCACATGACTACCCAAATCTACCAAGCACGACAACGAGGCCTCACTCACCACTTTCCCCGCATGCCTAAAATCCACTTCCAGCAAAGGACCGCCCTCACTCAAAGGGCTCACGTGACCACCAGCGTCCACCACCGCCTTCCAATCATCCTCAGCCAGAGGCTTCAAACCCATCGCCAACTTTTTATAAACCTCCTGAATCTCCGATACCGGCATCTTCCCACCTGCATTGGTTACCCCCTTAGGTTTACCCGTCAGATTGCCCGCCCATCCACCAAAATCCGCCCCCTCATCAATCCACTTTTTTAACAACTGCTTCTGCGCCTCAGTCAAAGCATCTGCCTTCCCCTCAGGCGGCATCACATCATCGTCGTCAGCTGGCAACATCACCGACGTATAAAGCGCGCTCTCCTCCGCCTTACCCACATCCACCACCTCCCCATCCTCACTCCCCAGAGTGATCGCCCACGCAGCATCCAAGCGCAGCCCCCCCTTCGGTTTTTTCACCTTACCGTCTTTCTCATAAGGAGCTCGGTGACATTCCACACAACTGTTTTTCAAAAACGGCAAAATTTGTTTTTCAAAATTCACCTTGCTCCCCTGAGCAAAAGCCCCAGACACCGCCAAGCCACCCCCGAGAAAAACAACAGCCAAACAGATTCTATGAAAAAACGATCTCATCATCCCTCACTGTAAGCAGATCCCCACCCCCACGCAATGACGCGATCCCGCCATAGTTCATCATGAAATTTGAGATCTAAAATTTGAAATTTGAAATTCATCCCCTCGTCAACCGCGCAAACATGTGAAACAGCTTACAAAGCCGTTACACACTGTCTCTCCATCCACCCATCAATCCAATCCCATTTCCGTGTCCTTCCTGCCCTTCATGGTGAACTTCTTTCTTCTTCTAAACCCTGACTACTAAATACCGATTTCTTCCCATCACTCATCCAACATAGAGCTTAAGTTGAAGTTAAAGTTTAGACTTAAGTTTTTTCTTTCACCCCTTTTCCTCTGCGTCTCCGCGTCTCTGCGTGAGCCACTCTGACTCCTGCCTACTCCTCCATAAAAAAATCTTCATTCCCTTCAAGTTCTTCATGGTGAACTCCCCTCTTTTTCTATCAGCACCCCACAAAAAAACCGAAGCAGTTTCCCGCTTCGGTTTTTCTGAGTCTAACTGATCAAAGATCAGCTTCAGCCTTTTTTATCAACTTCTGGATCACGCTCCCATGCGCCAAAATCAGCACCCGCTTTGATCCAAGCTTCAAAAAGTTTTTTCTGTTCATCCGTCCACTCAGGAGCTTTACCTTCTGGTGGTTGGTGATCATCGTGATCGAGCGGCAACTTGGTGCGTTGCAAGAACTCACTCTCTTCAGGTTTGCCAGGCACGATCACCTCGCCACTCTCGCCGCCTTTCATGAAGTCCTTTTTATTGGTGATCACCATACCCGATTTCGGTTTGCGTTTACGCCCACGTTCATCCTTGTAAGGAGGTTTATGACATTTGACACAGCTTTCCTTCACGAAAGGCCAGATCTGTTTTTCGAAATCAATTTTGTCCTCAGCAGCTGCGCTTCCCGCAGTCATCCCCAAGGCCATTCCGACAACACTAAATAATGAGATAGTTTTTTGCATAGTTCTTTTCTGTATTAACAGTTTAACAGTCTGGAAAGCTAAACCGCAGCACAAAAAAGATCAAATAAGTATTTTGATAGTAGCTACACGCGTCCCGCGTGTAGAATCGTGGCACATGCGTCTCGCATGTCTAGTCCCCCATCAGGCCTAGTCCCCCATCAGGCGAGACGCCCGTGGCTACTCTCTGCAAGCGAGACGCTCGCAGCTACAAGCAGCACATGTAGTCACGTCCCACTGACGTCCAAAAAATAGCTTTTGTTTAATTTTAATCGAAAAAAACATTGCCAGCCCATGCTATTTTTATTACACCCGCTTGCACATCCATGAACGACAGCCAACTTCCATCTAGTTCGAATTACTGGAGCCAAAAAATCAGCGCCTTTCTACACGACACCCCAGACAAGGTATTGGGTGGGTATGACCTAATCTGAATGTATGATTCGGTTCTACATTCAAGTTAGTCGCGTTAAGTCTCCTAGTAAAGGTTTATAGTCGAGGCTATTTTTTTGGAAGCTTTTAGAGGCCAAATTTTGCTACATT
>JAKISY010000005.1 GCA_021648365.1 Verrucomicrobiales bacterium
CATTTTTTGCTGAATGGATTTTTTGCGTTTGAGAAGCTCATCCATCGCAGCGTAGCAGTGTTTTTGCACCTGGGGCCTTCCTTCAACTCCGCAAAGTTCCCAGAGGCAGGTGTTTTCCCACATGTTGCAAAGAGCGAGTTTACTGTCTTGATAGATGATGCGCCCAGCCACCATCGCTAGGACATGCTGCACCCACGGCTCGTTGCGGGAGTATATCATTCTTTGAAGATTAAGCCTATTGATGAGACTGAGGATTTCTCGACTGGCTCCGAGTTCTCGGCTGCGAATGTTTTGGGTGGCTTCTCGACTGTCAGCAGGAACCACATCGCCTCGGAAGGATGCTTGTATCAGCCGGAGTTCATTAAGTGTTTTGTTTTTGATTCGTGCAATTTGATGGTGCCTGTATTTTTTCTGATCACTGACCCAGAAGGTAGTTCGAAGAATACCGACGGGGGATTTGCGGCTAGTTTGAATTTCGAGGTGAATTTTAGGCTCCTTGGTGGGCATGGCTAGAATATACACATAAAACCAATATAGAAAAGGGAAATTACCCTTCAAATGCATGGCTATATTTGAAAGCTGAAAATGCCCTTAATGCTATATTCTATCTGGGGAAAGTGGGTTTTGAGCCTTACAACGTCCGATTTAAGAGGTAGGTGCGCCCCTGAGGTTCGATAGATGTAGGAACTGAAATGACTACGGACATGAGTTCTTGAATCCAAGCTGTGTTAAGATGGTCAAAATGCTCTCTTTTATCCCAAAGGGATTTCAGGCGATAGACCACGGTGAAACCGTGGCCAATCACCAACATCCCCTTGCTGCAACGCAGCAGCAGGCGATCTCAACGATCAGTCCCGAAGCACCCTTAAGTTTTTCCCCACATGGTGCACTTTCAGGGCACCATGATTTTATAGCAAACCCACGGCGATGCCGTGGGCTTTCGCCTTTGATCCCTTCGCGATAGAATGCCCACTGGGTGACAATGGTGCGTTAGGTTAAACTTAACAAAGTTAAATCAAACCCTTAGCGAATGGGTTTGTTGTCATAGAGTTCTGGGGCAGGCAAGCTGGTGAGACTTAAAAGAAGCTGAAACCTCGGGTGCCGGCTACGGCTCCGACGATGGCGATTAGGCTCAAGCTTAGTAGGGCGATGTGGAGGCGTTGCAGCCATTTGAAGGCGTTCTCGGAATCTTTGGTGGCTTGTTGGTTGAACCAGCGGTGGAGGAAGGCTGGCTCTAACACAAAAAGCACGAGGGTGAAGATGAGCCAAACCAAAAGCATCAGGTGCATCCACCAGAAGGCGGGCTCGGTGAAGCGGTTCCATGCGTTCAGGAACCAGGTCATGTAAAAACCTGACAGACCGGTGATGATCGTGACTACCTTGGCTTGCATGGCGAAGCGGCGTTCTAGTTTTTCAAAAAGCTCGTAACGCTGTTTGGTATCGGTCAAGTTTCTGAGTGCGGGGATCAGCACGGTGGTGACAAAGGCGACTCCGCCAATCCATAAGACGACTCCGATGACGTGCAGCACTCGTGCGAAGATGAAAAGTTCGATGTTTCTCATGATGGGGAATCAGGTTTTGGTGGATTTCGGAGAATGAAGGGAACCGCAGATTGCGCAGATGAGCACAGATGAAGAGGGGTGGATTTAGGAATCAGGATCTGATAGAGGGTGAGAGCACGTGTGTTCACTCAATCGGGCGTGGATTTTTGAATCCATAGAGGCCGCCGTAATGTATGGATTCTTGGAGCAATTGAGCGGAACTAGGAATGATATGGGTAGGTGGGGTTAAGTAGTGTTCTATGGCTAAACGAATTTGCACACCTGCTTCGAGGTGAGAGACGCCGCCAGTTCCTGTTCCGAAGGCAGGAAAGACGATGGTGCTGATGGCCGCAGCATCTATCTTATTCGCTTGGTGCACGGCGAGTAAAGTTGCCCAAGTAGCGAGGTAGATGTTATCAGTTCCTGAGATGTTCATGGGTACGCGCATGGTAGGGGCGTGTGCAAGCCACGGGTGCTTTGGGTTGTGGGTTTTAACTAAGAACGATGAGCCGACAGGTTGCTCCCCAAGGTAGTCTTGCAAGATGACGGTTTGAATATCTTCTAGAAGTTTATCTCCAAAATACTTTAATACCGCTAAATCGAAACCTGCGTCCATCAGACCAAATGAGTTTCCGGCGGTAGCAAGGCAATCATAGTTTGCAATATCAGAGAAGTTGCCAAGGAAAGTTTCGATCTGTGGGCAATGCCGGGTCGACCAACAAAGTTCACTGTGACCTTCTTGGCTGCGAGTAACTATGATGAATTTTTTGATCATAAATTTCAGGTTTCAGATTTCAAATTTCTTTGATAGGCTGTGTTGCGAGTCGTTCGCAGGCGACGTTGAGGTATTCTTCGTCGATTTCGAAGCCGATGAAGTGTTCGACGTTTTGTTGCACGGCGGCGGAGGCGCTGTGGCCGATGCCGAGGAAGGGGTCGAGCATGGTGGTTTGACTGGCTTCGGTGTTATGCAACTTGATGCAATTTTCTGCTAGCTCGATGGGGAAGGTGGCGGGGTGGGGGCGTTCGCCTTTGCGGCTTTTGATGGTTTGGTAGGGAACGAACCAGTTATTGCCGCGACAGCGTTTGTCTTTGCCGTCGGTGTGTCCCCAGCGGGCGATGTTGCTTTTGTAGGTGTAGGGTACGCCGACGGCTAGGCGGTCGAGCGCATTGTCGCCGGTTTTGGTGAGGTGGAAGAGGTATTCGTGGCAGTCGGTGATGTAGCGCTTGGAGTTGATCGGTTTGAAATGGCCGGCGGAGAGGTGAGGCACGTCGGGGGTTTTGACGGAGATGGATTTGATCCAGTGCAGGGTGTTTTGTAAAATAAAAATATCTCGCAGCCGCAGGATCAGCTCGTGCGGCATGTAGGGTTGTTTGGGGGAGCCGGCGACGTTGAGAAAGAGGGCGCCGTCATCTTTGAGCACGCGTTTGACTGCCTCTGCCCATTCGCAGGACCAGGTGAGGTATTCTTCGGGAGTGCGCTGGTCTTTGTATTTGCTGTATTTGATGCCGAGATTGTAGGGCGGGGAGGTGACGACTAAATCGACGGATTTTTCCGGGATGTTGGCGAGTCCAGCCACACAATCGCCGAGATACAAGTCGAGTCGGGTGTTGTTGGGGCTTGTTGGAAAAAGTTCAGCTTCAGAATTCATGCAGCAAGGTTGCACGGATCGAACAAAGGTTAAGAGGAAAGATGAGTTCTTATTTGACAATTAAAACAAGTGTTTTAAACGTATGATTGAAACGATTGTTTTAATTTGTTCATGTCAGCTACACAGAAAGAAAATTCAGAAGCTACGGAAGTTCGTGCTCGCATCCTTGAGGCGGCTGAGCAGCTATTTGCTACGCATGGCTTTGATACGGTGTCATTGCGTCAGATCACGACGAAGGCTGGGGTGAATGTGGCTGCGGTGAATTATTATTTCGGTTCTAAAGCGGGCTTGGAGGTGGAGGTATTAGGCCGTGTGGTGCGACCGATCAATGAGAGTCGTTTGCAAATGTTGAATGATGCAGAAAAAGAGGCCGGAGGGCGAGCATTGGAGGTGGAGTGTATTTTGCATGCGGCTTTGATGCCGGCGATTCAGACGATTAAGGAATCTGAGCATTCTGATCCAGTGGTATTAAAGTTGGCTGGCAGATGTATGTCTGAAACTGGAGAGGAGATGCCGGTGGCTATCAAAAAGTTATTTAATCAAACGGATCATCGTTTTTGTGCGGCTTTGGCCAAGGCGCTACCGCATTTATCTAAAGCTGAGGTTTTTTGGCGATTTCATTTCACCATGGGGGCGATGTTGTATTCTCTGACTCAGCACGAGACTTTAGTAATGATGTCTGATGGCGAGGTGACGGCTGATGATGCGGGCAAAGCATTGCAACAACTGGTGGCGTTCGCCGCTGGTGGGTTTTGTGCGGAGAATGCGTGCAAGGGAGGTGGGCAATGAAGGTTGTGCCTATCTTTCGCGGCATGGCGCTTATAGCGGTTGCATTGTTTGTTTTGTCTTGCGCGGGCAGGGCTCCTGAATCGAGCAAGGGCAAGCTCGATGTGGGTTTACCAGATGATTATCAGACAAAATACCGCAAAGGTCGAGCTTTGGCGGATGTGAACTGGATCGCTACTTTTGCGGATAGTCGATTGAGCGCGTTGGTGAAGGAGGGCCAGCAAAATAATCGTGAGTTGCAGGTGGCGGCGGCTAATATGGAAATCGCAGGTGCACGGGCGGGGCAGGCGGGTAGCGATCTGTTTCCGCAGATCAATGGCAGAGGCAGGGGGCAGCGCGCGGCGCAGAATTTTGTTGGTTTTCCGGTGGGGCCAGGTGGTTCGACTCCGGTTTTGCAGAGCCTGACGAATCAGTTCGATCTGGCAATAGATTTGAGTTGGGAACTGGATTTGTGGGGTAGAATCCGGGCGGGACAATCGGCGGCGCTGGCTGAGCTACAGGCTTCGCAGACGGATCGTGCAGCGGCTAAGCTTTCTCTGAGTGGTCAGATTGCGAAGCTGTGGTTTGCTTTGATCGAAACTAGACAGCAGCAAGATTTGGCAAAAAGGACGGTTGGGATTTTTGCAAAAACAGAGAAAATTTTGCGAGATAAATTCGAGCTGGGTATGGCAGACGAGCAAAAGGGTTTGGCGTCACAGTTGCGGTTGGCGATGTCAGATCAGGCGACGGCTCGCGAGCAGTTGACGCGTCAGAAGCAGCAGGTTGAGCAGGTCAGTCGTCAGTTGGAGGTTCTGCTGGGGCGTTATCCCGCGGCGGCTTTGAGCAGCGGGATGCGTTTGCCGAGTATGCCTCCGTCTCCTCCTGCAGGATTGCCGGCTTCGCTACTGGATCGCCGTCCGGATTTGGTGGCGGCGGAGCGGCGCTTGGCTGCTACGGACAAGCGACTGTTGGAGGCTAAGTTGGCGATGTTTCCGACGATTGCATTGACGGGATCGGGAGGGCGGACGAGCAATGCTCTGCAGAGTCTATCGGATGGTAATCTGAGTGTGTGGAGTATCGCTGGCGGGGTGGCGCAGCCGGTTTTTCAGGGTGGCAAGATTCGTGAGGGGATCAATATTCGCAAAGCGGAGGCTAAGCGAGCTTTGGCTGACTATGAAAAACAGGCATTGGTGGCGTTTCGAGAGGTGGAGGATGCTTTGGCGGGCGAGGCTTATTTGCGAGAGCGAGAGCGGGATTTGAAGTCGGCGGCGAAGTTGGCAGCCGATGCTTATAAGTCGTCAGATGAAGAGTATGCGAATGGGGTGGGGGATGTGTTGACGATGTTGACGGCGCAACGACAAATGGTGTTGAAGGAATCGGAACGATTGATCATCCGTCGCTTGCGCTTGGATAATCGGGTCGATCTTCACCTCACTTTGGGCGGGGATTTTAAAGAACGGCAAAAGCACTTAGGAAAAGAAGAATGAGATTTTTAAAAATACTAGTGGGCTTGGGTATTCTGGTGGGAGCTGGCATCGCGGTTTTTTTGCTTGCGGCATATAAGCCGAAAGCGGAGGTGGCGGATATCAAAAAAATATTACCTGCCGTGGAGGTGACAACAGTGCAATCTGTAGATCGTCAGATGCAGGTGCCGTCACAAGGGGTGGTGGAGGCGCGTAAAACGACGCAGGTAGCGTCTGAGGTGGCGGGGCGAGTGGTTTTTGTAGCGGATAAATTCGACAAGGGAGGTGAGTTTGCAGAGGGGGAGTTGATGCTGAGAGTGGATCCTGCTGACTATAAAGCGGTGGTGGCTCAGGCGAAATCATCACTGATGGAGGCACAGTTGCTGTTGGAAACGGAGCAGGCCAAGGCGGCACAAGCTAAGCGCGATTGGGATAATCTGGGGCGGGCAGGGACGGCGAAGGGTTTGACTTTGAGAAAACCGCAACTGGCGAGTGCCAAAGCAAAAGTGGAGGCTGCCCGGGCGGCAAAAAAGAAGGCTGAACGAGATTTGCTTAGAACTGAAGTGAAAGCTCCGTTTGACGGGCGAATCAGGATGATAGGAACTGAGTTGGGCGCATATTTGAAACCAGGAGATCAGGTGGTGGAGTTTTATACTACAGAGCCGTATGAGCTGCGCATGCCGGTTTCGTTGGATGAATTGAAGTTTGTGAAAAATATAAAACAAGGTGGGCGCGAGGCTGGGGTGAAAGTCAGCACGGAGGTGGGCGGTGGGATGTACATCTGGGAAGGGGTGGTACTTCGCAATGAATCGGAGGTCGAAAGAGCGAGCCGGTCGATCTACTTGGTGGCGCTCTTGGATGGAGAAAGTGAAGAGCAAGGAGTGCGACTGCAGCCGGGTTTGTTTGTTCAGGCGCGGATTGAGGGGGAGATTTTGGAGGGAGCTTTTGAAGTGCCAATGAAGGCTTTTTTAGATTTGAATCGCTTGCTGGTGGTGAATGATGAAAATGTGATTGAAATCCGCGACGTGAGGGTGGTGCGACGTGAGGGGGATGTGGCGATCATAGCTGAGGGTTTGAAACCAGGGGAGCGCATTTGTTTGACGGCTCTGCCAGATGTGATCGATGGCATGGAGGTGCGGATTGTGCAGGCGGCGCTAGAGGATAGGGACGGTAGTCAAAAAACGACTAAGCCTCGATGATCTGAGGATATTTGTTATCAATCACCTAAAAATATTTAAATTGTGGAAAAGCTGATCAATTGGTTTTGTAATAATCACGTCGCTGCCAATTTCATGATGGTGGTGATTGTGGCTTTGGGGGTTACAACTTGGTTTGGATTGAAAAAAGAGATTTTTCCAGAGATCGGGGTGGATGTGGTTTTGGTGAGAGTGCCTTATCCCAACGCGACACCAGAAGAAGTGGAAAAAGGGGTAAATATCCCGATTGAGGAAGCGATTCAGGATCTGGATGGGATAGAAAGATTGAACTCAACTGCGGCGCAGGGAATGGGGGTGGTGATCGTGGAGGTGGCGACGGGTTATGATGTGCGGGATCTGATGGGGGATGTGAAAACACGGGTCGATGCGATTCAAAATCTTGCTGAAGAAACCGAAAAGCCTGTATTGGAGGAGGTGATCATCAAGGCTCAGGTGATGAGCATCGCGGTATCGGCGCAGACGGATGAGAAGACTTTGAGCAAATTGACTCAGAAGGTGCGTGACGGCTTGCTGAATTATCAAGGCGGAGAAATTTCGATCACGCAGGCTGAGCTGGCGGGGGTGAGAGATTACGAAATCTCGATTGAGATTTCGGAGCAAACTTTGCGGGCTTATGGCTTGACCTTTGACAAAGTAGCGGCGGCAGTGCGGGCTTCGTCTTTGGATTTACCTGGTGGTTCGGTGCGCACTTCGGGCGGCGAGGTGCTGATTCGCACGGAGGCGAAGCGTTACTCCGCTAGCGAATTTGCCACGGTCACGGTGGTGACTCGCCCTGATGGATCTACTCTGAAGTTAGGCGATATTGCTACGATACGCGATGGCTTTGAAGAGGTGGATATAAGCAGCCGTTTTGATGGGCGCCCCGCGATGTTGATCAACGTTTTTCGAGTGGGAAACGAGGATACCTTGAAAATAGCGGATACGGTGAGGAAGTATGTTTACGAAGTGGCACCACAGGTGTTACCAGAAGATGTGCAGCTTGAGATTTGGCGAGATGAATCCTCCTATCTAAGAGGGCGTATGGAATTACTGGGGCGCAATGGCTTGATTGGACTGGTGTTGGTGACGGTAGTACTGGCTTTGTTTTTGCGTCCGAGTTTGGCTTTGTTGGTAGCTTTGGGGATTCCGGTTTCTTTTGCAGGGGCGATTTTTCTGATGCCGATCACGGGTATTTCGATCAATATGATCTCGCTGTTTGCTTTCATTTTGGTGTTGGGCATTGTGGTGGATGACGCGATTGTGATCGGGGAGAATGTGTATCTCAGGATTCGCAATGGTGAAGACCCTCGCACGGCAGCTCCGAGGGGGACTCACGAGGTGGGGGTGGTGGTCATTTTCGGGATATTGACGACGATGATGGCGTTCACTCCGATGTTGGGTTTGAGTGGGGTGAGTGGTAAAATATGGCCGAACATCCCTTATGTAGTGATTCCTACTTTGTTCTTTTCGTTGATTCAATCAAAGCTGGTTTTGCCAGCTCATTTGGCGATGTTGAAGCCTTATGATCCGAATGCTGAGGTGGGTTGGATTCATCGGATTCAGCGTAAGTTTTCGCATGGTTTGGAGGATTTTGTGGATCGTGTGTATCGACCATTTTTGAAATTTTCACTGCATAATCGTTATTTGGTATTGGCTACTTTTGTAGCGGTATTAATCGTGGTGGGCGGTTTGGTAGGAACGGGCTGGGTGCGGTTCACGTTTTTCCCGAAGGTGGAAGCAGATATCGTGTCAGCTAAGATTGAAATGGCAAAGGGGGTGCCGATCGAAACGACCGAAAGAGCAGTCGCACAAATCGAGGCGGCGGCTGTGCGGCTCAATGAGGAGTTTCAGGATCGTGATGGCAACCCGATCATCAAGCATATGCTGGCGAGTTCTGGCACTCAGCCGTTTCAGCTTAGCTTGTTTGTAGCCGGTGGCGTGCCCAAAGATAGTAGTCTGGGCGAGGTGACGCTGGAGTTGCAATCTGCATCGAATCGTGATTATACTGGGGAGGTGATCGCGGCGCGTTGGCGTGAGTTGACAGAGGATATACCTGGGGCGGTGGACCTTACTTTCCAAACGGAAGCTGCGGGTGGGGGCAACGCGATTGATTTGGAAATATCTGGACCTGATCTCGATTTGTTATCTGATCTGGCAGACGAGATAAAAGCGGAGATGGCAAAAATAGATGGGGTGATCGATATCTCTGATAGTCATCGAGAGGGGAAACGAGAACTGAAGTTGGAGATTCTCCCTGCTGCAGAGGCTTTGGGCTTGAGATTGAATGATGTCGCTTTGCAAGTGAGGCAGGGGTTTTATGGCGAGGAAATACAGCGTCTGCAGCGTGGCAGGGATGAGGTGAAGGTGTTTGTGCGTTATCCAGAGAATGAGCGTAAGGCGATCAGTGACCTGGATCAGATGAAAATCCGCACGCGCGCGGGTGATGAAGTGCCGTTTTCAGCGGTGGCGCGAGCGAGTTTTGGGAGGTCGTATGCATCGATCCAACGCAATGATCGTCGTCGAGCGATCACGATCACGGCGGATTTGGATAAGGCAAAAAATGTAAACGCTAATGAAGTGGTGGCGGCGCTTGTGAATATACCTAATGAAAAACAAGGGAAACTAGAGGAGTTCATTGTGTGGCTGAGATCACTCATGGGTAAAGAGAGTAATGACAAAAAAGGTGCTTTGATTCGGATGATCGAAAAACATCCACAGGTCACTTATAGTTTTGAAGGAGAGCAGAAGGATCAGCGCAAGTCTGTGAAAGAGATGGGGCAGAAGGCTTTGTTGGCTTTGTTAGGCATGTACGTGCTGATGGCGATTCCATTAAAATCGTATATTCAACCGATGATCGTGATGTCGGCGATTCCTTTTGGCATAGTGGGGGCGGTGTTGGGACATGTGGTGATGGGGCTTGATCTGAGTATCATGTCGATGTGTGGCATCGTTGCGCTGTCGGGAGTAGTGGTGAATGACAGTCTGGTTTTGGTGGATTATGTCAATCGCCATCGCGGTGATAGTGCTTCGATTGTGGATGCGGCGTGGGAGGCGGGTGCACGGCGGTTTCGCCCCATTTTATTGACTTCGTTGACGACTTTTGCGGGGCTGACTCCGATGTTGTTGGAGACGGATATTCAGGCAAAGTTTTTGATTCCGATGGCGGTATCGTTGAGTTTCGGAATTTTGTTTGCGACGGCGATCACTTTGATTTTAGTGCCAAGTATCTATCTGATGCTGGATGATGCGCTGCGGTTGTTGCGCCGTATATTTGGGATGGGGAGCAAAGAAGTGTAGGGCGGGTTGATCGTAGCATTCGTGCTGAACAGAAATGCAGTGAAGATAGGCGAAACCAACAGTTGCAGAAAATCATAGGCTGGAAGCCTATGCTACGGGGAGATTTTTTTGTAACCACTGCGAGGAATAGGTCGTCTATGGGGGTAGAAAGGAGGGATCTGCTTGCCAGAACCCTAGAGTTTATTATAAACAACAAGAGTGCAGGAGCGAGAAGATGGAGAACTGGTCAAGCAAGTATTGGCGGGCGACGATGCGGCGTATGCTGTTTTGGTTGGGCGCTATCGTGCGCGGGTGTTCTCTTCCGCCTCGCGTTACGCTCGCAACCATGCAGAGCTGGAGGATCTGACTCAGGATATATTTATTCGAATATGGAAAGGATTGAAAACTTATCGAGCAGACGCGCCCTTCGAGCATTGGCTGATGACGGTGACGGTGCGCACTTGTTATGATTTTCTCAGAAAACATCGCAAACGCCGCGAGCGCGAGGTGCTCGTCGAGGAGATGCCGTCGGTGTCGATGGCGGGCGACGGCATGTTCTCTGAGGATGCTCCAGAAGAGAGGCTGCGGCGGCAAAGAGAGGCATGGGAAGTGGTGAAGATGTTGATGGAGAAATTAAATGCAAAAGAACGACTGGTGATCACTTTGATGGAATTGGAAGAAAAAAGCGTGAAAGAAACGGCGCAACTGACGGGTTGGAGCGAATCCAATGTGAAGGTGAGGGCCTTTCGGGCGCGGAAAAAAATGCGGGCTATTTTTGCCGCCCAACAACAGGAGATTTAAGCAATGAAAGAGACTAACACAAAGCAGTTCGAGCGCTTGATAGAGCAGGCGAGGGCTTATCAGGTGGACACTTCTCGCACGGAGTTTGCCTTTGAGACACGCTTGATGGCGAACATCGCCCAGTTGCGCTCTGGGGATATGGGAGAGGGCGCCGCCTTTCTCTCGGTGTTCACGACGTGGATCTGGCGCAGTGCGATGGGTTTGACTCCGGTGGTGGTTTTGGCGGTGCTTTTTTGCACTTTGTGGTTTGGCTTGTCTTTGCCTTCCGATACGCACGCTTTTCTCAATCATGTGACTGGCTACCTGCCTAACAAACCTTTTTGATGAGTGGTAAAAAAACAAAACTGAAAGCGGGCTGCGGAGTGGTGACTTTATTTGGTCTCGGTTATGTGTTAGGCGTGGTGTCGCTGTTCATTTTGATCGCAGTGATCGTGCCTTTGACGGAGGGCTGGAAGTCTGATAAATCAAAAAAATTCATCGCTGATCATATTGCCAATAAGTTGGATCTTGCAGATGAGCAGCGCGAGCAGTTGCGTCCTGTGGTGA
This sequence comes from Verrucomicrobiales bacterium, assembly GCA_021648365.1. GTDB lineage: Bacteria > Verrucomicrobiota > Verrucomicrobiia > Verrucomicrobiales > DEV007 > JAADHD01. The sequence continues at coordinate 11,238 of JAKISY010000005.1, forward strand.
ATGAGTTTCTGGATCGTCGCTGGCAGTTGCGTCGAGACTATTTGCAGGAGAGTGAAAGCGTGATGGTGGAGGAGTACCAGCCTCGCTTGGATGAGTTTCTCACTGACCCACAGCAGCAGAAACTAGAGGAACTGTTGCAGGGATGGCGCAAGGAGAACCAAGACAAGATAGAAGAACCGGCTGAGCGGTGAGCTTCTGCTGACTGACTTCTACACGTTGAAGAGGAACTCGATCACGTCGCCGTCTTTGACTACGTATTCTTTGCCTTCGCTGCGTAGTTTTCCAGCATCTCTGGCAGCGGCGCGGGTGCCGTATTCCACCATGTCGTCGTAGGCGATCACTTCGGCGCGGATGAAGCCGTGTTCGAAATCGGTGTGGATCACACCTGCTGCCTGTGGAGCGGTGGCACCAGCGGTGATCGTCCAGGCGCGGGTTTCTTTTTCGCCAGTGGTGATGTAGGTGCGTAAGCCGAGTAGGTGATAGACGCCGCTAATTAAGTTGGCTGCACCCGAACTTTCTACGCCCATGTCAGAGAGGAAATCGTTGGCTTCTTCGGCGCTGAGGTCAACCAACTCTTCTTCGATGCGTGCTGAGATCACAACAGCTTCTGCGTTGTGAGACTCGGCGGCAAATTTTTTCACGGCATTGACAAAAGCGTGCGATTCGGGGTTTTTTTGAGCTTCTCCAAGTTCCTCTTCGTGCACATTGCAGGCGAAGATGGTGGGTTTGGCGCTGAGCAGATAAAATTCATGCATCAGCTTGCGCTCGTCGTCATTGAGGTCGGCGGTCAACGCGGGTTTGCCGTCGTCGAGATGAGGTAGCAATTTGGTGATCAGTTCGACTTCTGCTTTAGCTTCCTTGTCGCCGCTTTTGGCTTTTTTATGGCGTGAGCTAAGACGTTTTTCTAAGGTGGCCAAGTCACAAAGCACCAATTCGGCATTGATGATCTCGATGTCGCGCAAGGGGTCGACGGAGCCGAGCTCGTGGATGATGTCGTCGTTTTCAAAACAACGCACCACTTGGATGATGGAATCCACTTCGCGGATATGGGCGAGGAATTTGTTACCTAGGCCTGCTCCTTGTGAAGCGCCTTCGACCAAACCGGCGATATCGACAAACTCGATGGCTGTTGGGATGCACTTGGTGGAGTTGGAAAGCTTGCTGAGCACATCGAGTCGCGCGTCAGGCACGGTGACGATGCCGACATTGGGGTCGATGGTACAGAATGGATAATTAGCAGCCTGTGCCTTTTGAGAGCGCGTGACTGCGTTGAAGAGTGTTGATTTGCCTACGTTGGGAAGGCCGACGATTCCTGCTTTGAGCATGGGCGGACATTAGTGGGGAATGATGGGTTTTTCAACGGATAAATGATGGGGTGGGGAATGGGCGGCGTTTGTGCTGATGGCGAGGGTGGGAATTGGCATGGATGAACAGGACATTTTTCGCTTACAATTTCTTGGGATATTTAATAGAATCATTGGGGACGCAGTCAGAAGGCGATTGATATTGTTTCTCCTGACTTGGCTGAGTGTGAATAGAGAGATGACGCAAAGAAGAAAAATACAGTTTTGGGCGATGGGATTACTGTTTTTGTGGTTGGCAGCTACGTTCATTTACAACCAGCGTGATAGTTTTCAGTGCAGTTTTTGTTTTTCGAGGAAAGCGGAATTCACATGGATGCTAGGGAGGTGGGCAGGGGAGTCTATCTCGCTGTCAAGCAAGACCGAACGGATAAGAGAGTCATTGATTTACAGAGATTATTTTAACAATTCTCATAGGCATCATTGGAAGTTTCGCCAAGGTTCCCCCTATTATTTTTTTGGTCTAGCTTGGGGTGGCTGCGCTTTGGGATCGGCTGGGGAGGGGAACGACTTCACAAATCTGTATAAACAGCTTAGTGGGTATCGATCTTTCATTGCAGCGAAGATCGAGCGGGGTGAGTTATTGCAGGAAAACGTATTGCGTTTGATTGAGTTGCCAAGTGATCTTGAATGGGAACAGGCGGACTTGGAAGACCGCAAATGGTTGGAGCTGATAGAGTCTTTGCTAGATGAGTATATCGAGCAACGGGCGGTTGATTTTTAGTGAAGAATGTGTGTAATCAAATTATATGATAGTAGTTGGATGAATCGTGAAATAACAGTTACTGAAGCATCGAGGCACTTTGTCGATTTGGTGGATCGTGTTTTTTACAAGGGCGAATCGACGACTTTGATTCGCTCTGGTGAAGCGGTTGCCAAGGTGGTGCCTGTGGGTGGCGGCAGTGTGCTGGGAAAGGATTGGTTGCAGCGGTGGACTGCTATGCCGCATTTGGATTCTGTGGATGCAGCCGGGTTTGCAGCTTTTATCGATGAGATTCGAGTATACAAAAATATGAGCCGATCTTGAATGCAGCGGGCTACGTATAAGTGCTCATGATATGATGATTGCAGCAAGCTGCATCACTTTTGGACATCGTCCCGCTACGCTGAATGAACGGGAGTTTGAAAGAGTGAGCGGCTATGGCGTGGGAGGGGGGAGCTTGGTATCGATGGTAGATAGGTAAAGCGAATGAATTGAGAATATTTTTCTTTTCAAGAGGTAAGGTTTGTCTAACATGGATGGATGTTAATCGATTCACAAAAACTCAAGAAGCTATTGAGTGATGCTGGAATTTCCTGTCGGCAAATTGAAGGGGGCTGTGTGTTGGAATATCGAGACGGGGCGGCTTCGCAGTTGGTGGAGTTTGCGGGGGAAGATCGTTCGGCGGAAGAGGTGGTTCGAGATTTTTTGGAGCATGATCGCAGGCGATTTCGTTTAACCAATGCAGTGAGATGGTTGTTAGCGGAAAGGCAACATTATTTGGATCGCTCAGCTGGGCACACATGGAGTTATGGAGATGTAGGGTTCAGTTCGGAATTTAATGTTTACGAAGAGTTGAACCGGTCATTGAAAAAATGTGTTGATGATTTGGACGCATTCGAGGATTGGATGGGAAAGGCGTGGATTAGGCTTGAGTCATCGGAGAAAAAGAAAATTTTCGACTGGTTGAATAAGGATGGACCGCCGGGAAACGAGATTGAGTATGATGAGGGTAAGCATGAAAACTGTCCGATGGTCGATGTGGATTCGGCTTTAGCCTGTGCGAGGGATGATATTACAGTGTTTCTTGACTCTCTGGGGGAGGGTGAAAAATTTACCACTGAGATGGCGGAGGAATTTGCAAAAACGAGGGGTAAGGATCTAGGGTCGAAATTGATTCGCCGCCTTGCAGATGAGTTGCCGGAGATTGAAGTTTCACATGATCTTTTGAAGCCAGGAAAGGTTTCTTTCGATTTCAAAGACGGTGAAGACACTTACGACCTGGTGGTGCGAGGAAAAAAGTTGAGCAAGAAAGTTGAGCTAATGGGATTGGAAGCTGCGGCTGTAGATTTGGCTGACGATTACCGAGAGTTGAGTTGCCGTCGCCAGCAGTTCCTTAACGCTCTTGGTAAGTTGATGGCGACTCGAGGGTACACCATGGAATCGGGAGGATTCCCTGAGACTGAATGGCACTTCGGAAAGGAAATCAGGGAATTTTCAGTGCCTATCGGGAGGCTGTTAACAAATCGGCTGAGAAAAAAACAAGTGTCAGTATTATTACGGGAAATCCTAGCGGAGCACGGTCTAGCGCAGGCAGGGGAAGAAGAGCTTAAGCAAGCTTTGAAAGCGGGAAAAGATGAGATCAAGATTAAGCATCTTCCTTCTTATGTCATTAAGTTTGATGACGAAAAATCATTGTCGCCGGAAGAGATTGATGAAATCGCTCGGGAGTGGGTGAAAAAAATCAAAGCTCAGATTGATTCTGGTAAGCGAAGTGATGACTTGGATGTTGGTTTATGGACTTGGAGGAAGAGACGTTGGTATGAGCGTCCGAAGGATGTGTGGGTGGATGAAAAATATTGGTTGAATTTAGCCGTAAAAAAATGGGAAGAGATGCTGTGGCAAAGTCCTGCGGAGATTCTTGCAGTGAATGGGGATTTTCGATCAGTTGCAAAGTTTCAGGAGTGGATTGATAAATCGGATGGCTATATTTGGCATGACGGGGAAGAAGATACAGTTTTGCTGCTTAGGGATCACTTGAGGCTAGCGGATGATGCACTCGATTGGGACTCCTACCCCAAGGTGTTTGGTGAACCACCTTTTCAAGTGGTGGATAAATGGATTCAGATGATCCGGACAGGATTGAAACAGAATCCAAAGCCTGACTACGAGCTTGAGAATTTGATGGATGAAATTTCCAAGTTGCGCAGGCAGGAAATCGAGCGTTTTTTTGATGAAGGAGAGATAACAAAAATCAAGCAGGCGTGTGCCAATAAATTGCTTTTACTGGACGAAGAAATCCCATGCATAGATGATGAGGTATTGGAGGTGGTAGCGGAAATGGGGTGGCGAGATCTGGGAATGGAGTTGTTGCATCAAGACTGGTTTTCGCGGGTGTTATATGACCCCGAATCTGGATTGGATAGTGCGGGGAAAATTTTGCAATGGTTGAGTTTGATTTGCCCAGGTCAGGAAGTGGCTAAACATTGTGGAAGGATCCTGCAGATGTCACCTAAGAATGTGGTGGGGAGATTGAGGTTGAAGAAATTCTGCAATGTGGATATGGCGGATATCCAATCGAGCTTGATCAAGCAAGCCCAAGCTGAAACTACCATTGCCTGGCTGCGCTGTCGGGCGGTCATGTGACGTTTTTCGCTATTGAAGAAAGTGTCTTAAATTTTTTACCAAATACCGATCACGTTTGGACGGGAGGCACGCTGCCATGGAGCGATGGTTATGCGATGGTTTCGCCTGTCGATTATTATGGTGAACGTGGCCGCAATGGATTTGGATTGGCGAATATGTGTGGAGGGGTGTGGGAATTTGTGCTGGATCATTTTGATCCTGAGGGGGGGCATGAGGAGGTGTGTTATGAAGATGTTCCGGGCAATGCGCGCTGTGCGGTGCGGCTGGGGATTCACAGTGTCACTTATTCTGATTCGCGTGATGGTTTCAGGGTTTGTCTGGGGGTGCCACGTAATAGCAAGAGTGTGGAGTGAGGGGGGATATAACTCAGAGTATTTTTCGAGCCATTCCGCTCCACGCAATGTCATTGCGGGCTACTTTCGTCATATAGATCAAAGTTGGAAAGGTTCTATCTGATTGCAATTTCCTCCTGCATAGTTAGTGTGCTGGACAGTCATGAAGAATATCACACTAAAAGTTGATGACGAAACTTACCGCAAGGCTCGTATTTGGGCAGCGCAGGAGGGGACTTCTGTTAGTGCTCTTGTAAGGGAGTTTTTGCAGAAGCGGACGAGCAAGGATGATGCTTATGCCGTTCGGGTGGCGAAATTGGAAGAGATTTATCGATTGGCTGATGCTCGACAACAGCCATGTGATGAAGTTTTGCAGCCTTTTAGTCGGGAAGAAATCTATCGTGAACGCCTTCATTGATACCAATATTCTCGTTTACGCTGCGGATGAGCGTAGTGACCAATCGAGTAAGACTAAGGTTGCACGCGAGCTGCTTCTTCAAGCCGGTTTGCACCTTTCTGTTCAGGTATTGAGTGAGCTTGTAGTTTCTGCGCGACTCCTTAAAAAGCTGTCTCACATTATTTTTTTGATAAAAAATGTCCTAAAAAGGTTGGATCTTGTTATTACACTAGTGACAGGATATAATTTATGGATTTGGAAAACACCCATCATCAGGATAAGCGAGCGGAGTTACTTGGATTGCTGACGCGCAATCAGCGCAAGATTTTTGCGTATATCTATACGCTGGTTCCCCATCGGGCGGATGCGGAGGATATCTTGCAGGAGACCTCGGTGACCATTTATGAGAAGTTTGACGAGTTTGAATCGGGCACGGATTTTGTTGCTTGGGCGAATCGCATCGCTTGGTGGAAGGTGAAAGCGGCGCAGCAGAAATTTGCGAGATCAAAGGTGGTGTTCAATGAAGAGGTGATGCAGGCGGTGGTGGCGACGGCGGGGACGATGCAGCAGGAGATGGACGTGCGACACGAGGCTTTGGGTTCGTGTTTAAAAAAATTGAATGAGAGGGATCGGCGCATGGTGCTGACGCGCTATGAAAGTGGTAGTGGGGGGAAGCGGGCGGCGGCGCAGGCGGGTAGGTCGGTGCAGGCGGCGTATAAGGCACTGGGGAGGATTCGTCAGTTGTTGTTGGATTGTGTGACGAATGAGGTGGAGGTGGAAAGAATTAAGGAGGGAGAAGTTAGAAGTTAGAATGGAAGAAGAACTTACAGATGGGGATATTTTGAAGCTTGGTGCGTTGTGTGACGAACTGGTGGATGGGGTTATTTCTGCGGAGCGTTATGCTGAGCTGCAGCGGTGGTTGTTGACTGATGAGGCGGTGCGGCGTCATTATGTGCGAGTGATGGGGCTGTCGGCGAGTTTGCATGAGTATGCGGGTGAGTTTGAGAGTGAGGAGGGGGGCGAGGCCTTGGTGGAGTTTGCAGATCTAGGAGTCAAGCGTCGTTGGCCGTGGAAGGCGCGGTGGTCTTTGGCGGCGGCCTTGGTGGCGAGTTTATTTTTGGGGGCTTTGTTGTTAACTCAAATGAGTGATCATGATAACCAGATGGTGGTTGTAGCACAGGATGATGGGGTGGCGGTGCTGACTCGAGCCTCGGGTTTGGAGTGGGAAGAGGGGGCTAAAAAGTATCGTTTGGGGGATCGCATAGCGGTGGGTGCGGTGCAGATCGCGGCTGGTACGATGCAGATTGAATTTTACAGTGGTGCTAGCGTCATTTTGGAGGGGCCGGCGAGTCTGGATATTGTTTCGGCGAATGAGGCTTTTTGTCATTATGGAAAAGTGCGCGGCAAGGTGCCGCCGCAGGCGATAGGGTTTACGGTGAAGACTGCGGACTACGATTTGGTGGATCTAGGAACTGAGTTTGGCATATCGGTAGATAAAAAGGGTTCGTCGGAGGTGCATGTGTTTGATGGTGAAGTGGAGTTAAGGGGAGTGGGTAGAGCCTCAGAAACGAAGGGCTTAACGGAAGGGCAGGCGATGCGTCTGAATGGTGCAGAGTTGGGAAAGGATATTGTCATGGACGCGACTTTGTTTCCGCACTCTTCTTTATTGGATGATGTGGATGGGGCTCGGGCGGAGTCGCGCTATCAAAGGTGGAAGGATTTTTCTGGGGAGTTGAGGAAAGATGCCAGTTTGATGGCGTATTATACCTTTGAGCCGCAGCGCGCATGGGATCGCGTTCTGCCTAATCAGGGAAGTCTGAAGGAGCCTGGTTTGGATGGGGCGATTGTCGGGGCAAAATGGGCTAGAGGTCGTTGGCCGGGTAAAAAGGCCCTCGATTTTAAAAGCCCTGCTGACCGGGTGAGGTTGATCTTGCCAGGTGAGTATAAAAACCTGACTTATGGCGCTTGGGTGAGGATTGATGGTATGGATCGTTTGTGGGTTAGCTTGCTACTGACGGACGACTGGAAGTTGGGCAGTCCACATTGGCAGATCGAGCAAACTGGGGAGATGATACTTGGGGTAGGCACTCGTGGGGGGAATCCTAATTTTTATTCAAAAAAGGAGATTGGTTTTGAAGACCTAGGGCGTTGGATGTTTTTGGCAACGGTGTTTGACTCGGAGAAGCTGGAAGTGCGTCACTTGATCGATGGGAGAGTGGTCAGTCGTGCGCCTATCGTCGATCTGGAGAAACGCTTGCCGCTGAAATTCGGAGCGATGGAGATGGGGAACTACCATCCTCCAGGCGTGGCGGGGACTAAAAATGTGCGTAACTTTAATGGTAGGATTGACGAGTTCATGTTGTTCAATCGTGCTTTGAGCGATGAGGAGTTGAATGAGATTTTCCAGGTCGGAAGACCGGATGCTGTCATGCAGAAATAAGATGATGAGAAAAAAGAGTTTAATAGTAGGGAGCATCGTATCTTGGTTTGTTGGTCTAGTCACTAGCGTGAGTGCTGCCGATGCGGATAAGGTGGATTTCAATCAGGATGTGATGCCGATTTTGTCGGATAAGTGTTTTCATTGTCACGGACCGGACAAAGAGCATAGAGAAGCGGATTTGCGCTTGGATGTGCGTGAAGCGGCGATTGAGGCTGGGGCGATTGTTCCTGGTGATGTGAAGAAGAGTGAGTTTTTGGTAAGACTGTTTCATGATGACCCAGAGGAGTTGATGCCACCTGCAGAAGCGAAGCTCGGGGCTTTGACGGCTAAGGAAAAGGATATCCTGAAGCGTTGGATTGAGCAGGGAGCGGAGTATAAAAAACACTGGTCTTTTGTGGAGGTTCCGAAAGTGGTGCCTTTGCCCAAGCTGAAGGGTGAGGGCTCCTGGGGAAGGAATGAGATGGATGCTTTTGTTTTGGCACGGTTACAGAAACATCAACTGCAAGCTAGTGCAGAGGCATCGCGTGAGCGCTGGTTGCGTCGGGTCAGTTTTGATCTAACAGGGCTCCCGCCTAGCTTGAAAGAGATCGATGCTTTTCTTGCTGATCAGTCGGGTGAGCAAGCTTATGAAAAGGTGGTAGATCGGCTGTTAGCCTCCAAGGCTTATGGTGAGCGCATGGCGAGCGATTGGCTTGATTCGGCGCGTTATGCGGATACGTTCGGCTATCAGGCAGATCGCTTGATGCATGTCTGGCCGTGGCGTGACTGGGTGATCCGAGCTTTTAATGACAATCTGCCTTATGACAAGTTTGTCTTGTGGCAAACGGCGGGGGATCTTTTGCCTAATGCAACTCTGGATCAGCGTTTGGCTACGACCTTCAATCGTCTGAATCGTCAGACCAATGAGGGGGGCAGCATCAATGAGGAGTTTCGGGTGGAGTATGTATCGGATCGAACGGAAACTAATGGCACAGCTTTTTTGGGAATCACGATTGGTTGTTCTAAGTGTCATGATCACAAATTTGATCCTTGGACTCAGCAGGGTTATTACGAGATGAGTGCTTTTTTTAACAATATAGATGAGTCGGGTTTGTATTCTCATTTCACGGAGACGGCACCCACTCCCACGCTGCTGCTCTATAGTGGGGATCAGCAGGCGAAGCATCAAGCTTTGTTAAAGCGCATCAAAGACAGCGAAAAGAATCTTGATGCGGTGGCGAAAGCGGCGGAGGAAAGGTTTGCCAACTGGCAGACGGGTGGAGATCAGGGGCAGGCTGAGCTGCCAAAGGCGCAGTTCCCCAAAGCGCTGTTGAGCCTGGATTTTGACAATATCAAAAAAATCAAAGGCGGCAAGATCGTCGCTGGCAAGCAGGGCGAGGCGGCTCAGTTCAGTGGGGATGACCCTTATGCGGTGTGCGATGAAAAAACTGCGGCTTTTCATCGCACGGATGAGTTCAGTTTCTCCTTGTGGCTGAAACCTTCGGTGTTCAAATCTCGGCAGGTGATCTTTCACCGTTCCAAGGCGGCTGAGGACGCGGCTTTTAGAGGGTATGAGTTGATGCTCTATGATGGCAAACCGACCTTTTCACTGATTCACTTCTGGCCAGGCAATGCTTTGCGGGTGCAGGCTAAAAAGGCTCTGCCGCTGAATGCCTGGACTCATTTGACGATCACTTACGATGGCAGTAGTCAGGCGAGTGGAGTTGAAATTTTCTTAAATGGTAAGCCACATGAGCTGGTGAAGGTGCAGGACAAGCTGACTCGTGATATTGATCAGCGTGCGGCGTGGGGGGATTCTGGGGCGGGGGAAAACAAACTAACCCTGGCGGGTCGTTTTCGTGACATAGGTTTTGCTGGTGGAGCGATCGATGAGTTTCAGGTTTTTGATCGTCAACTGACTCCAGTCGAGGTGGCTTTGTTGGCGGGAGTAGAGAAATCGACTTCGGGCGATGCTTTGTTTGTGCATTATTTATTGCGACAAGATGTGCCTTTTGCTGAAGCTCGAACGGTTGTCCAGCGAGTGCGCGAGGAGGAGAATGCCTTGATCAGCGAGGTGAAACAAATCATGACGATGCGGGACATGAAGGGGCAGCGGGCGGCGTATCGCCTGAATCGAGGACAGTACGCGGAGCGCAGAGAAGAAGCGTATCCAGATACGCCAGTGAGTTTGTTTCCTATGGATAAGGATTGGCCAAAAAATCGCTTGGGTCTAGCGAAATGGATGATCGATGGGCGCAATCCTCTGGTATCGCGGGTGGCGGTGAATCGTTTGTGGCAGACCTTTTTTGGTCGTGGCATCGTTGCGACACCAGAGGATCTTGGCACTCAGGGCACTCCGCCGACTCATCCACAGATGTTGGATTGGATGGCGCGAGATTTCATGGATTCTGGCTGGGATGTGAAAGCGATGATGAAAAAAATAGCGCTGTCATCGGTTTATCGTCAGGACTCGACTCCGCAAGACCCTCGATCATTTGCTGAGGATCCGGACAATCGCTTGCTGGCACGCGGGCCACGTCACCGTCTGTCTGCGGAACAGGTGAGGGACAATGTTTTAGCCGTCAGTGGGTTGCTGGTGGATAAAGTGGGTGGCAGATCGGTGAAGCCGTATGAATTGGCAGCGGCGTTCAAACCTCAGACTCCAGATAAGGGGGAGGGCTTGTATCGGCGTAGTCTCTATACTTTTCTGAAACGCACGGCGCCACCCCCGGTGATGTCCACTTTTGATGCGACAGCGCGTGAGGTTTGCATGGTGAGACGTGAACGGACATCGACTCCGCTGCAAGCGTTGGTATTGATGAATGGGCCTCAGTATGTGGAGGCGGCGCGAGTTTTTGCACAGCACTTGATTGAAAATAATGGCGCTGATGTGAAGGCGCGTATCGTGCAAGGTTTTCGTCAGTGCACCAGTAGGAAGCCGCAAGCTCGGGAGTTGGAAATTTTGCAGATATTGTATGAAGAACAGAAAGAGCACTTCGCCAAGCATCCGGGGGAGGCTAGCAAGTTGCTAAAAATAGGAGATCGTAAAGTGAATACTAAGTTGGCGGTGGATGATATGGCTGCTACGACGATTTTGTGTGAAGCAATGATGAATTTTGATGAAACGATTACTAAGAGGTAGGGGATAAGTTAGGAATTAGGAAATTAAGATGATGAGTGGGAATAATTTTAAAAATGTTGAGGGTCGACTTTGCACGGGTGCGCAGTCTAGTTTTGGATTGTCGAGGCGGGGATTTTTAAATAAGTTTGGCATGGGACTGGGGGGCTTGGCTTTGGCGGATATGATGAATCCTGCATCGGCAGTGCAGGCGGCGAGAGAGCATGGTATTCTAGGTGGAACTCATGTGCCGGCGAAGGCTAAGCGGGTGATTTATTTGTTTCAGGCAGGTGGTCCTTCGCAGATTGATTCTTTTGACTACAAGCCGGTGTTGAATCAGCGGCATGGTCAGGAGTTGCCAGACAGTGTGCGCAAGGGGCAAAGGCTAACGGGCATGTCGGGCAATCAGTCGAGTCTGCCGCTGGCGGGTTCGCCGTTTAAGTTTCAGCAACATGGACAGGCGGGGACGTGGATCAGTGATGTGTTGCCGCATACGGCGAAGATCGTCGATGAATTGTGTGTGGTGAACTCGATGTTCACTGAGGCGATCAATCATGATCCTGCAATCACTTTTTTGCAGACTGGATCACAAGTTGCTGGTCGGCCGAGCATGGGGGCATGGCTGAACTATGGCTTGGGTAGTGATAATAAAAATCTACCGAGTTTCGTGGTGCTGATCACCAAGGATAAGGGTGGGCAGCCCTTATATTCGCGATTGTGGGGTAGTGGCTTTTTACCATCACGTTATCAGGGGGTGCGGTTTCGTGCGGATAAAAACCCGGTATTGTATTTAGGGAACCCTGACGGAGTAAGTGCGTCGAGTCGGCGTAAGATGCTCGACCGCTTGAGTGAGTTGCATCATTTGGAGCTGAAAAAAACTGGAGATACCGAGTTGGAGACACGTATCGCCAATTACGAAATGGCGTATAAGATGCAGTCCTCGGTTCCCGAGGCAACGGATATCAGTGGCGAGCCTGATTATATTTATGATCTCTATGGTCAGGATGCTAGGAAGCCGGGGACTTTTGCTTATAATTGCCTGTTAGCTCGTCGCATGGCGGAGCGAGGGGTGAAGTTCACTCAGCTATACCATCAAGGGTGGGATGCTCACGGTGGGGTGAAGGGGAGCATGGAGCGTCAGTGCAAGGAGACTGATCAGGCGTCGGCGGCACTGGTATTGGATTTGAAACAACGTGGAATGTTGGATGATACGCTGGTGGTATCGGGCGGCGAATTTGGGCGGACGAACTATTCTCAAGGTAAGCTTAGTGGGAATAATTTTGGTAGGGATCACCACCCGCGTTGTTTTTCGATGTGGTTTGCCGGTGGTGGGGTGAAGGCGGGAACAACCTATGGCAAGACGGATGATTTTGGCTATAACATCGCCGAAGACCCGGTGCATGTGCATGATTGCCACGCGACGATGATGAAGCTGTTGGGCATCGATCATGAGCGATTGAGTTATAAGTTTCAAGGCTTGCGGATGCGCTTGACGGGTGTGGCTGGAAATGTGGTGCAGGGTATGATGGCATGATTTGGGTTGAGACGACCTGCTGGTATTGACGAGCGGGAGCTTACGTTCTACTCTTGCGTCATGAAATTCCATTGGCTGCCCCGAATCCCCTTGTTGTGTGGTGTGTTTTGCTGCTTGGCTCTTGCTAGTCTAACGGCGGAGGAAAAATCTGAAGATGCTGATCCAGCTTTTGGGCATTCGGTTCATGGGGAGGTGTTCAACGAAGGGCCGCGTCAGGCGGCGGTGCTGATTCCTGGCACTGGAGATATTGATTTTGCTATCACCACCCAATCGAAAAAGGCTCAGCGGTTTTTTAATCAGGGCGTCGGGCAGTTGCACGGTTTTTGGGACTTTGAAGCCGAGCGTAGTTTTAGGCAAGTGGCTGCGATCGATCCGGATTGTGCGATGGCGTATTGGGGCATGGCGATGGCGAATCTTTCGAATGAAAAACGCTCGACGGGATTTATCCGCGAAGCTGAGAAGCGTAAAGGCATGGCTTCAGCGAGGGAGAAGCTCTACATCGAAGCTCTTGGCAAATACCTGCCGGCGAAAAAGGATGGCAAGGCTGCGCCGGATAAAAAGAAACGTTATCGAGCGATGACCCGTGCGTGGGAGAAAATTGTGATAAAATTTCCTGACGATCTTGACGCCAAAGCTTTTTTGCTCAAGCAGATTTGGTATAACAATGGTAAAGGTCATCCGATTTCCAGTCACCTCGCGGCTGACTTCATTGGTCAGGAGATTCATCGCAAACAGCCTAATCATCCTGCGCATCACTATCGCATTCATTTGTGGGATCATGAAAACCCATCGCAGGCACTTCCAAATGCGGCGGCTTGTGGACCCGCTTCACCAGGCATCGCCCACATGTGGCACATGCCGGGGCATATTTACTCAGGGCTGAAACGCTATCAGGATGCGGCGTGGCAACAGGAGGCTTCGGCACGGATCGATCATTCACACATGAGCCGCTTTCAGGTGACACCGGATAAGATTCATAACTTCTCACATAATAATGAGTGGCTGATTCGCAATCTGAACTTTATCGGACGTGCCAAGGAGGCGTCAGATCTGGCGCGCAATATGATTTCGCTGCCGAGGTTGGCGAAGTTCAAAGGTGACACGGAGGAGTATTCGCACAGCGGTGGCAGCTGGTCTTATGGACGTCGGCGTTTGCGTGATACGCTGATGCATTTTGAGCAGTGGAAGCAGTTGCTCGAGATGGGGCGTAGCGACTATCTGGTGGCTGCGCAGGATGAGATCAATCGACGTGAATGGCATCGCTTCATGGGGGTGGCGGCCTACGAATCTGGGGATGTAGAAGGTGGGGAAGCACATTTGGAATGGCTGAAAGAGCATCAAGCGCAGCAACGGGAAAAGCAGAAAAAGGCGGTAGCTGATGCGGGAAAGAAAAATAAAGAAGCGAAAAAATCCAAAGCTCAGATTGATAAAGCGATTGCCGCGGCGAAGAAAAATTTCGCCAAAGAATTGAAGAACTACGAGCAAGCGGTTGGTGATTTGAGCATCTATCAGCACTTGAGTGCTTCTACTGATGAGGAGAAACAGGCCAAGCAGGCAATTGCCCTGCTCGATAAAAATAAGGGGATGAGTAAAAATCGCAAAGCGCGGCTTTACTTGAAAGCCGGCTCCAAGGATCAAGCGATCAAGTTGATCAAAACGCATGTTCGCGGAACACAGAACCAGACCATTCCACTGGCGACTCAGGTATGGGTGTTGTGGCAGTCGGGTAAAAAAGATGAAGCGCGTAAAGCTTTCAAAAGGTTACAGACCGTGGCGGCGAATGCTGATTTGAACTTGCCCGCTTTTACGCGGTTGAAACCGATCGTTGCGGATCAAAAACTGAGTGGTGATTGGCGTAACAAAATCGAGCCGGCTAAGGATCTGGGTAAACGTCCTCCACTTGACAGTCTCGGACCTTTCCGTTGGCAGGCCCCTATGGCAAAAGTATTGACCCTGCCAAAGACGGATGGGAAGAATGTCAGCCTTAGCGATTATAAGGGCAAAGCCGTGTTGGTGATTTTCTTTCTGGGCAGGGGTTGCACCCATTGCATGGAACAGCTCAACGCTTTTTCTCCGATGCTGAAAGACTATAAAAAAGCAGGCATTGATATATTGGCGGTTAGCACAGACAGCTTGGAAGGTTTACGAAAAACCTATGCCTGGAGTGACAAAAAAGATCAGCCCAATAACCCCTTTCCATTTCCATTAGCTTCCGATAAAGAGTTAAAAGTTTTCAAACAATGGCGCGCTTATGATGACTTTGAGAAGATGGCTCTGCATGGCACTTTTTTGATCGATGCTGAAGGACGCATCCGCTGGCAGGACATCAGTTATGAGCCCTTCATGCACCCGAAGTTTTTGTTGGAAGAGAGCAAGCGCTTGTTGGGCTTTGGGAAGGAATAGGGCATTGGAAGAGGGGATTTGAACCACGGATTACACAGCCGAACGGAGTGAGACAGACGGAAGATACTACCTGCAGTCAAATAGCACGGATAAGAGAAGATGGAAGTGCGTGATTGTGACGTAGGGTGGGTGTCCTCACCCGCTGAGAGAGGTGGGCAAGCGGAGCACTCGCCCTACGAAATTGTCAGGATAGTCTGCGAGCGATATATCGGAAGGTGACCCAAAGTGAAACGATGATGACAGCTAAAAGGGTTAATAATATCACTATCGAAGCAATGATGCTGAAGGGGTCGAAGTAATCGTGAGAAGGTTCTTCTGCACTCCCTTTGTAAAACCCGGCTTCGAGCACGGTGGGGAGGAGGAGGTTTTGATTCTCCATTTCTGCTAAAATGACTTTGAAAGGAGTCGCCTTGCCTTGCTGAATGAATTGCAATTCGATTTTTTGGAATTGATTAAGCCAATTTTTAGCTGCATCAAATTCTTCATAGATTTGATCCATGCCTCTTCCTCTCTCAATCACATGTT
Source organism: Verrucomicrobiales bacterium (assembly GCA_021648365.1). Lineage (GTDB taxonomy): Bacteria > Verrucomicrobiota > Verrucomicrobiia > Verrucomicrobiales > DEV007 > JAADHD01. Next base: position 26,673 of record JAKISY010000005.1, read on the forward strand.
CCGGAGTTTTGTTGTTATCCCAAATCGTGTTAATGTTGTCGTATCTACCTTCAATCACGGAAGGGTAGAAATTAGGCCGTTGGGTGGGTTTGATTAAGCTTTGGGCGCGGTGATAGGCACGCAGCGCCAATTGATAATCACCTCGAGTAAATAAAATGTCGCCAAGCACGACATAGGCGTCGGGAAATTGGTAATCATTTTTGATCAAGGTCACTACGTATTCTTCGTTGGCGACTTTGGCGGTGGCTTCAGGCCCAGCATTGTAGCGGATACCTAGGAAGTTTTTTTCAATAATGTCCTGTGATTGAGTGCCTGCCAACCATTGGATCATCTTTAGGTAATAATCTCCAAGTCCCATGTGCCCGCCGGGTTTGATTCCCAATGCTTGAGCTATGTATTTTTCAGCTTGTGCATAATCACCCTTTTTCTTGAACATCACTCCGAGATTGGAGGAGGTTTCGTAACGACTAGGGTGTAGCTTCTCATTCCCCTCAAATTCAGCCTGTGCGAATTTCCATTTTTTTAGCTTGGTGTAGGCAGAACCCAAATCGTTGCGGGCTTCAAACTGTTTTGGGCTAGATTTTAAGATTTTCCGAGTACGAATGATTTCATGCTCATAGAAAGCCGCTCCATGATGCGGGAAAGCTCCGAGGATTAGCGGCAACAAGTCATCAGTGATCTCAATCTCATCGAGACGCGAGTAGCTGGTATTGATGCAGGCAGTCAACGCGTGGGTGAATAGGCTGAGGCTAAGAATGCCGAGGCTAAGTAAACGTAGTTCTGATTTCATGGAGCGAAGCGGTGGGTTGAGGAGAGTGATCAAAAAGTGGCATTTTTATACACGAACTAAGGTTGCGGGAAGGGTTGTGATCGGGAAGTTTTTTGTATCACATCTATCTATGAAAACTTCAGACATAAAAATCACCGCTGTTCGCACGAACTATCAGCATAATGCTTACCGAACGATGATCAAGTTTGGAGGCGTGGCTTTGGACAAAGCTACGGTGATCAATGTCGAATGCGAGGTGGTTACCCGTGATGGCAAGGCTGCGAGTGGTTTTGGGTCTATGCCGTTATCAAATATTTGGGCTTTCCCTTCGCGTGAAATGGATGCTGTTTTAGGTGCCTGTTTTAGGTGCCTGACCATATATAGAAAGTTATTGACGGCTTGGGTTTGATTTAATAATATTAAATTCATGAGGAAGACGCGTGAATTTTTATTGGGGCCGAAGGGGCAGGACAACTATTATCATGTGGTGAGCCGGACGGCTGGGAGGTATATTTTGTTTGGGGATGATGAGAAGGAGGCGTTTCGTGTTTTGATGCTCAAGCAGTTGAAGTTTTCGGGGCTGCGGGCACTGGCTTGGTGTTTTATGGGAAATCACTTTCATCTGCTGCTGGAGGTGCCGGATAAGAAGGAGGCTTTGCGGGGGTGGTCGCGGGAGGATTATTTGAATCGTTTGAAGATGTTGAAGGGGGAGTGGTCGACGAAGATGGTGATGGCGGAGGTGGAGCGGTGTCAGGAGATGGGGGCGGAGAGTCGTTTGGATGAAGTCGCGGAGGGGGTGAAGGAGAGGTTGTTTGATCTGTCGATGTTTATGAAGGAGCTGAAGATGAAAATGACGCTGGCTTATAACAAAAAACATGGTCGGGATGGGACTTTGTGGCAGGGGCGTTTTAAGAGTGTGCTGCTAGAAGGCACTGGCGAGGGGGATGATGGCAGCGATGCGCTGAGAACGGTAGCGGCGTACATTGATTTGAATCCGATTCGGGCGGGGTTGGCGCAGGTGCCGGAGGGCTATCGCTGGTGTTCGTATGCGGCGGCGGTGGCGGGGAATCGGGCGGCGCGACAGGCTTTGACGTTTGCGGTGACGGGTCGTCAACGGGTGGCTTGGAGGAAGGTGGAGGCGGAGTATCGTTGTTTGCTGTATGTGAAAGGGGAAGAGGTGGAGGCTGATGTGAACCTCCGCCGCCAAGGCTATGGCGGTCAAGCGGTGGATGGTTACAACAAGGGTAAGGGAGGGTTCAGTCAGGCGGAGATCGCTGAGGTATTGGAAGCTGGAGGGTGTTTACCTGTGTCGGTGGCGCTGCGTTGTCGGGTGCGCTATTTTAGTGATGGGGCGGTGTTGGGGAGTCAGCGATTTGTGGATGACTTTTTTGAAGATAGGAGGGATCAGTTTGGAAAGAAGAGAAAGGATGGTGGACGTAGGATGCGGGGGGCGCAGTGGGGGAAATTACGGGTGCTTCGCGATCTGCGCCGGGATGTGATTGCTTAGCCGTTGATAGTTGTAGCTTTAGGTGGATTTGATTGAACGGGAGCGGGTAAGGCTATAGCTGAACGCTGACGGCTTCAGCCGCTCGGCGGGCTTTTTCGCGGGCGGCTTGGATGCTTTGGTCGCGGGCGATGGCGACTGCCATGCGGCGGTGACCGTTGACTTCGGGTTTGCCAAAAAGACGGATCTGTGTGTCGGGCTCTTGCAGTGCTGCGGCGAGATTACCGAAGGCGACGTTTTTGGATTTGCCTTCGACGAGGATGACGGCGGAGGCGGAGGGACCGTGTTGCACGATGTTAGGGATGGGTAGTCCGAGGATGGCGCGGGTATGTAGGGCGAACTGACTGAGATCCTGTGAGATCATGGTCACCATACCGGTGTCGTGGGGGCGTGGGGAGACTTCGCTGAAAATGATTTGATCGCCTTTGATGAAGAGCTCGACGCCGAACAGTCCACGTCCGCCAAGGGCTGTGGTGATTTTTTCTGCATATTTTTGGGCTGCGGCGAGAGCGGCTGGGGTCATGGCTTGTGGTTGCCAAGATTCTCGGTAGTCACCATCGACTTGGATGTGGCCGATGGGGGCGCAAAAGCTGGTGCCATCTATATGGCGGACGGTGAGTAGGGTGATCTCGTAATCGAAGTCGACAAAACCTTCGACGATGACTTTGCCTGCACCGCTGCGCCCGCCTTCTTGGGCGTAGGTCCAGGCGGCATCAATTTCATCAGTTTTGCGAATGGTGCTTTGTCCTTTGCCTGAGGAGGACATGATGGGCTTGATCACGCAGGGCAGGCCGATGGCTTCGATGGAGGCATCGAATTCTTCTTTGGTGGAGGCAAATTGGTAGGGGGAGGTGATGAGGTCGAGTTCTTCGGCGGCGAGGCGGCGGATGCCTTCGCGGTTCATGGTGAGCTGGGTGGCGCGAGCGGTGGGGATGATGGTGGCGAGTCCTTCGGCTTCGATTTGGGTGAGCACGTCGGTGGCGATGGCTTCGACTTCGGGTACTACAAAGTCGGGATTTTCGAGTTCGATGGCGGCGCGTAGTTTGTCTGCATCGAGCATGGAAAAAACGTGGCAGCGGTCAGCTACTTGCATGGCGGGGGCATTGGCGTAAGCATCGCAGGCGATGACTTCTACACCGTAGCGCTGCAGTTCGATGGCGACTTCTTTGCCGAGCTCGCCTGATCCGCAAAGCATGACGCGGGTGGCTGTGGGGGTGAATGGGGTGCCGATGGATGTGTTCATAAAAAATGGGTTGCTAAGATGAGTGGGGAATGAATGTCATTTTATGAGGGTGAATTCAAGGTTTGTTCTGGAAAAGCAGTAAAAAAGATGAGTGAGAAGTGGTGTCGTAAGCTTGCGGGTATGGCAGCTTGGTACATGTTGAGGTATTAAGAAAGTTTCACAAGAAGCGTGTGTGCAGATGGAGGGAAAAAAAATAGGAAATAAAACGGTATCAGTACCATCGATTTTGGGTTTGGGTAAAGAGGGCTTGGATGCTTGGTTGGCGGAGCGTGGGGAGAAAGCTTTCCGAGCGAAACAGATCCTGGAATGGTTGTTTGTGAAGCGAGTGGAGAGCTTTGCTGAGATGCTGAATTTGAGTGTGGCTTTGCGTGCTGAACTGGAGGCTTGTTTTTGTATCAATCCACTGGAAATCGTGGAGGTCAATGGGGCGAAGGATGCAACGCGTAAGTTCCTCTTTCGTTTGCAGGATGGTAGGTTGGTGGAGTCGGTATTTATCAAGGCTTCGCAGGGGTCGCAGGGACAGCAGAGTGACCGACAGACGCTGTGTGTGTCGAGTCAGGTGGGCTGCGCGTATGACTGTAAATTTTGTGCTAGCGGATTGGCGGGGTTCACGCGTAATCTGAGCACGGCGGAGATCGTTGCTCAGTTATTGAGTGTGGAGGCGGAATCGGGGGAGAAGGTGAACAATGTGGTGTTCATGGGGATGGGGGAGCCCTTGGCTAATTATACTAACTTGGCGGCATCGATCAAGATTCTGAATGCTCACTGGGGGGTGGGTATCGGCGGGCGAAGTATCACGGTTTCGACCAGTGGCTTGGCTCCGCAGATCAAGAAACTGGCGGACGATACGGAGGCGCAGATCCGCTTGGCGATTTCTTTGCATGGAGCGAGTGATGAGGTGCGCTCGCGTATCATGCCGGTGAATGATAAATACAATTTGGATCGTTTGTTTGAAGCGCTGCACTATTGGCGTGAGCGTCGCAAGCAGCGTTTGACTTTTGAATACATTTTGATCGAGGGGATGAATGACAGCTTGGATCAAGCGCGGTTGTTAGGCAAGCGGGCGAAGTCGGTGGGTGCCTTGGTGAATTTGATTCCGTATAATACGGTGGAAGGTCTGCCGTGGAAGAGGCCTTCGGAAGAGCAACAGGAGGCGTTTTTGAGGGCGGTGAAATCGAGCGATGTGGCGGCTACGCTGAGGAGAGAAAAGGGGGGGGATATCAACGCGGCTTGCGGGCAGCTGAGATTGAGGCGTGAGGAGGAGCTGGAGATTAGCGGGGAGGGTTAATCAGCGCTTATCGGTGTGAGCTGACGCTGCGTGAGAGGACAGGTTGAAAACCTGTAACACATAGGGGATGACTGGGGTCATCTCAGCTCGATCACCATGATGAGTTGACCTTTGCCCCATTTGGGACCGGTGATGAAGATTGGTTGCTGGCGCAGGATGACGTCGGTTTTGAGTAGCACGTTTTTATCGCGCCATAATTGGAGGTGCAGGTTCACTCCATCGTTGTTGCCCGTGGGACCTTTGGAATCGATTTTCAGGAAAAGGTCTTTGGATGGTACGACCCATGACTCGTATTCGCTGAAGATGTGCTGGGTGTGTTCTCCTAGCAGTTGGAAGTTTTTTCCAGTGAAGGCTTTGCTGAGTCGAGTGATGGTTTTTTGGTCGGCAGTATGGGCGGTGGTGTTGATTTTCTCTGGCGTGGCAAAGATCAAGGCTGCCCAGATCTTCCCGTCACGATGCGCTGTGGCTCTTTTATTGGCATGGGCGTTGGCAGCTTTAGCCGATGGAGTTTTGTTTTTTTGCGCCTGACTCTCATTTTGTAAAAAAACAAAACTCAAAGTGAGAACAAGTGCGGTGCACCAGGCGGTCTTCATGAAGCGAGATGTGGGAAGCTTGAATTTCACAGGTTGTTGGGGCTGGCTTTACGGATGTTGGGACGTCCGTAATGGTCGTTTTCTAGGATGACGAGGGCTTGGTTGTTGTGTTTGTCTCGAAGGGTGGTGGTGGCGAGCGCGGCGTCGGGCTGGTAGCTGCTGGGGAAGATGCCGCTGATCTCGACGTCGGAGGGGATGGCGTCTAGTCCTTCGAGCACGATGATGGTGGCTTGGGCTTCTGCGTTGTATTGGATGCTTGCCTCTACATTGGGGTTAGGCGTGTAGGTGCCGACGATTTCACTTTGGGTAGCCGAATTGGCAGGGCCGAAGACGGAATGCACGATCAGTCCGATGGCGAGAGCGCCAAATGCGAGTCCCGCAAAAAGTCGTGAGCGGGTGAACAGGGGGAAGAAGTGGGCTTCTTCTCTCATGTTGATAGCTGCAGGCTCGGCTGCTGGGCTATCTTCTTCGAGTAGTCGTTGTTGGATGCGATGATTGAAAAAATCGGGATAGGGCAGGTTTTCTTCCTGCGGCAGTTCTTGACGCAAGAGTTTACCAGTTTCATCAGCTGATTGTTTTAGCTCGATCAGTTCTGGCTGAGCATCGAGAAGATGGCGAACTTGTTCGTCGTCGAGTTCTCCGTCGATCCACTGAGTGATCTGAGTGAGTTTTTTTTCGTCTTCAGTTTTCATGAGGGTCGGATGTTTTGTTCGGTGAAAATGGCCTGCAGTTTTTTGCGGGCATAAAAGAGGCGTGACATGACGGTGCCGATGCTGCAGTGATTGCGTTCGGCGATTTCTTCATAGCGTAGTCCATCGACTTCTTTTAAGAGGATGACGGAGCGGTGCTCGGGTGAGAGTAGGGCGAGGGCGTCGCGGATGCTTTGTTTGAGTTCGTTACCTTGAGCGTGTTGATCGGGGCGCGCCATGTCGCGTGGGGCGGTGGGTGCGCTGCGGTCGATCTGGCTGGACTGGATGTTGTCGTCGAATTCGGCTTTGATCACTCGGTTTTGTTTTTTTCTCAGCCAATCGTAGGTGACGTTGTGGGAGATGCGGTAGAGCCAAGTGTAAAAGTTGGAGCGTGCTTGAAATTTGGGCAGCGCCTTCCATGCTTTGACGAAGGTGTCTTGCGCCAAATCCCAGGCGTCGGCTTCGTTGTGGATCATGTTCATGGTCATGGCGTATATTCTTCCGCGATAGCGGGTCACCAGTTGATCGAAGGCTTGCATATCGCCTGCCTGCGATCGGCTTACGAGTATTTCATCGGCTGGTTCCACGTTTTCACTGTTTTCAGGGTCGTTCAATGCGTCAGCACCGCTGGGTCTATCGACTTCGCTTTGCTGCTTACCTTGGTTGGACGCTGTGCTATCGTTTTTATTCACCCAGCAGAGGATTATTTTTTTATGACGATCTCAACGCGGCGATTGAGGGCTTGGGCGTTGGGGTTTCCGTTAGGATTGACCAGTGGTCGGCTTTTGCCATAACCTACGGCTTGCATGTTGTTGCCGTCGATTTTCAGCACTTCGATTAGCCAATCGCGAACGGCTCCTGCGCGGCGTAGGCTGAGTTGGTAGTTGGCGTCTGCTCCGCCGATGGTATCGGTGTGCCCTTCGATGATGAATTTTGAGTTGGGGTTGGTCTGGATGATGAAGCCGAGTTTCATCATACTGAGGCGGGCTTCTTCGCGTAGTTCCCATTGATTGTAGCCGAAAAGCAGGTCGGTGGGCATGAGGATGGGTTTGGTGCCATCGGGGATGCCGCCGCCAGTTTTGCCCAGTAGTCCATCTAAGCTGCTGAAACCTCGGGTGATGTCGGATCCTCCATCGCTGCTGGAGACTCGTGCGGCGGCGCGGCGGAAAAACTCGTCGGTGTCTACGCCTTTGGTGATGTCGTCCATGTTGAGCTCGAGCACGGGCTGCACGTTGGAGACGACAGGGCTGTCTTCGATCAGTTTTTCACGTAGATTCTGCAGGTCTTTGCTGATGAGATTGGCGGCGGCGACATCGATTTGTTCTGCAGCTTCGACGAGTATTTTTTTTGGAGCGGCGGGTTGGATATTGGAAAAAATCTGGGTGCTATCGACTGCTGGGGTGAGTTTGATCTCTTTGTCGGGCAGTTGATCGAGGATGTCGAACTCATCGAGGGTGTCGTCGAGCAGGGGCATGGCTCCCTCCATTTTTTCTGGGGTGATGGGTTCGGGGGCTTGAGGTGGTTTGGGGAGAAAGTTTTCGAGGGTTTCCTGATCGATGATCAATTGTTCTTTCTGGCGATTCTGAAAAACGATCTCTTCTTTAAAACCGGGAGTCATTTGCGCCTGCCATTTGAGCAGACCGAGGGTGAAGTAGAGCACTAGGTGTAAAACGATGGAGATGACAATCGCCAACAAGATCCACCAGCCTATATTGCGGGTGCTTTCGCTTTTGAAATTGGCGGCATGCCCAGTGGCGTTTTGCCATGAATAGTTCGACTGCATGTATGGTTCTGGTCTTGGTGGGACAGTATAGCAGAAAATAGAGGCTTTGGAATTAGAATACTGGATCTGAGTGGGTAGCGGGCTTAATACGGCTCAATAGCTTGATTGCCTTAGTTTTACCGCTAGGTTAATTTACGCTGGAAAATAGAGTGATGCTTCCCGTATAAATCAGGCCGAGCAAAATCTAGATAATGTCGCAAGTTTCAAAAAAGACAGAAGTTGAGGAATTCGAGGGTGTTTTTTTGAGGTTTGGAGTAAGAACGCGAGAATTGTGCCAACTGTAATGAAACGGCGAACTAAATATCTTATAGGCTTCGTGTTGCTTAGCTGTGCCGTATTTATTGTTCTGAACGTGCTTGCATATAATCATGCTCGATCAATGCTTTACTTCTCAACAGAGGTTGCGCGCACTGCGCGACCTGAAGAGCTTACCTTGGCTAAAAAGATTGAAGTTCTTTTCTCTGGAGTAACGATTCCGCGCCCAGTGGCATCGAAAACGCCAAAGAGCTATCATTTAGATTTTCAAGAGGGCTTGATTGATTGCGTTAATGGCATTCAACTTGGTTATTGGCATATTCCTTGCGAAGGCTCGAGCAATGTTGTTTTGATGTTTCACTCCTATGGTGGTGAAAAGTCATCGCTGTTGCGTGAGGCTCTGGCCTTTCATGCTCTTGGATATTCAACAGTGCTCGTTGATTTTAGAGGCTCGGGGACTTCGTCGGAAAACTACACTACGATCGGATATCACGAAGCCAAGGATGTAGAAGGGGCGCTTCATTTTGTTAGGGCGTCATTTGCCTATAAGGAGCACTACTTGTTTGGGCAATCAATGGGGGGCGTGGCTATTCTGCGTGCCTTGTATTCAGAAAACATAAAGCCAGATGGTATTATTATAGAGGGGGTTTTTGATGAAACTCTGCATACAGTAGAACATCGGTTCGAGGCTATGGGGGTTCCTTCGTTTCCAAGTGCGCAGTTGCTTATGTTTTGGAGCGGACTCCAATTTGGCTTCAGTCCTTTTTCACACAACCCAGTCGATTATGCTAGTGCTGTCCCTTGCTCTGCAGTTTTTTTACATGGAACCGAAGACAATCGAGCGCGTGTTGATGAAGCACGGCTAGTGTTTGACACTGTAAAGACGAGCAAGAAATTTTATGAATTTGAAGGTCTTGGTCATCAAAGCTATGTGGAGCTTGATCCGCAGCGGTGGAAAAAGGCGGTGCAATGGCTGATGCAATCAGATTGAGTGCAGTAACTTCAACTTTGCTCTTCGATGCGTTTTTGCAGGGCTTTTAGCAAGCTGGGGTTGGCGTCGAGTTCTTCGCAAAGGGCGCTGATGACTTCTAGGGTGGGGCGACTGATGTGGTGCTCCATGCCTTCGACGTCTTCATAGATGGTGGCTTCGTCTATTTCAAAATGGCGCAGCAGTCGGGTTAGTAGTTGATGGCGGCGGGTGATGGCTTCGCCGACTTTGCGTCCGCTGTCGGTGAGGGTGAGGCCGCGGTATTTTTCGTAAATGATGTAGCCTTCGCCATCCAAGCGCTGGATCATGTTGGTGACACTGGCTTGGGCAAGGCCGAGATTCTGGGCGATGTCCACCACGCGGGCGTAACCTTTGTCTTCGATCAGATTATAAATTTGCTCAAGGTAATCCTCGACCGCGCGAGTTTGATGGCGGTTCGACTTAGCCTGTGAGGGGCTCTTTTTTTTGCTGGTAGATTTAGATGCACTCATGAAGTTCGGAGAGTTCTGTATTCTAGCGCATGTTTCAGCCTAGGGCTAAAAGAATTCTCTTGCACAAGTATATTAGGCTAGGCTAAGATAGTTTTGTGAATATATCATTGCGAAGAATTTGGAGGTGTTGGGCGGCTGCGTCACGGGTGGCGATGGGGGTGCTCGCTGTTATGCTGTGGTCTTGCTCGCAGTCATCCGAACCAGGAACTGAGGGGAAAGCGGGTAGGTTGAAGGTGGTGGCGACGACGACGATGGTGGGGGATATGGTGCGGGCGGTGGCGGGTGATCGGGTTGAGTTGCAGACTTTGATGGGGCCGGGGGTGGATCCGCATCTTTATAAACCGACGGCGGATGATGTGACGCATTTGCGCAATGCGGATGTGATTTTTTATAGTGGACTGATGCTGGAGGGCAGGATGGCTGACTTGTTTGAGCGGATGGGGGAGGGTGGAAAGCGGGTGTTTGCGGTGACGGATGCCATCAGTGACGGGGAAAAGCTCAAGCCGGCGGAATTAGCTGAGCATTGGGATCCGCATGTGTGGTTTGATCCTGTGGTGTGGAGTCAGTGCATCGCGGTGGTGGTGGAAGCGCTGACGGATGCTGATGCTGGAGGCGGTGAAATTTTTAAGCAAAACGGTGAAGCGGTGAAGGGCAGTTACTTGGCGGCGCATGAGTGGGCGTTGAAAAGGGTGGCGGAGTTGCCAAAGCAGAAGCGGGTATTGGTGACCAGTCATGATGCGTTTAATTATTTTGGTCGGGCTTATGGCTTTGAGGTGGTGGCGGTGCAGGGGATTTCTACGGTGAGCGAGGCGGGTTTGGCGGACATTGCCAAGATGGTGGATTTCATCAAACAGCGGGAGGTGAAGGCGATTTTTGTGGAGTCCAGTGTGTCGCGAGCGGCGATTGAGAGGATTAGCAAGGACTCTGGGGCGAAAATTGGAGGAGAGCTGTTTTCGGATGCGATGGGAGCTGAGGGGGAGCTGTTCGATGTGGGCGAGGGAGAGCAGGTGGATGTGGGCACTTATGAGGGGATGCTGAAGCGTAATGTTTTTTTGGTGGTGGAAGCTTTGAAGTAGGGGTCAGAAGTTAGAAGTTAGAATTAGTATGAAGGAAGGGGAATTAGAATCAGTGCCGGCGTTGGAGACGCATGATTTGAGTGTGGCTTATCATAAGAAGCCGGTGCTTTATGGTGTGGATTTGACGATTCCTAAGGGGCAGTTGGTGGGCATTGTCGGGCCGAATGGGGCGGGGAAATCGACTTTGATCAAAGCGGTGATGGGTTTGTTGCCTTTGCGCAGTGGCTGGGTGGAGGTGTTTGGTCAGCCTTTCAAAAAGACTAAAACTCGGGTGGGCTATGTGCCACAGCGTGAATCGGTGGACTGGGATTTTCCGGTGAACGTGATGGATGTGGTGATGATGGGACGCTATGGCAAATTGGGTTTGTTCCGTCGTCCTAAGAAAAAAGACAGGGATATCGCACGTGAGTGTTTGGATAAAGTGAAGATGTTGCCTTTTGCTAATCGTCAGATTTCGAATCTAAGTGGAGGGCAGCAGCAGCGGGTATTTCTGGCACGAGCTTTGGCTCAGGAGAGCGATCTCTATCTGATGGATGAGCCTTTTGCAGGTGTGGATGCGGCGACGGAGGCGGCGATCATTGAGTTGCTCAAGGAGTTGAAGGAGCGCGGCAAAACGATCCTGGTGGTGCATCACGATTTGACGACGGCGCGTGAGTATTTTGATAGTATGGTGCTATTGAATATGCGAGTGGTGGCATTTGGACCGACGGAGCAGGTGTTCACGGTGGAGCAGTTGCAGAAAACTTACGGCGGGCGTTTGACTTTATTGAGTGATGTGGCGGGTGAGACGGAGCGCCAATTGTCTGGTGAATGAATGGGGAGATACGACAAAAATATTTAACCGCAGATGACGCAGATTTACGCAGATGTTGCTATGTTTTTTAAATTCAGAACACCGGACACGTTCTGGAAAAATGGTGTGTGGTGTGAGAGAAGGTGAAAAAATAATGCACTCATCAGTTATACATAGCTATACAGCTTGGAGGAATAGCTCTTTGGCTAGCATAGTTTTGTTAGCAGCACTGTTGTGGCTGGCTGGGGGAGAGGTGGCGCAAGCGGCGAGGATTGGGGATTTGGGGGAGGTTTCGGCTTGGCAACAGGCGTTGCGATTTTTTTCATTTAGAGATGCGGGGCTTCGTTTGGTTCTGGTGGGCTGTCTTTTGCTGGGTTTGAATTGTGGTTTGCTGGGTGGGTTTGTGGTGGTGAGGCGGATGGCGTTGGTGGGGGATACTTTATCGCATGCGGTGCTGCCAGGGATCGCGTTGGGTTTTTTGTGGAATATGGACAAGGACCCTGTGGCGATCATGGTGGGGGCGACGGTGTTTGGTTTGTTCGGGGTGACGGTGGTGGGCTGGATCACGCGCACGACTTTATTAAAACAGGACGCTGCCTTGGGTCTAGTTTTGTCGTCTTTTTATGCTTTAGGTATTTGTCTGGTGACGATGATTCAACGACTGCCGACGGGGAACAAAAGTGGTATTGATAAGTTCATGTTTGGTCAAGCGGCGGCTTTGGGGGAGAATGATATTATTTTGATGTTGATCACTACGGTGGTCACGCTGGTGGTAGTGGTGGTGTGCTATCGCGGCTTGTTGGTTTTGAGTTTTGATCGTGAGTTTGGGCAGACGACAGGTTTGCCGATGCATGCGCTGCATCATGTGGTCATGCTGTTGACGGCGTTTGCTATTGTGGTGGCGATGCAGGCGGTGGGAGTGGTATTGGTTTCTTCGATGCTGATCATTCCAGCGGCGAGTGCCTATTTGTTAACGGACCGTTTGCATAGGCTGTTGATTTACGCAGCTGTGATCGGGATGGGGACGGCGGTATTGGGTGCGTTCTTTTCTTTTTTGGGGAACAATCTGCCGACGGGACCGTTCATGGTGTTGGCTGGCACGGGGGTGTTTGTGATCTGTTTTTTGTTCAGTCCGCGTTACGGGTGGTGGACTCGTTTGTGGCGATTGCGTTCTAGGCGTTTGCGCACGGAGCGGGAGGACACGCTGAAGGCGATGTATCGAGTTTTAGAAAATCGTGAGTTTCATGGTGAAGGGGTATCTGCGGTGGATGTGGCTGAATATAGGAAGGATACGGTGGAGGAGATTCAGCGACGGGTGCAGAATTTGGTGAAGACGGGACTGGCGACGGATTCCGAGGAGGGACAGATGATCCATTTCACGCCAAAGGGCTATCAACAGGCGTGCATGATTGTTCGTAATCACCGCTTGTGGGAGCTTTATTTGACTAATGTGGCGCGCTATGCTGCGGATCATGTGCACGAAGATGCTGAGTTAGTGGAGCATGTGTTAGGAGAGGATACGGTGAGGAGATTGGAGCGTCGTTTGAAATTTCCCAACAAAGATCCCCACGGCAAACCTATCCCGAGTGTCAGGGATATGTTGGGAATGACGCATGAGGAAGAGGGGGCAAAAATGGAAGGGGGTTACGGTTACCGACCATGAATGATTTTATCCCAGCTTTTGATTGGACTCGGGTGGTGATTGATCCTTGGGCGGCTCAGTTTGAGTCTAGCTTTTGGATTGTGCTGATGGGCTTCCTGGCGACAGCGGCTTGTGGTCTGATAGGAAATTACCTGATTTTGCGGCGCATGGCGTTGGTGGGGGATGCGATCAGTCACAGTGTCTTGCCCGGCTTGGCGGTGGCGTTTTTGTTTTCTGGTAGTTTGCAGATTGGTGCTATGTTTGCTGGGGCGATCGTGGCGGGGGTGTTGACAACTTTATTGATCGAATTGATCCATACTAAGAGTCGTGTGAAAACGGATGCGGCGATTGGGATCACTTTTTGTAGTTTGTTTGCGATCGGGGTGATTCTGATCAATGTCTTTGCAGGCAAGATCCATCTCGATACGGAGTGTGTCTTGTATGGGGAAATATCTTATGTGCCTCTGGAGTCCTCAGTGAAGTGGTTAGGGGGAGCGATTGAGTTGGGGCCTCGTCCAGTGGTGACGATGGCACTGGTGTTCTTGGCGGTGATTGCATTGATCGTGGTGTTTTATAAGGAGTTATTGGTCTGTTCTTTTGATCCGACTTTGGCGGCGTCGCTGGGTTTTTCACCTAAGGTTTTCCACTATGGTTTGATGGTGGTGTTGTCGGTGGTGGTGGTATCGGCTTTTGAATCGGTGGGGGCGATTTTGGTGATCGCGATGTTGATCTTGCCGGGGGCGACGGCGCAGTTATTATCTCCACGATTGCCGGTGGTGATGGTTTTGTCAGTGCTCGCTGCTGCCCTGAGTTCACTTTTGGGGTACCATCTTGGGGTGTGGATGCGCTGTTCGATCGCTGGGGCGATGGTGGTGGCGGCAGCTGCTTTGTTTTTGTTGGTGTGGATCTTCAGTCCTGAGCAGGGTCTGCTGCAGAGATGGCGCCGCGCAAGGCGGGTTGATGATGGGGGAGAAAGTAGGATTGAGGAGAATAACGGTTATTCTTCATGAAGCTTTTGCATCAAGAGCTGGGATTTCATCAAGGTCTGCAGAGTTTGCTCCGATCTCACGTAGTGGGTTTTTCCAGTATTGCCAAATAATACGCGGGAGATCAATCACGGAAACAGGCCGCACAGGTGTTGAGGGGGCGGGGGGAGGCAGTGGCATGTATCTGCGGTAGGGGATGCCGGCTCGCTGATGATGGAGGGTGTGTTCGGCGGTTTCGTTGAGGGTTATTTTGTGCCAAAGCTGGTTGAGTAAACCTTGGCGTTGAGTATTGCGAGTGAGATGGACGCGAGTTGTATAATCGAGGTCAGGAGCGGTGATGCCTAGGTGTTCGAGGAATTGTAGTAGGCGTAGCGCAACGGCGAAGAGCCAGAGATGTAGCCCGTAGGCGAGGAAGGCATACCAGTAAGAATCACCATAAAATAGGCGGGAAAGGTATAAGAGGCCCGAACACATAACAATCCAGCCTGCAATAAAGAGTATGCTGGTGCGGCTGCTATAGTTTTTGTGTTTGTAAATTGCAGGTGCGACACGCACTTGCCAAGCGATGATGCCTAAAAACAATTCAAAAATGAGGGCTATGCGCGCGCGCAACTTGCTTCTGTGCTCCTTAGCAGGCCAAAATTCCAAGTCGTTGAAGGTGTGTATGTCTTTGTGGTGAGTGGCGTGGGCGATGCCGTAGAATTGTGGGCTTGAAATGAGATAAAAGGAGATGATCCAGAAAAAAGAACGGTTGTGGCGGGGTTTTTTAAAAAAGCCGTTGTGCCATGATTCATGATAAAAAAGACCGAGCTGGGTATTGACATGTAAGCCGATGGTGAGGGCATAAAGGATGCCTGCAAGAGGGCTGTATAGCCAAAATAACGGAGCTGTCAAAATGACGGCAGGCCAAGCTACTACGTAGAGTATCAGGAGTGTTTGCGAGTAGGTCGAACGGGCGTCGTGATAGGGATTTGGTTTCTGGCTAGAGGCTTCAGATGAGAAGTCTTCGTGTTCGATCATCCTTGAAGCTAGAGCAGCGTGTAGGGTAGGTCAATTTCAAAAACTTCTCGGAAATTGTTTTATTCTGTTAGAAACTTGTTCGTTTGTTGTGGATCCAAGTTATGCTGTTGCGGTTAATTCTTGCGAATGTGGAAACGTTTTTCACAAATTAGGGTAGCCAAAAGAAGGGAATTACTATTAGTTGGTAGAAGAATGATGACAAAAAGAATTTTTTTGAGATTGAGTGTGGCGGTGTTGTTAGCTATGGGCATGATTTCTTGTGCTGAGAAATCGGAAAAATCGGGAGGGGAGGAAGCTGGTAAAGAAAAATCCAGTGCTAAAATCAAGGTGTTGATCATTGATGGGCAGAACAATCACAACTGGGTCGCGACGACTCCGTTGATGAAAGATTATTTGGAAAAGAGCGGTCGTTTTGAAGTGCAGGTGAGCACTTCGCCTCGGCCCGATGCCGATGAGGCTGCTTGGATGGCGTGGCGTCCAGCTTTTGCTAAATATGACGTGCTGTTGAATAACTTCAATAATGAGAAGGGGTCGCAGTGGCCGGATGAGGTGAAGCGTTCGTTTGAAAAGGCAATCGAGGGAGGGGTAGGGCTGGTGAATGTGCATGCGGCGAACAACGGGCACAAAGGGTGGGGCGAGTTTGAAAAGATGACGGGTTTGTTGTGGCGCAGCAAAGAGGAGGGCAAGCGTTATGTATTAGATGCTGATGGTAAAGACGAGTTTGTGCCTGTGGGGGAGGGGCCGGATGCGGGTCACGGACCGCAGCATGAATTCGAGGTGGTGACTCGCGATCAGGGGCACCCGATCACTAAGGGCATGCCTAAAGAGTGGAGACATTCCTTGGATGAGCTGTATCACGGTCAGCGTGGGCCTGCTGAAAATATGACGATCCTAGCGACTGCCTATTCTGCACCTGAGCAAAAAGGGACGGGAGCGAATGAGCCGATGCTGTGGTGGATTCCCTATGGAAAAGGCCGTGTGGTGACTTGTCTGCTGGGGCATGTAGGAAGAGATGATACGGAGCAAATGTTGGGAATCAAGTGTGTGGGAACGATGAACATCATCGAGCGCTCGTGTGAGTGGGCGGCGACGGGTGAGGTGACTTTGCCAGTAGCGAAGGATTTTCCTACTAAAGACGAAATTCGGCTGCTGAAGTGAGTTGCGCTTGGCTTATTTTCCTGGATTGAGCACGGCGTAGAAAAGTGTGCCTTCACGGGCGAGAGTCATGACGGATTGCTGTTTGTCTGGCAGTGAGCCGAGTAGTTGGTAAAGTTCGTCGACGTTGCGAACGGTGTTGCGGTTGATACTGAGGATGAGGTCATTTTTACGCAGCCGTTTGGCGGCGGGTTTGGCGGGGTCCACTTGAGTGATCAGTACTGCGGAGGTTTGTTGTGCTAGGCCGTAGGCGGCACGTTCCTTGGGTAGTAGGTTGCGCACTTTGATGCCGAGTTCGGCGGTCAGGCTTTGTCCTGTGGCAGAGGTGTCGCCTCGCATGGTGATGGAGGTGTTGTCCGGTTTGGCAGAAATAGTGGCAGTTAACTTCACGATTTTGGCATCGCGTAAGATTTCTAAAGTGAGTTGGGTCTGGGCATCTTTGCTGCGAATGGTGTTGATCAGATCGCTGGCTGATGCGCTGACTTTGCCGTTGATGGAGAGCAAGACATCGCCGGGGCGCAGGCCTGCTGTGGCTGCTGGGGAATTGGGTTCGACTCGGGTGACGAGTCCGCCTTGGCTACGAGTCATGCCCACTTGACGGGCGATGTAGGGGGTGACTTGGGCAAGATCGACGCCAAGATAACCACGGATCAGGGGTTTTTTGTGAACGATGGCTTCGAAGACCTCTTGCACGTCGTTGGCTGGGATGGCAAGCCCGACGCCTTGCCAGACTTTGACATTTTGTTGTCCGGTGAAGAGGGCAACGTTGACGCCGATGACCTCGCCATGCACGTTGATGAGTGGGCCACCTGAGTTACCAGGATTGATGACGGTATCCGTTTGCAAGTATTGGTTGGTGGCATCGCTTAGTTGACGCTGTTTGGCACTGATGATGCCCTTGGTGACGGTTTCACTGAGTCCAAAGGGGTTGCCTACTGCGAGCACCATTTCGCCGACTCGGGTTTGATTGGAATCTCCAAACTTCAACGCTGGGAAGGTTTTGTTTTCTGGGTCGATGATTTTCAGGATGGCGATATCGACGATGGCATCGGAGCCGATCCACTCGGCTTGGTAGGTTTGCCCTTGGTGGGTGGTGATGGAGATTTCATCTACGCCTGCGACGACGTGATGATTGGTGATGACGTAGCCTTCTTTGGAGGTGATAAAGCCGGAACCTAGTCCTGGTTTGCGGTAGCGTTTGTGGCGTTGCACGTAGCCAAAAATACCTAGTGGGCCGTTTGGCACTAGCCGTCGCTGGTCCACGGTGGTGCTGGTATCGATGGAGACGACGGAGGGAACGACGGATGATGCCAGTTGAGCCAGCAGGTGATTGACTTGAGCTAGCAGGTTGTTGTTAGTGCGGGCGGTGGTTGTTTTGGGCGGTGCGCTGGGTTGAGGGATGGGGAGAGTGGGGCTGGGTGGGGTTTTAGTATCCGGGATTAGGGGGCTAGAATGGGGGTTAGCGATATCTCCAGTCAGCGCACGTCCTTTGATCAGGTCGAGCAAGCCGTAGTGGTCGCGCTGGGTGAAGCCTAATGAGAAAATCACGATGGAAGTGACGAGGACGGCGATGAGGATGCTTAGCTGAAGGAGTGTGGAGCGCATTTGCAGATGAGGTGAGGGTTTTAGCTTGTGGGGGCTGTTTGCACACTGAGCCAGGCGGTGGTGGTGCCTTCGGATGAGCGTAATCCGAGTCGCATTCCCATTTGACCAGCGAGCACTCCCGCTGTGGTGAGCCCGATGCCTTGGTGGCTATTGTCTTTGGTAGTGTAAAAGGGTTGGAAAATCTGAGGCAGCTTGTCGGCGGGGATATCGGCACAGGTATTGCGGATGAAAATATCGACATGCTGGGTGTCATCGGGCGAGACGCTACCAGGCGCGAGGATGTCGATGACCACATCTGCCTGTTCGCTTCCGACACAGGCTTCGGCGGCATTTTTGACGAGTTCTCGGATGACGTCATTAAAGCGTCCGGTGTCACTTAGGACAGAAGGAAGGTTGGGAGCTTGGTTGATTTGTAGGGTGGCGCCTATTTGTTCGCACAGAGTTCGACAGCTTTGCTCTAAGTGGGGTAGCATCACTGCGATGTCACAGCTTTTGTTATCGACGGTGGCGCAGCCTCCTGCGGTGAGGATGATCTTAGCTAATTCCGACGATTGGGTGATGGCGTGGCGCATGTGATCGATGTTTTCGATCATTTCAGCATTGAGCCCTTCCTCCATCGATAAAAGCGTGGCGAAGCCTTGGATGACGCCAAGGGTGTTGTTATTTTTGTGAATCAGGCCTTGTAATAGGTTTTTATAAAAGGATCGAGTGCTTGAGTCGTCGAGGATCAAGGCGTCGGCAAAGTGGAAGCCGTTGTCTGAGTTTGGCTGCTTGGGTTGATTTTCCATGGATGTATAGATAGAAGTCATATAGGATGGAGAAATGACGGCAGATAGCAAACCTGAACTTTTGATTTTTGAACATGGCGATTCTAAGGGGATCTGCAGTCGCCGGTTATTAGAGGGTGGGCGTTTGGCTTTGCCGAGTTGTTTGCAGGCGGTTGCAGTGCATCCGGGGGTGTTGGCGGATCTGGCTGAGGTGGAGGTCAATTTGGTCAGTGATGAGGTGATCGCTGGGGTTCACGATCAGTTCATGGGAGATGCCACGGCTACGGATGTGATCACTTTTCATCATGGAGAGATTTTTATCAGCGTCGATACGGCGGAGCGCGAAGGGGGGCGCTTCGGGCATGGGATACAAAAGGAGGCTTTGTTGTATTTGATTCATGGCTTGCTGCATCTCAACGGTCATGAGGATAAAGATCCGGATGAGCGAGAGGCGATGAAAAAGATACAAGAGGGGATTTTGGAGCTGGTGTGGGGTGAAATGTCGAGCTAGATGGGTTGATCGTATCGTGAACAGGGTGGTGAAATTAAATTACGAATGATTACTTGGTGAACAGTTTTGCTTTCTCTAGTGTCTTCTTCTACACTGTCAATCCTAAGACTTTTTCATATTTCAGCAGCATCATGTTCACAAATACCGCCATCAAAAAGAAAATTTCTAAACGAGTGCCATTTGGGCTTTTAGTAGCCATGTCTTTGTTTGTATCTTGTTCAGAAAAGGGGAAAGCTCCCGACGTCGAAACTTCGGCAAAAACTCAATTAGAACCTGCAACAAAGTCTTTAGCAATCTCTGAGATCTCTAACATGACTTTCGTCCTGCGGAATGATATCGGCGAGCCTCTGCTGACTCTTGAAGTGGACGAGAAGGCATCCGGTGGCAGCAAATTGGATTTGACCATTGAAGGGAAGAAGGCATCGCTCAATGTGAAAAGCTTCAAGCCAGCAGATAAAGCTACATGGTTAAATCATAGGCTAGCGGACTTCGTGCCGTTTAACTCTCAACCATCTTATCAAAACTTTGACGATGATGCCACTGCAGTGATCAATGCTCTGGGGATAGGGCTTAATGTCGGTCAGTCATGGGAGGGAATGCCCCCTAAGCATTTCATGCCAGGAGCTTACAGAAACGTATACACTACCCGCGAGTTATTCAGACGTATTAAAAAAGCTGGTTTTGATCATGTGCGCATCCCTGTGAACTTCTCAAACCATACAGCGATCGTAGCCCCGTGGACTATTGATCCAGATTATCTTGATAGGTATTTTGCTAATGTGGATGAGGCCTTAGCGGAAGGACTGCTTGTCATTGTGGATAACCATCATCACACGGGCTATCTTAACCAAGCAAAAGCTAAAAATCGCCGTGGTGGCAAGTTGCCTCGCGAAGAGCAAAAAATTCGTCAAGCGGCCATGGTGGCTCATGTAGCTAAAAGGCTCAATGACTATCCATTTGAAAAAGTATTATTTGAGCTGGAGAATGAGCCTAATGGAGCCTTCAACAAGGATTGGAATACTTACTGGCCGGGTATGTTGAAAGGCTGCAGAGCAGTGAACGCTAAGACGATATTCCTTATTGGTGGCACGCACTACAATAGCCCCGATAAGTTGGAAGCTATGCCCGAGATAATCGACCGTAGAACTGCTTTGATAGCACATGTCTATGAGCCGCATTCTTTCACGCACAACAATAAGCGAGGGGGAGCTCCTGTTTTATGGACTCCGGAAGCTAAAGAGGAAATGGAGAAAGCCTTTGATATAGTCGCGGCGCAAGTAGCTCTACGCGGAAAGCCCTGTGTTATCAGTGAAATTGGGGCGGGCGGCATCGTCAGTAACCATCACAGAAATATGTATGCCAGAGATGCCGCCAATGCCTGCATGAGTCGTGGACTGCCGCTTAGTTATTGGAATGCCTATGGGGATTTTGGTATATTTCGCCCATCAGGGGACTTTGGCAAAGGTATCTCGGAGGCAATCACGGGTCGTGATAAGGCCGGTGACTACGCAATTCCACAAACCCCAGGTAGTAATGCGATTGCTTTGAGTAAGTGTCTCTTCGGGGCATACGCTGGTCCACTAGTTAGTGTTACACCTGTTACAATTTCTTTTAATGAAACCCCTGAATTGCAGTTCACAGACACGACAATCACAATCATGTCTGACCCTGTGAAGAATGCGCTGGTTCTGCCGTATGTATTGATGAAAGCAGGCAGATCTGATGCGCCTCGTGATGGTCGCAAGTTTAGAGTGACGATGGCTTCAACGAACAAAAAAACGACATTCAAGTTGAGTCTGACTGATATGCAGGCCCTCGTAAATATTCAAGGCTATATCCCTTTTCCTAAAGGCGCTGGTAAAACATCGAAGCCGAAGTGGGGGGATCACTCATCAGGCACTTATGAGTATGAGTGCTATAGTAAGCCTGAAGCTAAGAGTTACTTGAAATACACTGCTCCGTTAGGATTTGTCTGGGGGGCTTCGAATGTTAAACGTGGTGATGTTATCACTTTTAAAATCGAGTGGTTAGATGAGTGATGCTAAATCTCCCCTTCTTCACAAAGCGCATTATGGCTTGGGGGATTGCGCTTGTTGCAGGCTTTCATCGAGCCACTTTTTCTCGGTGGCGTTGAGTTGATCGGAAAGCAGTAGTTCTTTGCCGTCGGCTAGAACTTTGGCATGTTGTTTTGCGTTGCTGGAGATGGACCACTTGGCGGCGTGGGGCAAGGTGGTGTAGAGAGGGCTGCGTCCTGCTGGGATGCCTTCCAGTGTTTTTGGTGCGTCGGCGTAGCGAAACATTGCGATGATGCGGCGCAGAGCCTTGCGCTCTCCGGTGGCAAAATAGTAGCCCCACAATAAATCGAGGGTGGAGGGGGAGTCGAGTTTGAGTTTGAGGATTTTGGGTGGTTTTTTCCCAGCAAAAGCTTTGGGCAATTCTTTTTTTAACAGGGCGTTGCTCTCTTCGCTATCACACATCCATAGCGCCATGGTGATGAGCTCTTGATCTTTGGCTGGTAGCGTTTGAGTTTGTTGATACCACTGTTGAAGCTGTTGCGGGTTTTGGTGAAAGACTTGACTGAGAAAGCCGAGTAAGGGGGCGCGGGCGTTTGAATCTTGTAGAGTGCCTTCGTCGCTCCAGGCTTTGAGTTGGGCGATCAATTGATCTGGTCTGGGGTTGCGATAATAGAAAGTGAGCCAGTCATCGCCGTTGGCAGGCGTTTTTTGATCAACTGCGTGCAGTGTGGCGAGGCTGAAATATAGGCTCAGACAGGTCAGTAATAGGCAGCACGGCAGTGCAAGTGTTGATAGGGCGGGATGGGTGCGTGTGAGGTGGCAGGAGTGAGAAGCTTGCATGATAGGTGTAAAGGGGTGTGTTGAGAGCAATAAAGGCTGGAAATAGAGCGATTGCAATGGTGAGCGATTCAGGAACTAGTTATTTTCCCGATGATTTAGAGTAAAATCCGCTTGCATAGTGCTGATTTTGGTTTAGAAAAAGGCAGATATGGCTAAAAAATGCTGGATAGAAAGGGACGCGCGTAAAAGACGCACTGTGGAGAAATACGCTAAGCTTCGTGAGGAGCTGAAAGCTAAAGGTGATTACGTGGGATTGTCCATGTTGCCGAGAGACGCGAGCAAGACCCGCACGACTAATCGTTGTAAGGTGACTGGACGTCGTCACGGATACCTTCGTCGATTCAAAATGTCGCGTATTTCCTTTCGGGAAATGGCTTCTCATGGATTGATCCCTGGGGTGACCAAGTCCAGTTGGTAGTTTGCTTTTTTACTGATTCTTGGCATGGACATCTTGCCTAGAATCAGTTAGAATCAGTTGCTAACAACTGATTCGAAAATGTGTTGCCAGATTAAGTGTGGTAATGCGATTTTCGCAGAAGCAGTCATGCCTATCTACGAATACATCGCCATAGATCCCGATCAAGGGTGCCGAAGTTGTGCCCGAGGTTTCGAATTGCGCCGTCCAATCAGTCGTCCTGCTTTGGAGAAATGCCCTTTGTGTCGCAACCCGGTCAAAAAATTGATCACACAGGTCAATACGCCTAAGATCACCAAACCTCTTTCACTGAGTGATGCTAAAAGCGCGGGTTTCACCGTGTTGCAACGCCGGGATAAAGGGGTTTATGAGAAATTATGAGCGTTTTGCCTGAGCAGACTTTATTAGGCAGTGATGATGATCCTGACCCGCTGAGTAGGTGGACGGCAGTCTTGTGTGATTACGGATTTAACAGGAGGTGGAGGTGATGATGGGTTGGATTTTGTGGCAGGGGGATTTTGCGCTGTTTGATTTGCCGAGCTTGTTGGCGATGGCGGGTTCTGAGCAGATGGCGCACGAGTGGACTTTGGGCTGGGGGGATATGTCGCTGCGCTTGTTGTTGGTGCTGTTTTTCATTTTGTTGAACGGCTTTTTTGTGGCTGCGGAGTTTGCTTTGGTGAAAGTACGGGCGAGCCAGTTGGATACCATGATCGATGAGGGCAAGAAGGGTGCGCGCTTGGCTCGTCACATGACGGATGGCGAAAATTTGGACGCGTATTTGTCGGCTTGTCAGTTGGGGATCACCTTGGCGAGTTTGGCTCTGGGGTGGATCGGTGAACCGTTTGTGGGCAAGTTGGTGCAGCCGTTGCTGTTCAAGATGGGGATTGCTGATCAGTGGGTGACGTGGGTGTCATTTTTTCTGGCTTTTTCTTTCATCACTTTCATGCATGTGGTGGTGGGTGAGCAGATGCCGAAGTCTTTAGCGATTCGCAAGTCGGCACCCACTTCTCTGTGGGTGGTGCGACCTTTGGCTTTGTTCTATCGTGTTTTCATTTTGCCGATCTGGTTGCTGAATGTTTCTGCCAAATGGTTGATGAGAACTTTGTTCAGGATCGATGTGGTGCCGGCGCACGAGTTGGTTCACAGTGCGGAGGAGATCAGGATTTTGGTCGCGGAAACGGAAAAAGCGGATGATGTGACGGATACCGAGCGTGAGATTTTGATCAACGCCTTGGCATTGAATGATCTGAGTGTGCGCGATATCATGACGCCGCGCAATGAGGTGGTGACTTTAGATGTTGAGAAAAGTTTTGAGGAGAACTTGAAGGTGGCTTTGGAGACCAAGCATACGCGATTTCCTTTGGTGAAGGAGGGGCACCTTGATCATGTGGTTGGCTTGATTCACATCAAGGATTTGTTAGGGCAAGTGCGGGAGAGTGACCCAGACTTGTTGGCGATCAAGCGGGAGATTTTTCCTGTGCCAGAGTTGATGAAGCTGGACGTTTTGTTGAAGACTTTTTTAGCCAAACATGCCCATTTGGCTTTGGTGGTGGACGAGTTTGGCGGAGCTCTGGGTTTGGTGATGTTGGATGATGTGGTGGAGCAGTTGGTGGGGGAGATCCAAGATGAATTTGATGAGGAGGATGTGGAATTTCGTCGCTTGAATGACGACGAGTTCGTCGTGCACGGAACCTATCCGCTACATGAGTTGGGAGTGCAGACGGACTTGGATTTGGAGAATCCTGATGTGAGCACGGTGGGGGGCTATGTGACTCATTTGGCCGGGCGTCTGCCTGAGAAGGGGGAGCAGATTCGGGTAGAAAACTATCAGGCCTTGATCACGGATGCGGATGAACGCAGTGTGCGTGAAGTTCAGTTCACTCGAGTTTTTGAAGAGCTGAAGGAAGGTGGTGAGGGTGAGGGAAAGAGTGCGGCCGCAGGATGAAAATAGGAATCACAGGAGCGAGAGGCTTGGTAGGAAAGGTTTTGGCTGCTCGGCTTAGGAAACAAGGGCATGATCTGGTGCTCTACACTCGCGCTGTGGAGGGTCGCTGGGAGGAACTGGAGTCGGCAGAGGAGTTGCGTCATTTTTCGCCAGAAGTGGCTGGGGATACCGATGTGAGTGGTTTGCATGCTTTGATTCATTTGGCAGGTGAGCCGGTATTAGAGGTTTGGACGGCAGCTAAAAAAGAACAAATTCGCGCTAGTCGGATTGATGGGACGGCGGGTTTGGTAGCAGCCATGGAAGCTTGCGATGCTGCACCGAAGGTGTTCGTGACGGCATCTGGCACGGGTTTTTATGGTGACCGTGGGGATGAGGTGCTGACGGAAGAGAGTGAGCACGGCGAAGGTTTTTTATCGGAGGTGAGTCAAGCATGGGAGGCAGAGGCGATGCGTGCGCAAGCTTTGGGCATTCGGGTGGTGTGTGGTCGCATTGGTATGGTTTTGGGCAGCGAGGGTGGGGCAGCACCGAAGTTAAAAACTTTGTTCCGCTGGGGTTTAGGCGGGCAACTTGGGTCGGGGAAGCAGTGGATGCCTTGGGTGCACGTCGAGGATGTGGCGCAGATGTTTATCCATGCGGTGGAGCAGGAGAGTTTGGTGGGAGCGGTTAATTTTTGTGCGCCTGAGGCGGTGAGGAATAAGGATTTTACGAAGGCGCTCGCGCGACAGGTGAAGCGACCCGCGTTAGCGTGGGTTCCCGCGCCTGTCTTGAAATTGGTGATGGGCGGTTTGTCGGATTTGGTGCTGATGAGTGAGCGAGTGGAGTCGGTGAGCCTGCGGGAGAGCGGTTTTGAGTGGAGTTATGCTGATTTGCAAGCTGCTTTGGCAGAGGTGATGGCTTAGGATTAGGGTTTGTTTTTTGGCATGAAGCCGAGTGAGGTTTCGATCCAGATACCACAACTGCAGCCTCCGCCGGCTTCAGGGGAAAGGATCATACCTGCTGCGGGGATGGTGCTCAACCAACAACCGGGGCGCAGTCGTTTCCATGAACTGAGTTTGTCATTGTCTCGATCCCAGAGGGTGACGTTGCCTTTGCGGTAAATGGCGGTATGGCTTGTCAGCGCGTAGGTTCCGCAGTGTCCTGCGGGCATGGCTCCGACGGTTTTACCGGTTTTCAGATCGAGCACATGGGGGCGCATGTATAATTTGTTTTCAGCGATGCCAGGTCGCGACATCGCCATGCCATGATCGCCTTTGTCTTTGATCCAATCGAGTTCACGCTGCCAGAGTTTTTTTCCGCTGCTCTCTTCAAGGGCGTAGAGCTTGTATTTGGTTTCGCCAGATGCGGCGACCACCAAGGTGCCTTTGCCGCGTGCCATGTGAACCATCACGGTGCCATTTTGGATTTCCATCGGCTGTTCCCATACGATGCTGCCAGTCTCAAGATCGAGGGCGACGATGTATTGATCTTGCCATAGCTCAGGCATGCCGATGCGGCGAGATTGGGAGGCGAGGACTTTTTTGTTGCGGCTTTCTACAAAATAAACGCGTCCGTCGGCTACCGTAATGGTGGAGTTGAGAATGACGCCATCAGAATAAGTCCACAACTGGCGACCCGTTTTTTTATCGTGAGCGAAAACATTGTCACTACAGACTTTGAAAGTAACCGGACCTTTGCGGTCGTCGTACCAACCGGCGCCCGATCCACCCCAGAAATCAACATAAGCAGAACCACTTTTGACGGCACTACCGATGATTTTGTCCTGATGACGTGCGATGTAGGACCAATCGTATTGCCAGTCTTTGTGATGACCGGGGTGAACTTTGGTGATGGATTGGATCTCACCGGTGCGGGCGTCGATTTGCCATAGAGCGTCTTTGATGGCGACAAAAACATGGTCACTATCGGCGCACCAATTACTGCTGTCTCGTGGCACGTTGAAACGTTGCATGGGAGGGATGTCGAGCGCCCACAGCACGGTGCCGTTGTAGGCATCGATGGCGATGATGCGGTGCAAACCTTGCACAAATAAACGTCCACCGGCGGATAGCGGTGAGGGTTTGCGTCCATTGCGGTCGGGTTGGGCGCGTGGGCCAGGGCGTCCTAACCATTGCACTCGCAAGTCGCGTGCAGAGCGAGCCCCGCCAAGGTCTTCACCGCCGTAAGCGGAGTTGTCGGCGAGCCCGTAGAGGTGCGACCATTCGCCAGCGCCTTTGAGTGGACCTCTGGTAATGCTGGCGAGGAGGGTTGTTTTGGGTTCGTAGATTTTGGCGGGAGTTTTCCCGAGCCATGTTTGTAATTGAGCGTCGCTGATCTTGGTGGTGGGGGTGCGGTAGATCAGGGCGAGTCCTCCATCGGGGCGCAGCAGGCGCATCACTTCAGTGCTGTCGCTACGAATCTTGCCATCTTGCAGTATGGGGGAGTAAAGCAACAGATTGGCAAATTCACCAGTGTAGGGGAGCTTATCGAGTGACTCGACGTGGCGGACGGTGGTTCGTCGTCCGTAGATGCCTGCTTGGCTGAGAGTAGCGCGAGCGGTGGCGACTTGGGAGGCATCAGTTTCGACTCCGATGATGGTGAGATTGGACTGACGCGCCAGCTCATACATCAGGTGACCATCGCCTGCACCTAGAACGAGACAGATACCCTTGCTTTCCTTTAGCTTAGCTTTTTTGAGTAGCTGATTAGCTGTTTGGGCGATCGTTTTGGCGGTAGGTTTATGGGCGTAAGGGTTGGGTCGTTTGGGCCACTTGGCTTGAGTGAAATTAAAGGTGGTATCCAGTTCAAAGGTGGGGCTGATGCCACTCGTTCCGGTGACAATTTGATAACTGTAGAGAGTTTGCCTTTTGAGACCGTCGATGCGCAGGCGATGGTCAGTTTTGGGGGCAGGGTCGGTCACTTTACGAGATCCGTCTGCTGTTTGTAGAATCAGAACACTAGGGGATTTTTCTTCTGTTTGCCAAGAAACTTCTACGGTTTCTCGGTCAATGAAATGCGCGTAAGGACCAAGAGGAAGTGTGATGGGTTTAGGAAAGGCACTTTTTTTAGCTTGGTAGTGGTGGGCGATTTGTTCTTTGGTCAAAGCACGGGAATAGAGTGAGATTTCGTGTAAGCGCCCCTTCATGCGGTTGTTTTCATCTTTGTCGTGGTAGGCACCTATTTCAAAAAAGGCTTGAGGTGGGTAGCTGATGGAACCTGTCTGAAGATCGGATGAATTCTCCAGCTCTCCGTTGACATAGATGCGTTGGGTTTTGCCGTCGTAGGTGCCCACGACGTGATACCAGGTTTCGGTTTTGAAGTCCGTTTTTCCTTTTAGGTAAGTTAGCGCGTCTTTACCACCTTCGGCATTGAGCGCGAAGGAGAATTTGGAATCGTTGTAACCCAATAGCCAGCCTTTTTCGTAAGCCCCATTATCTTGGAATGCTCCTATGATCCCGCCCCATTGAGTGGGTTGATCGATGCGAACCCAAGCTTCGACTGAGAGTTGTTGAGTAGGGAGCTTGGCTTCGGCTATATTTTTAGTTAGCATGACACTGTTGTTGCCATCGAACACCAGAGCTTCGATGCCCCCTGTTTGGCGCAAGTTCACCTCGCCGAGGATGGTGCCATCAAGGCGACCGCCGGCGTCGAGCACCCGTCGTTCTGCATCTGCGAGACCACGGCGTTTGGCGCGTTCATTCATGCCGCTGTGAAAAGTCCAGCGCCCATTTAGTCCCGGAACTTTAGTTGAGGGAGTTTTGGCGTTTTTCTCGATGGCAAGGGTAGGTGATTTTGTAGCTGGGAGAGCAGTGGGATGGGGCGTTTTATGGTTGGATTGAAAGCAGAGCAATTCGCCTTCGTCGGTACTGACGAGCAGCGATTGTCCAGCAAGTATGAGCAGGCGGGCGTTGCCATTGATCGTAGCACGCCAGACAGGCTCACCATTTTTTGCATTCAGCGCGACTACTTCGTTTCTTGCGCCGACAAACAGGGTTTGGCGATTGAGCACGAGGTCATGGGCATGCGGGATGTTGCTTTTCCATAACAGCTTTTGGGTTTTGCGATCAACTGCGCTTACCTGATTATCTGCTAAACGGAAATCTAATGTGCTGCTTAGCACATTGCTGTTGAATCCTTTGTGAGTGGCGAGGGCTTCACGGGTATTGAGGTCGCTGACGGTGATCCAGCCGGTGAGATTGCCTGGGCCGTGGCAGACGGTTCCTTCATCGGAAATCATCACGAAGCTACCGCCGCCTCCCTTGCCGTTGTCACCGCTCAGGGCTTTGATGGGGCTTCCGTCAGCAAGGTTGAAAATCATCGGCGCTATGCGGCCTTGGGGAGCGACTAGCAGTTTGTCGGAGGCTGCCATAGCCCCTTCGATAGTGGCTCCGTCTATTTTGCGAACGAAACATCCGTCAGTATCCGTCTTTCCTGTTTTGGCGTCGATGGCGCAGAGGAAAGAGGGATCCCAAGGCAGCATCGAAAAAGCGCAATAGGCGATGCCGTTTTTGATCAGTAAACCGGTGCGGCAGGGCCAACGAGAGATCATGCGTCCGTTATGCAGGATTAGAGGTTCTTGCATGGGAGGGCGAAACTTCCACATCAGCTTACCTGTTTTGGCATCAATACAATAAGCCTGACCATCATCGCAACCAAAATAAACTCGGCCCTCGGCGATCGTAGGAGTGATGCGAACCGGACCACCTGCCCAGAATTTCCAGCGAACGCCTCCAGTGTTCAAGTCAAGGCAGATCACAGCATCTTCGCTCGATGAAGCGACGTAGGCGGAGCTTCCCGAGACTGCTACGCCAAAAGCTGCGTCGTAATTTCTCATGGCTCGCAGGTTGATGATGTTTTTATAAGCGTCCCACCGTGCTGGGGATGCCCAGGCGGTTTGTGGGACGGCATCACTGTTCCATGTCCATTGAAGACTGAGCTTGCTGGCGTCGATATTTTCATCTGCGACGCCGCTGCGTTGAGAGTCGCCGCGAAAAGTTGACCAATCTCCTGCGTGCAAGAGTGTTTGGGGAATGATCAGAAAGAAGAGGAGTAGAATTTGGTCAGTTCGCATGATTGTGGGTTCAATAGTTCAATAGATAGGAGGAAAATAGAGGGTTCTGATAGATTTGCAAATGAGGAGAGCGCACGGTAAACCCGCCGTCGATGGGCTTGTGATTGGTAGGATCGTGTGCTTGATTGTGAACCGCGCTTGGTGATGAACGCTGAGTGCGCGCATTCATAACCCCCATAAACCTACTTGCCATGAAAACCCGTCGTCAATTCATCACTTCAGCGGCAGCCGTCGCAGCCCCGTCTATTTTACCAGGCGCTATTTTTGCAGAGGTCAAGAAAAGCGCACCAAGCGAACGCATCACCATGGGGATGATCGGAGTTGGAGGTCGAGGTTTTGCTAACATGGATGCTTTTTTGAGGTTGCCAGATGTGCAGGTGGTGGCGGTGTGCGATGTGGATTCTCTGCATTATGGGAAACATGAGGGACGTAAGGGGCGCGCGTATGGGCGCGATGCGGCAAAAGCGGCGGTGGAAGGTTATTATGGCAAACAGAAGGGTAGTGAGTTCAAAGGCTGTGACGCTTATTCTGACTACCGAGAATTGTGTGCCCGTGAGGACATCGATGCGGTGCTGGTGGCGACACCGGACAACTGGCATGCTTTGGCAGCGATGGAGGCACTAAAACATGGTAAGGATGTTTATTGCGAAAAGCCGATCACGCACTTGTTTGCTGAGGGGCAGGCGTTGTATCGTGAGGTGGCGGCACGAAAAGCGATTTTTCAGACCGGATCTCAGCAACGCTCGACAGCAAATTTCCATCAGGCGGTGGAGTTGATTCAGAACGGGGTGATCGGTAAAGTGAAGCGGGTAGAGGTGGGTTTGCCTAAGGGGCATAATCAACCGTTGGCGGATACCTCGAATACTACGCCGCCCGATCATTTGGATTACAATTTCTGGACAGGGCCGAGTGAGATGTTGCCCTATATGAAAGCGCGTAGTCACTGGAACTGGCGTTGGCATTTGGCTTATGGAGGTGGTCAGCTGATGGATTGGATCGGTCATCACAATGACATCAATCACTGGGCGCTGGGCATGGACAAAAGTGGACCGCAGACGGTGGAGGCGGTGGGCTGGACTTGGCCAGAGACGAAGGTTTACAATTCGCCAGTGGATTATGAAGTGCGTTGTACTTATGCGGGAGGTATCGAGACCAGTATCGGACCGGTGAATGCGATGGGCACTAAGTGGATCGGCGAAAATGGGTGGGTCTATGTGAACCGTAATCAACTGGAGGCGTCGAATCCTGAGTGGGTGAAGAAGGAATTCAATCCTGGGTCGAAGCGTGCTTACAAAGCACCGGAGCATCATCGTAACTTCATCGATGGGGTGAAAACTCGCACGGAATGTGTCGCGCCTGCCGAGACAGCGCATCGTTCGATCACTCCAGGGCATATCGCTTATGTGTCACAGGCTTTGGGGCGTAAGTTGAAATGGGATCCGGCGAAGGAAGAGGTGATTGGAGATGCGGAGGCACAGAAGAAATTGATGGCATTGCCATATCGTGCGCCTTGGAAGTTGGGGTGATGGGTGTTTGTGAAGTATGTGGCGGGTTATGAGGGGAGATTCTCACGCCCGCTGCGCTCAAGCCGCTAAGACGCAAAGGGGGGGGGCTGTCCTCGATATCGCTACGACATTTATGCAGCATAAGAGGGGAACCACAGATTACGCAGATAATCGCAGATGAAGAGGTTTGAAATTAGCAAATCAAAGAAGTGATTTGTGAAGTTTAAGTCAAAAAATATGTAACTATTGGCTCCGCCTATCTGCACTGCGTTTCGGTTCAGGTGCGAGAGTGACAGAAATGCGCGTGATTGGAAAGTAGGGTGGGTGTCCTCACCCGCTCCCTTTTATTGCTAGATCACCATCGGCGGGTGAGGACACCCACTCTACCGCAATCTTTCGCAGTATCTGCCGCCTTTATCTCTTTTCGTTCGGTTGCGTCATCTGCGGTTGAATGTTTTTTTTCGTGTTGTTTGTTCTTCGATATCACCGCTGTTCCAGAGTTGAAACATTCGTTCTGCGGAAGGCAGTTTGAGTGGGCGGACGATACGGAAGCCGAGCCAAGATGCGTCAGATAAATGCCAATAGCTTTTGGGAGTTAATGGGTCGTTCTGTTTGAAAGTGTTTTCTGAATGAAAGCGCGCAGCTGATCGCAATTCATCCGAGTAATCGTACCATGAACCGCCTCTGATCACTCGTGGGTAGAGCTGTTTAGCTGGGTAGGTTTTGTTGTTTATTCGGTAAGAAACGGTTTGATATTGATCGAGGCACCATTCCATCACATTGCCGTGCATGTCGTAGAGTCCCCACGGATTTGGTTTTTTGCTGCCGACCAAGGAATACTGCTCAGCATCGAATACGGCATAGTCTTTGAGTTGTTTGATGTCATTCCCAAATGAATAAGAAGTAGCAGTTCCTGCGCGACAGGCGTATTCCCATTCAGCTTCTGTAGGCAATCGGTAGTAGTGACCAGTTTGAGCGCTGAGCCATTGGCAGAATTTACTGGCGGCGTGTTGGGTGATTTCGGTTACAGGCAAGTTGTTCTCGTTTTGTGCAAAAGAGAAAAATTTATAGGCTGCATATTCGGAGGGGGCTGAAATAGCAGTGATTAAACTATCTGGTGATTGTAGGGAAGGTTGTCTAAATAGAGATCCGTGTCTCGTTCGATATGGTGTATTTTTCGTTAATGCAAATTGGATGAATTGTTTTTGAGTCACTTCGTATTTCCCCATCCAAAAGGCTTCAACTTTTACTTTGTGTTGAGGTCCTTCGTCTTTTTGGCGACCTTTTTCGTCATCTGGGCTACCCATGAGAAAGCTCCCGCTCTTGATAGCGACCATGTCGTAAGGCACGCCGGTTTTTGGGATGCGTGCCTGATAGTCCTTCATGGCTGATTCTTTGCTGATGGCCGACTTTTTGAGAATCAGTGCACGTATTTTTTCTACCAAGTGAAGATCATCCTTGAGCTCTTGTGCTTGAAGGCAGGGCAGGATGAGCAGAGGCATCAGTAGGGAGCTAGCGATGAATCGTGAGTATGAGATGGTTTGGGGCATTTTGGTAGAGAAAGGTGATTTTTGCAAAAGGGCGCGTGGGGTAAATTTGGTAGATAAACCTTGCGGGTGGAAGCGGAAAAATATTATAAATGAATAATGTAGCCGGTTTTTCGTTTCATTAAGTGTAGCAGAATGAAAGCAAAGGTAATAATGATGAAAAAGGGATTTTTAATTTTAGGGTTTTATTGTGTGTGGTTGAATGGACTTTTTGCACAGGAACAGAAATCGGAAATTGAAACAGGTGCCAAGCAGGCGGCTGTTGAGGAGGTAAAATCTAATAAGGCATGGCCGCAGCGAATTGATACAGACAAGGTGGAGGTGGTGGTTTATCAACCGCAGATAGAATCATTTGAGGGGAATCAGTTATCTGCCCGTGCGGCAGTTTCGGTGACTGTGAAGAAGGGTGAGGACGGAAAAAAGGGTGAGCCTGTCTTCGGGGTGGTGTGGTTGGTCGCTAAAGTGGAAACAGATAGGGAAGAGCGGGTGGTGCATGTGCGTGCTTTGAAAGTTCCGCGAGTTCGTTTTGTGGCGTCCACTCCGGAGCAGGAAGCAGAATTGGCGGGCATCATTGAGGCGGAGATGCCGAAGTGGGATCACAGTATTTCTTTGGATCGGGTGTTGGCGAGTTTGGCAGTGGTGGAAAACGAAAAAAAGGGGGCGGAGAACCTGTCCACAGCGGCTCCTAAGATCATATATTCGAAACAGCCGGCGGTGTTGGTGACTTTGGATGGTGAAGCGCAATTGACGATGGTGGAGGGCGCGGCGGATTTGATGCGGGTGATCAACACGCCTTTTCTGATTGTATTTGATAGTGTGGTGAAAAAATATTTTCTCTATGCGGGCAAGGATGCTTGGTATTCTGCAGCGGGCTTGGAGGCATCGTGGTCGATAGAGCAAGCCGTGCCTAAAAAGGTCGCAGCATTGGCTGCCGATGAATCCGATCGTGAAGTGTCGCAGACTGAGGAAGGTGCTAAAGGGGAGGTGCCTAAGATCATTGTGGTGACGGAGCCAAGCGAGTTGATCTACACCAGGGGTGAACCTGCATTCACTCCTGTTTCTGGAACGAGCCTCATGTATGTGGGTAACAGTGATAGTAACTTGTTCATGGAAATGGATAAGAAATCTTATTACGTGCTGCTATCAGGGCGCTGGTATAGTAGTTCGTCGCTGGAGTCGGGCTGGAAGTATGTGGAGGCGGATCAGTTGCCTAAGGGGTTCCAAAAAATACCTGAAGACTCGGAGGTAGCAGATGTGCGAGCTTTTGTGTATGGTACGCAGGAGGCAGGTGAGGCAGTATTGGATGCGCAGATTCCGCAGACGGCTAAGGTGAAGCGGGGCGAGGTGAAAGTGGCGTTGAGCTATGATGGGGAGCCGAAGTTTGAAGAGATCGTGGGCACAGAATTACAATATGCGGTCAACACAGAGAGCGAAGTGTTGCTGATAGAAGGGCGCTATTATCTTTGTGATGCAGGGGTCTGGTATATTTCGGATTCAGCTATGGGACCTTGGCAGGTGGCGGATGAGCGACCTGCTGGGGTGGAGAGCATCCCGCCAGAATCTCCAGTATATAATGTGAAGTATGTGTATGTCTATGATTCGACTCCAGAATACGTTTATGTGGGTTACACTCCTGGTTATACTGGCTGCTATATTTATCGAGGTCGCTTAGTGTATGGTACGGGTTTCCGCTATCGTGGGTGGCATCATGGGGGGATCTATTATGGACGACCTGTGACTTGGGGTTATGCGGTGCGTTATAATCCTTGGGTGTCGGCGTGGAGTTATGGAGTGGTTTATAGTAATGGTCATTTCACTTTTGGTATGGGCTATGGTCGTTGGGGGCGGTGGCATGGTGGTTGGTGGGGGGCTGGGTTTTATAGTGGTTACTGGCGCGGGCATTCACGCGGGTTTTATCATGGTTTCCATAGAGGTTATTATCAGGGCTACAAAAAAGGGTATTGGGATGGTCGACACCACGGATCGGGGTGGAGGCACCCGCGTCCAGAACTTTATGGTCGCTACAAACGACCTGGAGTGACGCCTTATCACAGACGTATCAGGCCTGTGATCTTGCCTGCGAAACCCGGAATTCCAGGTAGACCTACCACGTTGCCGATTGCAAAGCCAGGCATGCCGACGACCAAACCTGCGATTCCAGGTAGGCCTACCACGTTGCCGATTGCGAAGCCGGGCATGCCGACAACCAAGCCAGGGATTCCAGGTAGGCCGACGACCTTGCCGATTGCGAAGCCGGGCATGCCGACAACCAAGCCAGGGATTCCAGGCAGACCAACGACTTTGCCGATTGCGAAGCCGGGCATGCCGACGACCAAACCGGCGATTCCAGGTAGGCCGACGACCTTGCCTGTCAAACCTAAACCTTCGATCGCGCTGGATCGGGCGAATAATGTGTATGCGGATAAATCGGGTAATGTTTATCAAAGAATGTCCAATGGCTCTTGGAACCATCTCACCAATGGACGACCTGCACCTGTGACTCGTCCTGTGACTCGTCCTGTGACTCGTCCTGTGACTCGTCCTGTGACTCGTCCTGTGACTCGTCCTGTGACTCGTCCTGTGACTCGTCCTGTGACTCGTCCTGTGACTCGTCCTGTGACGACTAGACCAACGACTAGACCAACGACTAGACCAACGACTTCACGTCCAACAAGATCTAGTATCAATTCGTCAACTCGCAGTAATTTAAACAATAGTTATCATTCTCGACAGAGGGGAACGACACGCACTTCACGATCGAGTCGTTCTCGAAGTAGCGGTATGAGTCGATCAGGCGGAGGTGGTCGTGGCGGAGGTAGGGGGAGATGAGGTTAGTTACAGCCAGAGGACGAGAAGTTGCTACGGAATTAAGCAAATTTTGTCATTTTCCGCAGTAATGATTCGCGTTTTTCCTGCTCTAAGGATATGAGATAGGGTTATGGAGGATGTCATTAGATGAGTTCAAGTGAGGAAATGCAGCAGCGGAGTCAATCTTCGTTCGAGGGTGGGCGCAGGGGCAAAATCAAATGCGTGGCTAAACGCGTGGTGAGGCATGCGCTGTTTCCGATGTTGGCTTTGGTGGTGTTTTCTCTGATCGTGGATGAGACCTATCCTTTTTCGGATTTTCCGATGTATTCGAAGATGAATCCTTACACTGATTATTATATCCTAGAGGATGGTGAGGGGCAGCCGCTGCCAGTGAAGTATTGTTTTGGGCTCAGTGCTTCGGCGATGAAGAAGATGTATGTGAAGCGCTTGAAGAAAGTGGCGAGCGCGAAGTCTAAAGAGTTGGGGCGTCGTATCGGGGGATCGGAGATACCGGCTGAAGAACAGAAGATCATTGGTGATGATTTACTGGATTATCTTTTGCCACGAGGGGAGAAAAGTGATTGGTGGAAAAAAAATAAACCTGATACGATCAAATTGGTTAGGGTTAAAATTGAGCGTAGTGATAAATTGGGGCTGATGGAGACTCCGACGGTGGTGGTGGAACGTCGATTGAAAGTAGCTGAATGATGGAAATTGAAGAGCTAAAAAAAGAATCAAAATTCTGGCAAGTGCCGGCGCGTGGGGTGTGGGAGTGGGCGTTCATGCGAGTGGGTTTTGCTTTGGTGGCGTGGTGGTCTCTGCCAAGCATGGCGGCGATGTCAGTTTTGCAAGAACAGCCTTACCCGACGGGTTTGGCGAACTTGATAGATTTGACTTTTTTCGCTGATCCTGATGTTTATCGTTTTTGTTATTATCTGTTCTGCGGGGCTTTGTTAGTTTACGTCTCGGGTTTCTTTTTGCCCTTGGCTTTGCCACTAGCGGCGAGCATGCACATCGGCATGATTACGCTCTATAATTCTCAGGGAGCGACGCATCATGCTTATCAATTGGTGTCGCTGATTTTGCTGGCTCAATGGTTGGTGTGTTGGACTCCTTATGTATGGCGTCTACTAGGGAAATCTGCGATCGTTTTGCCAGTGGGGCTGAAGTGGAGGGACTACATGGTCTGGTATAGCCTGCAGGTGATCGCGGCGGCGTATGTGATCGCGGGAGTGATCAAGTTGATGCGTAGTAAGGGACTGTGGATTGTCCAGTCGCCGAATCTGGCGGTGCAATTGATGAAAACCAATGCACAAAATTACCATGATAAATTGTTTGTGGATGTGGAATTTGAACAACGGGCGGTGGTGGCGCAGTTCATGATCGATAACCCCAATGTGACGCGCTTGTTTTTAGGCGGAGGATTGATGATAGAGTTGCTGGCTTTTTTGCTGTTGGTGAACCGAGTTTGGGCCTTGGTGGTGGGGATTTTCATCTTAGCTCTGCATTGGGGGATCGATATGACGATGGGTTTGAATTTCAAATATCAAATGACGGTGGTGGCGATTTTTTTGGTGAATGTGCCCTTTTGGACGGGTTGGCTGGGTAAAAAACTGGTGGGTGGCAAAGATGATGCGCTGCTGAAGTGATGGCGAGGTCTTATGATGAGCTGTGGGTGGCGCGTCCTTTTCGTAATGACCCCGCTACGGATGCACTGATTGCTAGTGTGATGGAGGTGGCTGAAAAAGCTGGGACGGGTAGTTTGTCTTGTCAGATCAAGGAGGCTGCGACGCCAGCGGATCGAGCGGCATTAGTCCGAGAGGCAGCTGAGGCGGAGTGTCGCATAGGGGTGTTTTGTCCGGAGGATAATGTGACCCAATTTCTCTATGAAGAATTGACGGCTCAGGAAGTGCCTTGCCCGAGTAAAATAGGTTTACTTTCGGGAATGGGGACGGACGTTTTGGATGATGAGATCAGCACTTTATTCTACGATTTCAGGGAGATGGGGGCGCGGGCGGCGGAGATGCTTGATTCTGGGAAATCAGAACAGATCAAGGTGCGTCCTGATTTACGAGCGAGCTCAAGCACATGATTTGAAAAAGAATGTTAAACACACGGATAGAACCATGATGAAAACCCCTAACTTAAGACTCATATCAAGGTTATTGAAGTTCGCGTTGATTACAGCGGGCTTGATTGGACCAGCGGCAGCGTTGCAATCAGCTCCAAAATCTTTGGGCAAAGAGCCTAAAGAGAATCCGCGTTTGATATTTAATGAAAAAGAGAAACCTGCCAAGGATCCTGCGCTCGCCAAGTATGGCATGTATGCCAAGACGGCAGCGCGACCTGCATCGGTGGATGCTGTGGACACGGCTTTGCCACTACAGCTAAAAGCGGGCGAGCGCATTGCTTTGGTTGGCAATACGCTGTTGGATCGAGCGAGGAATTTCGCTTACTTTGAAACGCTAGTGCAACAAAGTTTTCCTGATAAAAAGCTAATAGTGCGCAATCTAGCTTGGGCGGGTGATTCGTTAGAATCGCAGCCACGCCCTTTGAACTTGGCGGATCTGGAGCAGCATCTGACCTATGAGAAGATCGATGTCATTATCGCTGCTTTTGGGTTCAATGAATCTTTTGCGGGCAAGGAGGGTTTAGAAACTTTTCGCATCAGATTGGTGGAGTATTTGAAAAAACTCAAGACGAGCGCTTTTAATGGCAAGACGGGACCGCGGATTGTATTACTTTCGCCGATCGCTAACGAAGATATCAAGCGAGTGGCGGCGGCTGCGATGAATAATGAGCAGTTGGCAGCGTACACAAAAGTGATGAAGGAGGTCGCGCTAGAGCAGAAAGTAGGTTTTGTCAATGTCTTCGATGCTACGCAGACAGCGATGGAATCTCCAGGAGATGATTTGACGGTGAATGGGATTCACTTGACTAGGGAGGGCTACCAGCTGTTCGGGAATACGGTCTATGAGCAGATTTTTGGGAAAAAAGCTCCGTCAGTGAATGAGAGTTTGAGGCAAGAGGTGCTAGAGAAAAATAAACAGTTTTTCCGCCGTTATCGCCCTTTGAATACGTATTATTACACTGGTAAGCGCAGTGAAGAGCATGGCTATAATGATTTTTTGCCTGCGATGCGGAACTTTGACCTGATGGTGGCTAATCGTTATAAACGTATTTGGGAGGTTGCGCAGGGGAAGCCTGTGGCAGAGACGATAGATGATTCGAATCTGCCTCCACTAGAGGAGGTGTGGGAGGCTCGTGGGATCAACCCACTGTTGAGTGCGGAGGACGAAAAAAAGGCATTCAAAATAGATCCACGTTTTGATGTGAGTTTGTTTGCCGGTGAGGAGCAGTTTCCCGACATTGCCAATCCGATCAATATGCGCTGGGATTCTAAGGGGCGCTTGTGGGTGTGTTGTTCTACCTCGTATCCGCAGATATTTCCAGGGGAAGAGCCGCACGATAAGTTGGTGATTCTCGAAGATACGGACGGCGATGGGCGGGCCGACAAGTCGTCGATTTTTGCCGATGATTTGTATCAGCCGTTGTCTTTTGAGTTTGGCAATGGCGGGGTTTATGTCTCGGCTCAACCCGATTTAATTTTCATCAAAGACACCGATGGCGACGGTAAAGCGGATCACCGTCAGGTGGTGTTGATGGGTTTGGGGACTGAGGACTCTCATCATGCCTTGCATGATTTTGCGTGGACGCCCGATGGGGACCTAGTTTTTCGCGAGTCGATTTTTCATCACTCACAAGTGGAGACGCCGTATGGACCTGTGCGTCAGCGCAACAGTGGTTGGTTCCGCTATGACCCTAAGACCGAGCGGTTGACGGCTTTTGGGACTTACTCGAGTACGAACCCTTGGGGGGTGACTTTTGATGATTGGGGGCAGCATGTGGCGAGTCATCCCATTTATGCGGCAGCATTCCATGCCTTGAACCCTGTCTATCCAGAGCAACACCCTACGCCCAAAGGCTTGCCAGCCTACTCGGGGACGTGTGGTCATGATTTTGTGGATTTCAAAACATTCCCAAAAGAGATGCAGGGAGGTTTTGTCAAAGCTCGCTACAAACCAACCAACCGGATTGAATACCATCACTGGAAGGAGAGTGAGTTTGGGTATCGTGAGGAATATGTCGGTGATATTTTGTTCTCTTCGGATTTGAGTTTCATTCCCGTAGATCTGCGTTTCGGTCCTCGCGGAGCACTTTATGTTTGCGATTGGTATAATACGATCAAAAGCCATAACCAATATTCGATGCGCGACTCTCGTCGTGATAAAAAATCTGGGCGTATCTGGAGGATCTCAGCTAAGGGTAGTGAACCTGTGGATCCGCCCAAGATTGCGGGAGCGAGTATCACTGAGCTATTGGATAACCTCAAGTTGCCACAGTATCGTTACCGTTATTGGTCACGTCGAGAGTTACGTGAACAGGGTGCTGGCAAGGTGGAATCTGCTCTTGGTCAATGGTTGCTTGGGCTAGATCGTGCCGACCCACGTTATCGGCATCACCAAGTCGAGGCACTGTGGATGTATCGGGGTGTGGGTAGAGTGAATGCGGATTTGTTGGCGGATTTGCTGAGCTGTGACAATTACCATGCGCGGGCGGCAGCGACACAACAGTTGCGCTACTGGGGGGCGGATATGAAAAATTCGATAGTTCTGCTCAAGCAAGCTGCGAATGATCCTAAGCCGGCGGTTCGCATGGAGGCGGCGATTGCTGCGTCCTATATCGGTAGTGAACAGGCTTTGTTGGCGATGTTGGATACTCTGAAATATCCTTACGGAGGGCACCTGGCTTACGCGATCCGCACTTCACTGGGCTCCAAAAACTTGAAGAAATACTGGGGAGCTAGTGAAGGGTATAAAAAGGATCACCCGGAGATAGCTGCCTTTTATGCTAAGTTTGAGATCGCGCAGAAGGGCAAGGGGCGTAAGAAAAACAGTAAGCAGGAGGAGTTGTTTGATGCGCAGAAGGATGTCAAAAAGGTGACGATATCGATCGTGAAAGAACGCCTGATGTATTCACTGAAAAAGTTTGAAGTAAAGCCTGGGCAGCCGGTGCGGATAGATTTTGTTAATCCAGATGCGACGCCCCATAATCTGGTGGTGGTGAAGCCTGGTGCTTTAGAAGAGGTCGGCATGGCGGCTAATGAAATGGCTAAAGATCCAGAGGCGTCTAAGTTGGGGTTCATTCCGAAATCAGACAAGATCCTGCACCATACGCGGATGTTGAATGCTTATGAAGCAGAGTATCTACGCTTCAATGCTCCGAAGCAGCCGGGGGTGTATCCTTATATCTGCACCTTTCCTGGTCATTGGATTATTATGAGAGGAGAGATGATCGTGAAGTGAAAGTGGGACGTGTATTGTGATGATTTATTATGTGTGTTTGCAGCGTTATCGGAATACGATTCTTAATTGGCTGAATAAGTATGATCGTTATCATCGCGGTGATTTTAAGGTGTTGGGTTATTTGCAATTAGCTGCTGTCAAAAAAAAGGGAGTGGTGATCTTCACTGATTTTGACAGATTGACCTCTGAGTATAGAGCTAAAGCAGGAGAGCATTGCGAAGCGATGATTGATAATGGCTATCGGGTTTTGAATCACCCTAGCAAAAGTTTACTGCGTTACGATTTGCAAAAATCCATGCGTAATGATTTTGCTGTTTATCGTGAAGATGAAGTTAGTCGATGCCGTTTTCCTGTATTTATTAGGAAGGAGTATGAGCACGAGGGCAGTGAGTCGAGTTTGATTGAGGATCGAGTTGGCTTGGAGCTGGCTTTAAGCGAGAATCCTGGAAGTCTGACCGTCGAATACCTGGACGTTAGTGATGAGGATGGCGTCTTCCGAAAATATTCATCCTTTTGTATCGGTGGTGAGATTATCCCTCGACATATTTTGTTCAGCAAGCAATGGGAGGTGAAAGTGCCGAAATTTGTCAATTCGGCGACGATCGAAGAAGAGTTAAACTACATCACCAATAACAGTCATGAAGACGAAGTGCGCGCGGTATTTGAATTGGCGAACATTCAATACGGACGAATTGATTACAGTTTTTATAAAGGCAAAATGCAGGTGTGGGAGATCAATACAAATCCGATTTTGATCGTTGCTGAAAACACTGAGTTTGCTGAACGTAAGAAAGTTCATCAAATGACCGCAGATCGGATCAATCACGTGTTCCTTAATTTAGATTTAGAATCGGGAGGGGGCTAGGTGAGCAGATTTGGCTTTGAAATACGATGAATTGAAGTGAAGGGTAGAGATAATGAATTTTCCTGCGATATCCGACCCTAATGTGATGGCGGCATTTCCTGATGCGCGATTGGCGGAAAGAGATGCCTTGTTAGAGTTAGTCGAGCTGCACCGCGATCAGCGCGTGCTGGATGTGCAAGCGGCGGGCGGTTTTCTTTCGGATGAGGTCTATCTGCGGTTGGGGGGGGAAGTCGAATGTGTGTGTGTGGAACCTTGTGAGGAGTTAGGCTTGAGATTGAACTCAAAGTTCAAGTGGCTGAAGGAAGATGTTGAGTATTTCCCAAGTGTGCAAGGCGGAAGTATCGACGTGGTGTTGGGATTGGCAGGTTTGCATCATAGTGACTCTCATTTCGATACGATCAAGTCGAGTTACAGGGTGTTGAAAATGGGGGGGGAGTTGGCGGTTTGTGATGTGGAGCAGGATTCAAGCTTGGCGGCATGGTTGAATGACTTTGTGGATCGACATAACCCTGTTGGGCATGAGGGTCGCTTCCTTAAGTTTGGGCAAACCGGTGACTTTCTGGATAGGGCGGGGTTCACTGCGATACGGGAGTTCCGCAAGAATGTGCCTTGGCGGTTTAAGGATAAACACTGCGCAGCCGTTTTTTTCAAAGGCTTGTTTGGCTTGGACTTGGACTTAGAGCAAGTATTGCTTGCGATCGATGAGCATTTCGATGTGAAGGAAGTTGAGCATGAGGTGTTCATCGACTGGCGATTGATTTACTGTTATGGCAGGAGGGACGCGGTCTGAAAATGAAGGCGTCTTCTTCATTTGCTCTGCAGTATAAGTTGGCTGAGAATGCGGCTGAATTTGAGCAGATTCATCTGCAGAACTACGCTACTTTTGTTGAAGAAATTCCGCAACACGAGCCGTCCGCTAGTCGGCGATTGGTAGATAAATTTCATGATCAAAATACTTATGTGATCTGTTTGTCTGGAACGAAGTTATTAGGAATGTTAGCTCTGCGGGGTGAGCGTCCTTTTTCACTGGATCAAAAAATTGCTGATTTGGACTCGTATTTGCCAGCGGGTAGTAAGGTCTTGGAAATACGTTTATTGGCGGTGAAAAAAGAATGCCGAGGGATGTTAGGAGGGCGGATTTTGAAGGGAATGCTGGCTATGATCAAGAGTTATGGAGTTCCTCGGGGCTATGATGTGGGGATCATTTCTGGAACCACGCGGCAACTGAAATTGTATCGGCATTTGGGGTTCACTCCCTTTGGATCTTTGGTGGGATCGGGGCAGGCGCTTTATCAACCGATGTATGTGACTTTGCTGGATTTTGATCAGGCTTTGGGGCGTGATATACTTCCGACAGTCTGATTAGCAACAATGGGTAAAGACCAATGGCACTTAGTTAAGCTATTCAGGCGGTTGGCTATTTTAGATCACTGCACGGGAAAAATATATTTCAACCACTGATGGCACTGATTATCACTGATAAAGAGGAAGAAGTGAATCGCGGAAGTATTATAAATCAGTGTTTTCTAGTGTCC
The DNA here is from genome assembly GCA_021648365.1 of Verrucomicrobiales bacterium. Taxonomy (GTDB): domain Bacteria; phylum Verrucomicrobiota; class Verrucomicrobiia; order Verrucomicrobiales; family DEV007; genus JAADHD01. The sequence continues at coordinate 69,719 of JAKISY010000005.1, forward strand.
ATCAGTGGTTGAATTCTTCGATTTTAAAAGATGTAGTGGTGTGCAATTTTGTATGTGTGAAGCGGCCGAAGGTAGGAGCTAGCTTGCTAAAACACACGAGAAGACGGCTTAACTAAGTGCCATTGGGGTAAAGATGAAATAGGGGCTTACGGAAGAATGGTGATGTGTAAGGGGGCTATGTTTTAATCTTCTGAGGGTGATCAAATGACTGACTTTGGGGTGATCTCCGCCGATGCGTAGGAGTTGCGACTTGGGGTTTTGATGGCTGACTTTGATTTTCTCGGATTCGGGAATCCAGAGCACGGCGTCGTCGAGCAGTCGAATCTCAAAATGAGAATAGCGATCTCCTTGCAGGCGAAAGGTCATGGCTTGGCGGGGTCGAGGTAGTGCAATTCAGCTAAAGGTTTGGCGATGGGAGCGAAAGTGAGGGTGGCGATGCCGTGCATCGCTTGGAGGGTGAAATCGGGTTCGAGTTCGAGGTGTTTGACATCGATGCGGCGGTCGCGTTCGTAGTGACGTCCTCCGATACCAGGTTTGCTTTCGTAGCCGAGGTCTAGGTGCTGAGCTTTTGAAGCGCAGATTTCCCAACCTTGTTCTGCTGAGCGGATGTTGGGAGCTGTCTGCAGTAGCAGGGTAAATAGCAGCGCGTGCAGAAGGAATCGAAGAGCAGGACGAGTGGATGGCGAAGGCACATTTTTCATAGTTCTTTGAAATACTGTAAATCCTTGCTACTGTCTTGTATCATCTTGTAAACATGAACTTTCGCAAACTACACCCACTGTTATTATCAGGCTTGTTATTCAGCACTGTTTACGCTGCCGATACTTATCAACCACGTAATACTCAAAAACCTGGAGAAGAGCCGGTCACGCCACAGCAGGCTGTTGAGGCGATCACTTTGCCCGAGGGTTTTGTGGCAAGTTTGTATGCTGGGGAACCAGATGTGCGCCAACCGGTCGCTATGGCGTTGGATGATCGCGGTAGGATTTGGGTGGCGGAGGCCTACTCATACCATGAGTGGGAGAAAAAGGGAGAGGATCGCATTGTGGTGTTTGAAGATACGGATGGAGATGGCAAGCATGACAAGCGTAAGATTTTCTGGACGGGGGGCAATCATGTCTCAGCGATGACGGTAGGCTGGGGTGGGGTGTGGGTGGGAGATGCACCGAACTTGCTATTCATCCCCGATCGCGATCGCGACGATGTGCCGGACGGTGAGCCAGTGGTAGTGCTAGATGGTTGGACGACGGATGCGAAGCACAATTTTTTTAGTGGTCTGACTTGGGGCATTGATGGATGGATGTATGGCAGGCATGGCATCACCGCGCCGTCCTTGGTGGGGGTGCCGGGGACTCCGAAAGAAAAACGTGTGGCTCTGGATTGTGCGATCTGGCGTTTTCATCCAGTGAGCAAAAAGTTTGAAGTGGTGGTGCATGGCACGACCAACCCATGGGGCTTGGATTGGAATGATATGGGGGAATTGTTTTTCACAAATAACGTCAACGGTCATCTGTGGCACGCTATCCCAGGAGCGTATTTTCCTCGCATGAACAATCATGGCGAGGGTTTGGGAAAAAACGTCTATGAGCGCATCGGGATGTGCGCGGATCATTTGCATCACGCTGGGGGGACAGATGACTGGAGGAAAACCCGTGATGGTAAGGGGGTGCATGGCGCGTTAGGCGGTGGACATACTCATTGTGGTGGCATGATCTACCTCGGTGGTAAGTGGCCAGAAAAATATAACAACACGATTTTTATGTCGAACACGCATGGCCGGCGTTTGAACAATGACCGCATCGAACGCAGTGGATCGGGCTACGTTGGTAAACATGGGGAGGATTTCATGTTCGCCAATAATCCATGGTATCGCGGAGTCACTCAGATCTATGGGCCGAGCGGAGATGTGTATATTTCGGATTGGTGCGATGATGGAGAGTGTCACGATCACGACGGAGTGCATCGCACTTCGGGGCGAATTTATAAAATCACTTATGGGGATAAGGCTGACACAGAGTCGGTCGATTTGTGGAAAGCCTCGGACAAGCGCTTAGTTGCTTATCAGTTGGATAAGAATGAATGGTTCGCTAGAAAATCGCGCAGCATTTTGCAACAGCGTTTGGTGAATGAGAAGTTGGACACTGCCATGGTGGCAGCAGCGCTGAAAGATATATTTCTTGGAGATGCGACGGTGGCGCAACGAATTCGAGCATTTTTAACCCTCAAAGTGATCGATCAGTTGGATGAAGAAGTGCTCAATGGGGCGCTCAAAGATGAAAGCGAGAATATCCGTGCTTGGGGGGTGAGAGAGATTGCCGAGCTAGGGGGCGAGAATTGGCTTGCGCGTTTGCATGAGATGGCGCAGTCGGATCCATCGGCACTGGTGCGAGTCTATATCGCTTCGTCGATGTCGCGGCTTTCTGCGGCGCAACGTTGGCCGTTAGCCCAAGCTTTGGCGCAGCATGTTGAGGATGCGGATGATCATAATATACCACTGATGTTGTGGTATGGAATCAAGGATATCTGCGTCGATGATCCTGGTCAGGCGATTGTTTTGTTAAAACAAGCGAAGTTCCCAGTGATCCCGCGATCGATTGCGCATGTTCTGGCGCAGGCGGGAGATTTGCAACCCTTGTTGAAGGCTTTTACTGAGCTGGATAAAGAGGAGACAAAAAAGGAGCTGTTGGCAGGGATGGTGGCGGGACTGAAAGGGCGGCGTGACCTCAAGGCTCCCGAGGCTTGGAAGGCGGTGATGCTGCAAAGTAGTGGGGTGCCGGAATTGTATCCCTTGGCACTGCGCCTAAATTTCATTTTTGATGAGAGTGGAACTTTAGCGAAGCTTGAGCAGGTTCTGAAAGATGATAAAGAGAAGGTGCAAGCCAAACAGCTTGCGCTGGATTTGATTCGAGAAGCAGGTAATCAGAAATCGGTGCCGGCGATTTTGGTATTGTTGGATGATGATTCGCTGCGATTGACAGCGATCGAAGCCTTGGCGGCGTTTGACCAAAAGCAGGTGGCAGAGGCTTTGATCGATCAATACCAGAGTTTCGCATCGCCTGAGCGATTGGCAGCGGTGAATACTCTGACGGCAAACCCTAAGTTTTCGCGACTTTTGTTAGATGCGATTGCCTCAAAAAAGGTGCCGAGCCAGGCAGTGACTGCTTATCATGCGCGGCAGATCATGACCTTTAAAGACAAAAAGCTGAATCAGCATTTGCGCAAGGTATGGGGCAAGCTCGGCAGCTCATCGGCAGAGAAAAAAGCATTGATCAAAAAATGGCAAGATCAGTTGACCCCTGATGTGCTGGCTAAGGCGGATGTAAAAAATGGGCATGTAAAATTTCAGCAATTATGCATGGCTTGCCATAGCCTAAAGGGGGAGGGTGGCAATATCGGACCCGACTTGACGGGAGCTAACCGTGGCGATGTGGCTTACATGTTGGAGAACATCATCGACCCGTCGGCGACTCTGCCGCAGGATTTCAAGCTGACGATTATCACCAAAAAAGACGGGGCGGTGGTCAGCGGAAATGTCTCAGGCGAGAATGAATACACCATCACCCTGCGCACGCCGGCGGGTGAGTTATCGGTGGCAACTAAGGACGTTGTCAAGCGCGAGGTGCTTGATCAATCGATCATGCCCGAGGGCTTGTTGGGCACGCTCAAGCCGGATGAAGTTCGCGATTTGCTAGGTTTTCTTGCGCGATAATATTCTCGGGTGAGATGGGAAGCTTGATTGTTATTTTGTTTGTCCTAACCAGCTTTGCTCTTTTGGCATTGTTGGTGCTGACGGTGAGAGAGGTGATCTGCTTGCTCAGCTACTTGTGGCGACAGGTGATTAGGGTGATGCTGTATGCCTTGCTGGGGCTGGCAGCGTATCTGGTAGCTAAGCACTATCTCGACCCGATGTCTTCGCTGGCGATGGGTATATTGACGACTGTTATTTTGAATGCTTTTGCCTATCAGGCTTATCGTAAGCGCTACATGGCACTGTTGGCTAAGAGTGGGCTGGGTGACAGTCGGCGTATCAGTCGCAAGAAGTTGCTCGAGGTTTATCAGCTTGGTGGTAATTCAGTGGATCGTTGCGGAATGTGCGGGGAGAGCGGGTTGACCTTGGATATTCACCACAAGTTACCATTGTCTGAAGGCGGCACCAATGAGTTGGCAAATCTGAAATTGCTCTGCCCGAACTGCCACCGTCGTGAGCACGATGAAATGAGGGGGTGATGCGCGGAGAAAGAAATGGAAGAGGGGGGAGGTGACCACGGAAAAGCACGGAAAGACACGGAAGGAAAAGAGGGGGTGGCACGCAGAGGCGCAGAGACGCGGAGAAGAAGAGGAATGGAAGAGGGGGGGGCATGGTTTGCAAAGCATTATTTTTCACTTCAATTTTTCTTTCTATCAGTGTCAATTTGACTCCAAGCAGTATTTTCCGTCTGTCTCACTCTGTTCGACTGTGAAATCAGTGGTTTGATTCTTCAATTTCAAAAATGTCGTGTAGAGTGATCGTCAATATTGAGAGTATGATGATAAGTTGGCGCGAAAGAAAATAGTCAAAAGGCAGTGGAGAGGGTAAAAAAGAAACAGGCTGAGAAAAAATAACAGATGAAATACGAAGGGAATATCCGTAAAATGAAAACGTCCTTATTGCAGGACGGAGGGGTGGAGTATCGACTGCCTTTGTATGATGTGCTGGAGTCGGGCTGTGAGCTGGAGATGAATGCGCTGATTGGACAGACGATTCGCATCGAGTTTCAACATCAGATCAATTGTGTGGTATCGGGCAAACGCATTAACAAGGCTTTTGGTGATGGTATGAGTTATGATGCTTTTATGAACTCGCCGATGGCGGTGCCGAGTATCATTCGTCCTGAGCTGAGCCGTATCCACGAAGGCATTGCCTTGCGTGATGAAGAATGGGAGCGAGAGCATCATCTCAAGCCGCACGTGGTGTATCTATCGAAAACCGGTGGGGTGAAAGTGGGGGTGACACGCGATGTGCAGATTCCTGCTCGGTGGATTGATCAAGGTGCGACCGAGGCTATTCTGCTGGCGGAGGTGCCCTATCGCCAACTGGCGGGCTTGATCGAGGTGGAGATGAAGGATCACATGTCCGACCGCACCAACTGGCGCAACATGCTCAAAAATGTGCATTGTGAGGTGGACTTGTTAGAGGCTAAAGACGAGGCTCTGGAGCTGTTACCAGAGGAGTATCACGAATTTATTTCAGATAACGATGAGATCACCCAAATCACTTACCCAGTATTGGCTTATCCCGAAAAGGTAGTTAGTATGAAGCTGGATAAGATACCGTTGATTGAAAAAAAACTGATGGGAATCAAAGGTCAGTACCTGATTTTCGAAGACAACTCAGTGATGAACTTGAGGAGCCACTCGGGTTATCGGGTGGTGATTGAAGGGTGAGGTGGGAGAGTGATAGATAACATAAAAACATTCGAAGAATGAGCAATCGGTTAGGTTCAACAAGTGACAAAATCACCCTTTACCCCTTTCTTGGCTATGACAGCACTAGTGGCATTGGTCCTCGGCAGGAGTCCGAGGATTACCTGCTCGACATGAAGGTGAGGATTCAAGCGGAATACGACATCGATGACGACCCGACGCAGACGGGTTTGATTGATCTGGGCGAGTTGCGCTTCACTCTGATTCGAATGGGCTCGGCTCTTAACGAGGGATTTCATTTCCACACGCTTTTTGATAGTAGTCAGAGCCTCAGTGATTTAGGAGGAGCCTTGTATGAGCCAGACTTCAGCGAATTTGTCGAGCCGATCAGGGATAGGTTTTCAAGTGCGGAACCCTTTGAAGATCTACTTTACCTTCGTTCTCTAACGGTAGCGCCGTTCGCGAGGGGGCAGCGATTGGGGATTTCCGCGCTTCATCGAGTTATCAACGATTGGGAAAGCGGCTGCGCCCTAGTTGCACTGCAAGCGAAGCCCTTGCAGTTCGAGCGGGGGATTCGAGCAGAATCGCGGTGGGAAAAACTAGCTTTGGCGTCCTTGTCCCAGGACGGGGAGATTGCCACAGCGAAGCTTGAAAATCATTATCGAGGTTTGGGTTTTGACTCATTAGATGACATTCCCTACATGTTGATGTGTCCGAAGCAAAGGCAGATGCCGGTCGACGAGCAGGCTCTAGTGCATTCGATTGATCTGTCGCTGGAGGAATTGGAGCAGGCTCTGTGATGGCGTATGGCGGATTCAAAAGGGAGTTATTCAAAGCGGTGTCGAGTCACCGCACTCCAATTAGGCAGTCGGTTCTTTGGAGCGCTGCGGCTTGACGCAGCTATTCCAGATGATCGCCAGGCGAGGGCTGGAGTCTATAGAGTAAGCTAAATAGGTAGCTTATTTGTTGGAGCTAGTGAGCTTTTAGAGGCGAGTTCGGTATCCTCGCAGCACATCAATGCCTGACCTGAACCATGTGAGGTTATTGGCTCTAAAACCCATCGACCACTGTCGCTGATGATAGCTGGTTACGCCATAGTTGGCGGGGTTTCCTTTTGCGAAATCGGGATCACCTAGTAATTTAGTCACCTCCTCATAAGACATCCCCAGCTTAAGGTCTTCAAATAATTTCAAATCGTCATCGTGTTTGTTATTCTCTAAATTCATGGACAACAATGCCATTGGGACAAATGGAGCGAATGCAATCATGTGCCCTAACACCTGACTATTTCCAAGTTTGATGGAGTCAAGCGCCTTTTGATCTGGAGTGATAAAGTCCTTTTGGTTTAATGGCCGAGGCGGAACAAAAGGATCTAATAAATTTTTGAATCCTCCTTCATGTGGCAACTTTCCAGTGTGTGCTGATTCTCCGTTAAAGCTTGAGAAGTTTACTAGATCCTTTCTATTGATGACAGAATATAAGCGCTGGTTCTTTGCTAACATAAGGTAATTTTTCCCTGTAGCTGCAACAAACACTTTATCACAGGAATAGAAATTTCCATTCGTATCCTTAAAGAAAAAAAGATAGCACCTCAATCCAAGGGCTTTGCGAATCAGGGGATAGTTGTCACCATATTTAAAAGCGGTCATAGGCCTTTTTTCTCTAGAAGTCGTAGCACACCCTGAAAATAGGATCATGGGTAGGATCATCACGGAAACAACTATTCTTATTTGTAGAGTTAATTTTGTCATGCGAGTATCATCACTCAAAGGCTACCGATCTTAAAATTGATATTACTGATTAAAGCATCACGGCGAACGATGAACGTGTCCTCTGGAGTGGTAACTATTCAGGTCTGTGAAGAGGTCGAAGTGCGTGATGATTGCGCAGGATTTTTCAGCCGATAACCAGTCTCTCCAGCCTCACGGAGGATTTTTTTTCACTACGCAAGTATTTGTGAATGATCGGTTTAGCCTATTAGGAGTTTAGGGATGTGATTTATATAATTCATGAGAAAACAAGCATTCTAGGTTGAATTTTCGACTTAGAGTGCTCGTAAAATACAGAGCCTAAAAAGCTAACAACCTAAACAGCTACCCCCCCCCCCTTCCCTTCATAGGCTTATGTGAATTGATTCCCCGTGCAAAAATCCGCGTGTGCCAGCCTTAACTAAGTGCTATTGGGCTTGACTTCCGCTTTTCAAAATCAGTAGATTAGCTCAAATGAGTATTTATAAATTTGGAGGCCGTCATCGTGGCGATTGTGAGTGTCCAGTCTGCGGGGCTAAGGGTGGTCGCCACTTGAGTGATTGTATTTGTCCTATTTGCGGAGAGCGCGCAGGACGTCACCGATCAGATTGCGTCTGTCCGGTATGTGAAGCGCGCAGTAGCAGCCATCGCGGAGATTGCCGCTGCCCTGTCTGTGATATGGCAGGTAATGGCGGTAATTGAAGTGCCGATTGCACTTATGGAGCATTCATTTTCTAGGCAAGACAAAGAAAGGCAGTGGAGAGATTTTCTCCGAAAGAGCAGGGGCGAGATTTACTGCCCAATCAGTGCCAAATAGAACGTCAATAGGGTAAAAATCGGAGAGGCGGTTCACCTTAAACCTATATGAAATAAGAGTTCAGTGGTACCCCGCCTTGGATTGGTTCATTCACTCGCGGACTCGTTCACAAACCTTTACGGGAAAGGCTTCGCTAGATTGTGAGCGCTATCGCGCCAAGGGGTAATCGAACGGCGTTCGAACCCTAAGTCGGGGGCATAAAAAAACATGGCTGAAACCATGTTTTTTCAATGGTGCCCCGCCTTGGATTCGAACCAAGAACCTGCGGATTAAGAGTCCGTTGATCTACCGTTGATCTAGCGAGGCAATTTTGATAATTGGCAATGGATAATTGCCAATTAAGAAAAGAAGAGTTGATGCAGTGGGGGGGCTTGTCAATTCTCAATTGACCATTTTAATTATCTATTGATAGCGCGGTTTTGAGCTTTGCTAACGCTCTGCCTCGGTGGCTGAGTTGGTTTTTGGTTTCTGCTGGCAGGATGCCGAAACTTTCGTCATAGCCTTCGGGGATGAAGAGTGGGTCGTAGCCGAAGCCGCCGTCGCCGCTTTCTGCTGTGGCGATACGGCCTTCGCAAGTGCCGTCACAGGTGGTGAGGACTTTGCCGTTTTTGACTAAGATGAGGACGCAGCGGAAGCGGGCGCTGCGCTGAGTATTGCCATCGAGGACAGTGAGTAGTTTTTTGCGGTTGTCGGCATCGCTGGCGTTTTCTCCGGCGTAGCGGGCGGAGTAGACTCCTGGGGCTCCGGCTAGGGCATCGACTTCGAGACCGGAGTCGTCGGCGAGGATGGTGGCGTCGGGAAAGCGGGCGCTGGCGTCGAGGGCTTTGATCAGGGCGTTGGCTTCGAAGGTCTTGCCGGTCTCTTCGGGCGCGGGGTGGTCGTCACGGTTGGGCTGTTGGGTGAGATCGGTGATTGGGGCGAAGTGTTCGCCGAGCATGGCTGCGATTTCTTCGGTTTTGTGCTGATTGTGGGTGGCGACGATGAGGGTGGTCATGAAGAAAGGCTGTGGTTTATTAGGTGTTTAGGCTGTAGGGTGAAGAAATTGGAATATCCAATATCGAACATGGAGCCGAGTTGTGCAACCGCGAGACGAGACAGCTGGAGCTTGCTATTCGGAGGCAATGTCTAATGATGAAGTGAGAATATGATGATGAAGCGTTTTATATTTGTGAGTTACTTGATGTTGGCAGGTGGAGCGGTGGCTCAGGACGCTGATGTGAAAGATCGTAATGAGGTGAACACTACGGCGCGACCGGGGAGTATGATGGAGGATTCGCCGGTGAAGTTTCCGAAAAAGGGGGCTTTGCCTTCGAAGTATAATCCGGATATCCGACAGGAGCGTGAGGATGCGGAGAAGGATTATTTTATTTTTGCCTCGCCTTGTCGCTCGTTGAAGCAGATCGAGCAGATTCAGCAGCAGATGCCCAAGGGTGAGTTTAAGGTGGCGAAGCAGGATTGGTTTGGGCTGACTCGGACTCACAAAGTTTTGACTGAGGGAGGGAATTTGCACATCATGGCGGTGGGGGATAGTATTGTGAATGATATCATGCGCTCGGGATGGACGGGAAAGTTGGCTGAGGCTTATCCCAAGGCGAAGATCAAAACGACGGTGTATGTGCGTGGTGGAGGTGGTTGCCAACATTATAGTAAAGAGGGGCGGGTGCAGAAGTATATCATTCCGCGTAAACCGGATTTGGTATATATCGGTGGGATCAGTCAGCGCAGTGTTGATGCGATTCGCGAGGTGATGCATCAGATTCGTAAAGATTTACCGCAGGTGGAATTTTTCTTAACTTCTGGGGTGTTTGGTACGACGGATCCACGTAATGCGGATGTCCTGGCTAAGGCTCAGCATTCGGGTTCGTCGGATTATGGTAAGGAGTTAGAAAAGTTAGCAAGGGAAGAGGGGGCGGCTTATCTGGATATGACGACGCCTTGGGCGCAGTACATTGTGTCGTCGGGGTTGCATCCGCATCGTTTTTATCGGGATGCGGTGCATGCTAATGCTGATGGCGAGCAGATTTTGAGCAAGATTTTGATGGCTTGGTGGGGGGAGAACAGGCATTAGGCCATTAGGTATTTAGGCTGTAGGGTTTCTGATTCAGCGGTCACAGTAAATTAGATTTTTCATTTTCTTCCTACAGTCTACAGCCTAAAAACCTACAGCCTTTCCAATGACTACACTTGCACGCTCAATTATTGCCCTCGGTGACGGTTCTTTTGAACTGACTGACTTACAGGTGGCGGAGGATCCTGGTGTGGATGAGGTGCTGGTGCGGATTCGGGCGGCGGGGATTTGTCATACGGATTATGATTCGCTGAACTGGGGTAAGGCGATTGTGATGGGGCATGAGGGTGCGGGTGAGGTGGTGGCGGTGGGGGACAATGTGACGGAGGTGGCGGCGGGGGATCGGGTGGTTTTGAATTGGGCGATTTCTTGTGGGGAGTGTTTTCAGTGTCAGCGGGGGAATTTTGCGATTTGCGAAAAACATTCTCCGGTGGCCTCGCCGACGCCGTTGGGTGGGCATGCGCGGGTGGAGGCGACGCTGAGGAGTAATGGTCAGCCGATCGAGCGTTCGTTTAATATCGGCACGATGTCTGAGCTGACGATGGTGCGCAAGGAGGCGGTGGTGAAGATTCCGCAGGGCAATGATATTTCTTATGAGGCGGCTTGCATTATTGGCTGTGGGGTGATGACGGGTTATGGCTCGGTGGTGAATGCGGCAAAGGTGGAGGCGGGTTCGTCGGTGGTGGTGATCGGTTGTGGCGGAGTGGGGCTGAATGTGATTCAGGGGGCGCGTATCGCGGGTGCGAGAAGGATCATTGCTTTGGACTTGAGTGCGGAGCGATTGGTGATGGCGCAGCAGTTTGGAGCGACGCATGTGATTCAGACGCAGCGGGACGATGTGGGTTTGTTGCGAGCGGCGGCGGAGGTGCGGGTTTTGACTGAAACTCGCGGGGCGGATTATGCTTTTGAAGCGACGGCGGTGCCGGCGCTTGGGGCGGCTCCCTTGGCGATGATTCGCAATGCAGGTACGGCGGTGCAGGTGAGCGGGATCGAGGAGGATCTGACGATCGATATGAATCTGTTTGAGTGGGACAAAACTTATCTGAATCCGCTCTATGGTTTGTGCAATGCTCCAGTGGATTTCCCTAAGATGCTGGAGCTGTATCAACAGGGGGATTTGTTGTTGGATGAAATGATCACGCGGACTTATTCTTTGCATCAATTGGGTGAGGCGTTTGCGGACATGCGTGCGGGTCGCAATGCCAAAGGGGTTATTACCATGGATGATTGATAATGGGCAATGGGTAATGGATAGGGGGTAATGTAGTGGTGGGTTTACTCGAAATGCGTATGGTAGGTTTGGAGCGTTTTTTTGATGTTTTGGATTTCTGTGTTGCGCTCTTCGGGGGTGGTGGTGGAGTAGAGCCCGTTGACTTGGCTTAGCATGTCGGTGAGTATGATGTGGAGTTGGTCGTGTGCGGGGCCGCTCATGGTGCAGCCTTCGAATAGGGTGTTGATTCCCCCTGCCATGGCTTGAGCGAGTTTTTCTGGAGGACTTTGCTCGACTAAGCTGGATAGACTTTGCATGGATTGCCGGGTGTGAGTGTCCACTTGCCATTTTTTTCCATCATCGAGGGTGAGTGTGGGGGCGTTGTTGATGACTTCGCTCTGCTCCGCTGCGGGGGCGGGACTTTGTTTTTGGCAACTGCTCAGTAGGGTGAGAATGGCGGCGATGAACAAAAGGTGAGTGTGCTTGCGTAGGGTCATGGTGATGAAGGTGCGGTGGGGACGGTGATGGTGAAGGTGGTTTGTCTGCCGGGTTCGCTGGCGACGGTGATGGTGCCTTGGTGGGCTTCGATGGCGCGTTTAACGATGGAGAGTCCTAGGCCGGTGCCTTTGATGGTTTGTGCGTGGTGTTTTTCGACTCGATAGAATCGTTGGAAGATATTGGGCAGGTCTTCGGCTGGGATGCCGATACCGTCGTCGGTTATTTTGATTTGCACTTGATGGTTGTGGTGGCTGACGCTGATGTTGACTTTTAAACCGGGCTTGGGGTTTTGTTTGAGGGCGTTTTCGATCAGGTTAAAAAATATTTGATCCCAGTAGAAGTGGTCGCCTTCGATGAGAGGGGCATTTTTTGGGAAACGAACGTTCAGTGATGCTTGGCTTTTTTCGCTGATGGCTTGTAGTTGTTCGATGGCTCTGGTGATGGATTGAGTGACGTCAAAAGCTTCTGTGGTGAGTAAATCTGTGCTGCTCTCGAGTTTCGATATGGTGAGCATGTCTTCGACGATGCGGGTGATGCGGTCGCAGTGATTGCGCATGGTGCGGATGCTGTGGCGAGTGGCGGCTTGATCAAGTTTCAGATCTGCGTCGTCATCGAGCATTTCGAGGTAACCGTTGATGATGGAGAGTGGAGTGCGAAGTTCGTGGGAGGCGTTGGCGACAAAGTCTTGGCGTATCTGTTCGGTTTGCGCTTGGCGGGTGATGTCGCGGATGAGCAGCCAGGCGCCTTTGCCAAAGCCATCTTTGGGGATCAGGGCTTCGGCTTCGATGAGGTAGTTGTGTTCGCTAAGAGTTGGTTGATCGGTAGTTTCGCTGTTGGGGGCGGCGCGACGTAGTTCGGCGATGCTTTTATTCTGGCTACTGATGGCGAGGCTGACGGTGTCGGGGATACGGTGATCGAGGCAGACTTCGATGAGTTGGCGCCCGTGGTGGTCTTGTTCTGAGGGGTAGAGCAGGCGGGCTGCTTGATTGGAGAAGCGGATCTCTTGGTGTTCGTCGAGGATGAAGAGGGCGTCTTCGATCTGATTGAGCATGTTTTCGAAAAAACGTCGCTGTCGGCGTTCGGATTTTCGGTCGAGGTCGATTTGTGTGAGTAAATTGGAAAGGGATTTTTTGAGCAGGCTGAGTGAGGGGTCGTTGCTGGCGGTGGTGATTTCGGGTGAGGAGATGGCGTTATCTGAGCGCAGGGTGTCTGCGATGTGGGTTAGCCCTTTTTTGAGGCGATGGCAGTGCCATGCGCAGTAGGCAGCGATCAGGGCTAGGATGATGATGAGTGGGATTTCCAAACTGGTAGATCTATTTAGGTTGAGTGTGCGGGGCTGGAATGAAGCGATAGCCTTCTCCTCGGATGGTTTGTATTTTTTCGCTATGGGCACCGAGTTTTTCTCGCAGGCGTTTGATGTGGGTATCGAGGGTGCGGGTCTGCATCAAGTCGTTGTATCCCCAGACTTGACGCAGTAAGTCTCCACGTTCTTGGGTATCTCCGCCAGATTCGATGAGCACGACGAGCAGTTTGAATTCGGTGGTGGTGAGATCGACGGGCTGCCCTGCGAGTTGCAGGGTAAGCTGATTTTTATCGAGTTGAAAGTCGCCCTCGTCGAGCAGGGTTCCGGCGGGGTGGGCGTGGCTGCGGTGCAGTACGTTTTTGACTCTTAACATCAGCTCTTTGGGGCTGAAGGGTTTGGCAACGTAGTCGTCGGCTCCGAGGGCGAGCCCGGTGATGCGATCGTCGAGTTTGCCGAGCGCGGTGAGCATAATGACGGGGATGTTTTGGGTGGTGCTGTTTTTTTTGAGATCGCGGAAAACTTGGTAGCCGTCTTTTTCCGGTAACATCAGGTCGAGTAGGATGAGGTCCGGAGTTTTTTTGCGGGCAAGTTTCACGGCTTTCAGTCCGTCGGCGGCTTCTAATAGATCGTAACCTTCACGGCGGAGGTTCATTGCGATGAGCTCTCGGATGTCATCTTCGTCATCGACTATGAGGATGGTTGCCATGATGGATGGGTTGGATTTTGTGCAAGCTTGAGTAGCGACCATGTGACTTGCGGAAAGGGTTGCCAACAAGAGTCTTGTCACGATTATGTCACATTGGGTGATTTTTTTTCATTATCGATATCTTTTTTGTTGCGGGATGAGGCAAGATTCTATAGACGAATGAACCGCTTTGATACTACAATGTTAATGAAACTTGCTTTTTTATGAGGTTTTGAAAGATTACTGTAGTGCAACTTAGCGTGGGATAGCCTCAAATTTTAATATCATGTCAGAATTAGTCACAGAAAACGATTTGCCGAAAAACCTCAAGGATCTCTATGTTAAAGGGGTAAAAGCCCATGAGGTGAAAAACTATGGGTATGCCATCACTTTGTTCCAGGCGGTATTGAAGGATGCTCCTAATTTTCTGGATGGGCGCAAGAAGTTGCGTTTGGCAGCGGTCAAGCAGAAGCAGGGGGCTAAAAAATCGATGAGCTTGGGAGCGGAGGCCTTGAAGGTTTTTAAAATGCAGGGGCAGGTCAAAAAAGATCCGCTGGGGGTGATCATCGAGGTGGAAAAAAATGTGTTGGCGCTAGATCCATTTAATGCGCAGGCTGGGAATTTGTTGTTCGAGGCGGCGCAAGCGGCTGAGATGCCTGAAACGGCGGGTTTTGCGCTAGAGATCGTGACTCAGGGGAATCCGACCAATACCAAGCATCGGCATTTGCTGGGGCAGTTCTATTTTGACCAAGGCATGTACGCGGAAGCGGCGGAGATTTATGCTAAACTGAGACAAGAGGATTCTGCGGATCTAGTGGCGACTAAAATGGAGAAGGATGCGTCGGCGCAGCAGTCTATGAAGACGCAGAACTGGGAGGGGGGAATGCAGGAAAACCTTCGAGATAAGGATCAGACGAAGACGCTCGATGCGAGGAATCGTGAGGGCATGACACCGGAAATGTTGCAGGCGCAGGTGCAAGAGCTCTCGGCGGCTTATGCAGCGGATCAGAATAATTTGGCGGTGACTAAGGATTTGGCAGACTGTTTTGAGCAGTTGGAGGATTGGACGCAGGCTCAGACTTATTATGAGTGGGCTTTTTCTCTGAGCCGCAACGATCCGGCTCTGGAGCGTAAGGTGCTGGAGATCCGCGAAAAAGTGGGCAAGGCTCAGTTGGCGGAGTTACAAAAATTTGTCGATGAAAACCCGGAGCATCCAGAAGTGGAGCGAGTGAAAGCTCAAATCGCTGAATTGAGAGGTTCGCAGGGCAAACAACTGCTGGAAGAAGCGCGTTTGCAGGTGGAGAAGAATCCGACTGATGCGCAACTGCGTTTCGAATATGGCAAGCAATTGTTTGCGACGGAAGATTTCACAGCGGCGATTCCTGAACTGCAACAAGCTAAGCGGGCGCCTAATTTGCGTATCAAAGCGATGCTGATGTTGGGCAAATGTTACGAGGGCAAAAATATGTTCGACTTGGCGGTGGGGCAGTTTGAGGAAGCGATCAAAGAGATTCCTGGTATGGACGATACCAAAAAGGAATTGCTCTATAATGTGGGCTTGCTCTATGATAAAATGGACAACCGCGAGGCTTCGCTTGAAGCTCTCAAACAGATCTATGCTGCTGACTATGGCTATAAGGATGTGGCTCAGCGCGTGGAGCAGTCCTATCAGAAAAGTGAGGATGGGGCGTGAACGGACTTAAACGGACTTTGTAAGGTCAGTGATTTTATGAGTCCTCTCCCTTTGGGGGGCGCGCGCTTGCGCGTCTTTAGGTATATTTTAGTGGTTAGGAATTCGATTGACTTGTGTGATTTCTTTGCGAAATTTCACTTGTGGATAAAGTAGAGATTCCTAGAAAAACAGTTTATCGGCTTTCGGTGTACCAGCGTTGTTTGCTGGTATTAGCCGAGAATGAGGTGGAGACGGTGTCGTCGGATGCCTTGGCGAAAGCGGCTGGGGTGAAGTCTCCTCAATTGCGCAAGGATTTGGGCTTTGTGGGGCAGTTTGGTACGCGAGGCTTGGGTTATAACGTCAATGTGTTGTCAGAGGCGATCACGGTGGCGATGGGGATGACGAGTCTGCAACCGGTGATCTTGGTGGGCGTGGGTAATTTGGGGGCTGCTTTGTTAAGGTATAGCGGTTTTCATCGCGAGGGGTTTGAGATTGTGGCGGCGTTTGATCTGTATCCTGAAAATGTGCGCTTGAAGGAGGACAGTAAGGTGGTGTTGATGGGAATGGATGAAATGCGCGATTTTGTAAGAGAAAAACATGTGAAGATGGCGATCATGGCGGTGCCGGCGAGCTCGGCGCAGTCGGTGACGAATGATTTGGTGGAGGAGGGGGTTCAGGCGATTTTGAATTTTTCACCTACGGTGTTGCAAGTGCCTGAGAAGGTGGTGGTGAACAATGTAGATTTGGCTTTGGAGCTGGAGAGCTTGAGTTATTTTGTGCGTTGAGGGGCTGATGCGGGTGGGGATGGGATCGCGATACAGGAGATTAAGTCAGGTCGTTCGATCATACTAGTGGTCAGACCCCAATAATGGCACTTAGTTAAGCTACTATATCGTCTTCCACACTACACGATCAAAAATATTCTAACCACTGATCGGCACTGATAAACACTGATATGTGATATTTTCATGACTCAATATTTC
This sequence comes from Verrucomicrobiales bacterium, assembly GCA_021648365.1. Lineage (GTDB taxonomy): Bacteria > Verrucomicrobiota > Verrucomicrobiia > Verrucomicrobiales > DEV007 > JAADHD01. The sequence goes on from JAKISY010000005.1 coordinate 86,106, forward strand.
TTTTCTTATCAGTGAAAATCAGTGAAATTTGACTCCGTCTATCTACACTGCGTTCCGGTTGTGGTTAAATTCTTCACTTCCAAAAAAATGTCGCGCACTGTGATTTTGCCTGTGAGACAGAGACCAATTTACTGAAATACACGAGAAGACCCCTTAACTAAGTATTAAGAAGGGTCTGACCTCTGGTAAAAGATTATTGACTGTGTAGCCGGAAACTATAACTCGAAGGCAAAAGGCGCGGCAAAATATTAAGAATTTGAACAGGAGGAAAGGGAGGAAACGGAGTCAGGCCAAGCTGAATGAAATATCTGAAATTCTGTGAGCTAGCTTGTGTGTGAAAGGGGCGTTTATTTTTCCGCGAACAGTGCCGAACAATGGTTGGAAATGTTTTTTGGGGAGTAGTGTGAGACAAAATAGCAAGACGACAGTGTAGCTTAACTAAGCGCCATTGGACTAGAGTTGTTGTATTTGAGCTTTCATAAGGGTGAGATGGGCTTAAATTGTTCTTTTGTTAGTATCTCGCATGGTTTGGGGCAGCTTGACTCGGGCTGTGAAATTGAATGGAAAGCTGAATGTCTGAAAATCAGAAAATGTTGGTATCGGTGGTGGCTGCGGTGGCTGCGCACATGCTATTGTTAGCAGGCATCGCGGCGTTTTTGGCATTGGCGAGTGTGTATGGTCCGCAGAAGGCGGAGGCGGCAGCGGTTCCGGAGGAGGTCACGATCATGTTGGAGGATCTGATCTCTGAAGAGATGGAAGAAGATCAGCCGGCTTACATTCGCACTTCGCCCGATCAGCAGGCGGATCGAGCACCGGAGATGGCAAAGTTTGAATCAGATCGTGATACTTTGGCGGCGACGGAGTTGGCGCCGCGTCCTGACGACCCCAAGGCGCTGGAGGTGCCGACTTTGGATGGGGAGCGTGAGCGCGAGGTGTTGGAAATGAAAAAACGTAAATTTGTCGATGGTGAATTTGAAGAGAAGTCGCTGAGCAGTCAGCCTGTGGTGCCGATGTCGGTTCGTGGGTCGATGCGCAAGTTTGAACCGACTCCGCAAAAAATAGAGCCTCCGGTGGATTCTAAGGAGAAGCTGAAGCCTGATAAAGCGGAAAAACTCACGCGGCGTCCAGCGGGGGAAATGGCGGAGCTTTCGCAGGTGAGAAAAAGTCAGGAGAGTTTTGTTGATCCCAATTTGGACGATAGCGGGATGCAGGTGGGCAAGCAGGTCGATGAGGAGGATCAAGTCGCCAAGAGAGATAAAGAGGCGGAAAAAGAAGGCAAGCCGGAGGACAAACCGAGGGTGATGATCAGTAAGCCGATATCGGCGATGGCATCCGAGGCTCAAGCTCAGGCGGCGGCGCAGCCTGCTAGCGCGGATATCCCACCGACACCCAAACCGCCTTCCGACAAACCTTCATTCACCCCTGAGACGGATCTGACTAAGGTGTCGGGGACGATTTCTAACCGTGGCAAGGCGGCATTGGATGTCAAGGCTTCGGAGTTGGGCAAATACAAAAAGAAGGTCACTCAGGCGGTGGAGCGTAAGTGGCATCGCTACCGACAGGATCACGCGGATTACGCGACTTATGGTAGTTTGAAAATCAAGTTCAAGGTGAGTGAGAAGGGAGATGTGTTTGCGATCAAAGTGTCGCGCAACAACTCCAATACGGTGATGACGGATTTTACTTTGAGATCGATCATCGATGCGGATATTCCGCCGATGCCGAGAAAGATCAAAGAACTATTGCGCGGCAAGCCGCTGGAGATTACTTACAGCGTGATTATTTATTAGTTTTTAACGTAATCGTATGCAAATCGGATCACAATCATCATCATGGTTTCTTATGGAAGCCGAGTCGTCGATGAATCATCAGGTGTGGGAGTTCCTTTTATCGGGGGGCTTTTTCATGTTGCTGATTGTCATTTGCTCGTTCATCGCGATGTCGGTGACTTTTCACCGTTTTTTGTCGTTGCGGCGCCAGGCTATTTTACCTGATGATGTGGTGGAGGCGATCGAGCAGTCGGACGGGAGTTTCAAAAAAGGGGATTTCACCAGTTTGACGGCATTGCTGACAACTGATCACTCTGTATTGGCGCGATTGTCTCGGCAGGTTTTATCGCCTGAGCATGATAACCGTGAAGAAGCCAGTGAAGCGGTGGAGGCTTTGGCGAGAGAGGAAGTGATGAAGATGCAAAGTGGTTTGGCGGTGTTGGAGGTGGTGATCACGATTGCGCCGCTGCTGGGTTTGTTGGGGACGGTGAGTGGTTTGGTCAGTGTGTTTGCGACTTTCGGAGCAGCAGGGGCGGAGATCCCTGATCCGAGTATTTTGGCTGCGGGTATTGCGAAGGCTTTGAATACTACGATTGGTGGTTTGGCGGTGGCGGTGCCGACGGTGGTGGCGCACAGTTATCTGAGCAAGCGCATCGAAGGTATGGCGGTGAGGATGGAGGTATTGATGGCGAAGTTGTTGCATGCTTATTATCGCTATGGTGGTGGGAGTTTCCAAGTGGCGGGCGAAGATGCTGTCGAGTCTGAGAATGGGGACAACGGCTAAGGGGAGAGTGGTGTTGATTTAACCAGATCTAAAGTTTGAAGTTTTATACCAATAAACGCAGTCAGCCAACGGTGCCGATCATTTCTTTGATCGATATCCTTGCTATTTTGCTGATATTTTTCATTGCTACAACGACTTTCAAACAAAAGGAGGCACTGGTGAATGTGGCCTTGCCAAAATCATCAGAAATGGCATCGTCGAGCGAGCGTCAGCTGCGCACGACCTTGGCAGTGAGTAAGGATGAGCAGATTTATTTGGGGGAGCAGATGGTGACTCTGGAAACTTTGACCCAAGCTTTGCGAGATTTAAAACAGCGGCAGCCTGAGCTGAAGCTGCAGTTGAAGGTGGATAAAGGGGTGGAGTTGGGCATGGTGGTGAAGGTGTGGGATGAAGTGCGTAAAGCGAAGATTGAGATCTCGGATATCCCTTTGCGGATTCTTACAGGGAAGAAAAAATAATTTAGAGATTTGGAACCTTGAGTTAAGTGAAAAATGGTTAAGGAAATTGTATTGTGGGGCGACCCAGTATTGAGGGAAAAGGGTAAGCTGGTCACTGAAGTGACGGATAAGATACGGACTCTGGCGGATGACATGCTGGAGACGATGCGTGAAGCTCAGGGGGTGGGATTGGCTGCTCAGCAAGTGGGAGAAGCATTGCAACTGGCAGTGATCGATGTGTCGCATGATGAGGAGTGCGTGTCGTATGTGCGATTGAATGGCGAGCCTTGCGAGTTGGAGGACATCATGCCCTTGGTTTTTGTGAATCCCAAGTTGGAGATGGGAAGCAGTAAGGAGGTGGACAGCGAGGGCTGTTTGTCCTTTCCTGAATTGCGCATTGATGTGCGTCGTCCCTTGGATGTGACGGCACATTTGCAACTGCTCGACGGGGAGAAGGTGGTGATCGAGGCGGATGGCTTGTTGGCTAGGGCTATCCAACATGAGGTGGATCATTTATTTGGAATCTTGTTCATCGATCGGCTCAGCACGGCTCGCAAAATGTCGATGAGGCGGCGATTGAAGGATTTGAAGAGGATGTATGCGGAGGAAGCAGGCTGGGAATAAAAATGATTGAAGGCTTGTCGGATAGCGGAGTTGGCGATAGATTTTTCTAAGTGTCTGCGATTTTTTAATTCTCAACCTCAATAATGATGATTTCTTCCTATTTTCTGCGAATAATCTCCGGTAGTATAACTTGTTGTGTGTGTGCGGTGTTGACTCTCGGTAGTGGTCAGGCTGAGGTGAAGGGCTTGTCACCAGATCAGATTGAAGAAATCAGTGAGCAACTTGCGGCGATTCGCAAGGTTTTAACAGAGCGATCCAGTAGCAGAAATCAGAATGCAGCGGACGTTTTTTTGGCTGCGGCGGGCAGTGGTAAGGATGCGTTGGCTCTGTATGTGAAATGCTACAAGGAGGTGAACTTCGATCGCGAGGGGAGGAAGGATGCAGATTTTCGAGATTGGCGTGACAAGCAAGCTAACCGTTTCCGTGATGATGCGTTCATCGAGGGCTTGCGCTTACAGCTCCGTTACTTGGGCTTGAGTTGTAAGGCGGCAGAGGCTGAGGAATTGGATGAGGTGTTTGGTAATCTGATGTCCTATGTGGACGGCCTGACTCAGTTGAAAGAGATGCCAGGCAGAGAGGCGATGCAGGCGATCAATGGCACGGTGTTTGCCAAGGCGTATGAATTGGATAAGCAGCTAGCAAAGAATAAATCGTGGGAGACGGTTCCGTATAATCTCGCTGGTATTTATGAAAAATCGATTTTGCCTTATTTGAGGAAAGAGAATCCAAGTCAATTGATGGGTGCTTGGGATAAGCGCATTGATCAGCAAACGCGAGTGGTACAATTTTTGGAAAGGGAAAAAGAAAAACAGTTGAAGGGGAGTCGGGATGATAAGGTGAAAATTCGTAACCGGCAGAGTAAGCAGAGCGGGGTCATGCGAGCGCATGATAAGGAGTTTTTTATTCGTGAAACTTTGCCAAGTCTCAAGTGGGGGAAGATGGTGGATAATTTCAAATACATCAACCGCGCTCAGGCGGCACTAGGAATGTTGACTTTTATAAAAGAGAACATAAAAGACCCTAAGGCAGAAACGTGGATGACTCAGCTTACGGGCTTGTTGGCGGATCCAGGAACGGGAGCGGAAAAGGCATCGACTCCTGCTGTGAGATCGACGGCTCCAGCTGTGAGTGCTCCTGCGTCCAGAGCTAAGGCGACTCCATCAGGCGGTTCTCGTTCGAGCAAAGGCAGCAAGGTGCCTGCGGGCTTTGACTCGTAGGAAGAGCCTCACGCATCAAATTTCCCCAAGGGGCGGATGAGTTTTCCTGGTAATGGCCTGACTCGATCAAAGACGTTGGGGGCGAGGGTGGCAGCGGTTTGATAGCCTTTGGCGAACATTTCCATCTTGGCATCAAGGTTGTCGATGTAGTGTAGGGCGATGGCTTCGGGGGTCTTGGGTACAACGGGAGAGCCGAACGCCATCTCTCCGTGATGGGCGGCGATCAGGTGGAGGAGGTGCAGTCTGACTTGTTCGGTAGGCGGTTCGAGTGTGAGCCAATCGTTGCTGACTTCGCTGTCAAGCAGGTCACGCCAGAGTTTGTTGATCAGTTCCATTCCCATAGGGATATGACCGATGAGTTCGCCGGTTTCGCTGTAGGGCATGGTGAAGCCTTTGGGTGAGTAGTTGTTTTCCCACAATTTGCCGCTGTCGTGAAAGAGCACGCCAGCGATGAGTAAGTCGGGGTTGAGCACGGGGTAGGCTTCGCAGATTTTTAGGGCGCTGCGCATCATCTGGGCGACGTGTTCGATCAGTCCGCCGCGTCGTGCGTGGTGGTAGTCGCGTGCGGCGCCGGTGCGGCGGAAGCGTTCTGAGAAGCGGTCGAGAAAACTTTGGCAGAGGCTTTGCAGGCGAGGGTCTTTGATCGCTGCGACTGAGCTTTCGATGAAGTTGTAATCGTTTTGTTGCAGCTGGTTGAGCGCGGCGGAGCCGGCTAAGACGACGTCGATTTGTTCTTCATCTAGTGGCTGCAGCTGCCAGCTTTTGGCTTCGATGCTTTTGAACTCTGCATTGTAGAACCACTCGGCGTCGATTTCAAAAAAGTCGCCTTTCTTGAGTTGGCTCGATTGCTCAAAAGCGGGGGTGTCGTTCCAGGCGCGCAGAGTGACGGAGCCTTCGGCATCGACAAATTTGAGTTCGTAGTAGGGGCTGCCACTGCGTGCAGTTTTGGAAATGGCGAGCTCTAACTGAGCCCAAAGGCTCCATTTTCGAGCATTGGGACCAACTTGTTGGCCTAGTTCTTTGATGGAATCGATTTTTTGCGAATCTGACATTCCTATTAGTTATCAGTTGAGAGCTGGAATTCCAAACCGAATCACTCTACACGGCAAAAATATTTAACCGCAGATGGCACAGATTTACGCAGATGTTTTATGTTTTTAAGATCGCAAGTCATAGAACTTGCATGCAATCATCATCAAACTCTATTTTTCTTTAATTTTAACACTGTTGTATCTGTGATTATTTGCCTTCGTGTAGTATCCTCTGGCTATCTTCGCTACGCTTCGGTTGTGTAATCTGCGGTTCCTTCCTTTCTCCGAAAAAATGTCGTGTAGTGTGATGGTGTTATTTTTTTACCCTGATATTTCTTCTAGTGCCTGATCAATTCCAATTATCCAGTGAGTTTGAACCTAAGGGGGATCAGGCTCAGGCGATTGCCAAGCTGAACAAATCGCTGTCTGCTGGCAACAAACATCAGACTTTGCTGGGGGTGACGGGTTCTGGCAAGACCTTCACGATGGCGAATATCATTGCGCAGCAGAACCGGGCGACTTTGGTGATGTCGCATAATAAAACTCTGGCGGCGCAGTTGTATTCTGAGTTCAAAAACTTTTTTCCCAACAATGCGGTGGAGTATTTCGTGTCGTATTTTGACTATTATCAGCCTGAAGCGTATTTGCCACGCACGGATACTTACATCGAGAAGGACTCTTCGATCAATGAGGAAATCGAGCGGCATCGACTGGCGGCGATGTCGTCACTGCTGACTCGTAAGGACGTGATCGTGGTGGCTTCGGTGTCGTGTATTTATGGTTTGGGCTCGCCTGATGACTATAAAGAAATGATGGTCAGTGTGGCGATGGGTGGAGAGCTGGATCGCGATGATTTTCTCAAAGATTTGGTGGCGATACAATATGAGCGCAATGACATCAGTTTCACGCGTGGCAAATTTCGCGTGCGTGGGGATGTGGTCGAGGTGTATCCAGCTTACCTTGATGAGGAGGCGATTCGGATTGAGTTTTTTGGAGATGAAATTGAACGCATTTCTTCTTTTGATCCGCTGACGGGACATGTGGCGGGGCAGTTGGAGGTTTATACGTTTTATCCTGCCAAACAATTTGTCACACCGACACATAAACTGAAGGGCGCCATCAAGGCGATCCGAGCTGAGGTGAAGGAGCGGGTCGAGTGGTTTGAGAAGAAGGATAAGCTGATCGAAGCGCAGCGAATACGGATGCGTACGGATTATGATATCGAGATGATGACGGAAATGGGTTTTTGCACGGGGATTGAGAATTATTCTCGCCATCTGACGGGGCGCCCGCCGGGTTCGCGTCCAGGCACCTTGATTGATTTTTTTCCGGACAATTTTCTAACGATGATTGATGAGTCGCATGCTTCGGTGCCGCAGATCAACGGCATGTTCGCGGGTGATCATTCACGCAAGTCGGTATTGGTCGATTTTGGCTTTCGCCTACCGAGTGCGATGGATAACCGTCCTTTGAAGTTCAACGAGTTCATGCCACTAACGAATCAGTTACTGTATGTATCAGCAACTCCTTCTCGGTTTGAAATCGAAAATTCTCGTGTGGGTGGAGAGGAGTTTATCCCCTTTAAAAATAGCAAACAACGGCAGGCGGAAGGTCCGGTGGTAGCTCGCTTGCCGAGGATTTCTAGCACGGATCAGCCGGCAGAGAAGTTTGATGTGACTACGGTGGGAAGAGACCTGATCGTTGAGCAGATCATTCGTCCGACGGGTTTGCTGGACCCGCAAATCACTTTGCGTCCATTGGCTGAGCAGATTGATGAGACGATTGAGTTGTGCCGTCAGCGAACTGAAATCGATGAGAGGGTGTTGATCACCACTTTGACTAAGCGCACGGCGGAAGATTTGACGGATTATTTGCGGCGAGTGGATTTGCGGGTGCGTTACATCCATGCGGATATTGGGGCGATTGAGCGGGTGGAGATTTTGCGTGCCTTGCGTGCTGGGGAGTTTGATATTTTGATTGGGATCAATCTATTGCGCGAGGGATTGGACTTGCCAGAAGTCTCTTTGGTGTGCATTTTGGACGCGGACAAGGAGGGCTATTTGAGATCGGAGACTTCGTTGGTGCAGACGGCGGGGCGTGCGGCACGTCACGTCAATGGGGAGGTGGTGCTGTTTGCGGATACCATAACGAAATCGATTACGGCGTTGATCAACTTGACGGAATATCGTCGCAGTAAGCAGATCGCTTATAATGAAAAACATGGGATCACGCCCAAATCGGTGGTACGTGCGGTGCAGAAGTCGCTACATGTGTATGACGATGGACTGGATGTGAATGCGGCAGTGGTGCAGGAGACGGGTGAGGATTTTGATGTGCTCGAAGTGATTCGCGAGCTGGAGGGTGAAATGCAAGAGGCATCGCAGAAGCTTGAGTTTGAACGAGCTGCTTTGTTGAGGGATCAGGTGAAGGAGTTAAAACTGCAGGCGGGGATGGAGGAGGTGAAAGATCCGGCGAAAGGTAAGGGGCGGAAAGGAAAGGTCAATTATCGGAGAAAGTGACCAAAAGAAGAAACGCGAGTGCCAAAGCTTATTTCGCCTAATGGGTGGCAAATAGGGCAGTCGTTACAGTTGAGAAGATCATCGTGAAAGTGCTGCAGCGGTCGCGAAAGTTTTTCGATGGTCGGTGGAGGTGGAAAGGTGGAGTATGTGGTGTGCAGTGCTATGAAACTGGGGGAGGAGTTTAGGGTGACGGTTCGGGTGATGGTGCGCTTTGTTATAAAGATACCGCAACCTGTTGCGGAAAGGTCGATAGGTGGGTTGATTGAGAATAGTGTGCAGGTGTAGAGAGGTTTGTCTGCAATGTGTATATTTTTGAGCAAGGTGATGACTAGCAAATTTAAAATCACTGAGATGATGACGGCTATAGCTAGGTTCGCAATTTTATTGAAGTCATGGAGGGGGAAGTGGGGATGGTTTGTTGTCATGGAATCATCATGTCAACAAGGAGAGATGGAGTCCATACTGTATGAGTCCCGAAAACACGGGATCTCATCAGTAGAGGTGAAGGTGATTGCAAAGTTGCGGGGCGGATCGCCCTGACTACCATTTGGAACGAGGTGATGCTAAGCTGAACGGTGATAGAGAAAGAAAAGCGGCGTCGAGCCGCCGCACTCCAAAGGTGTCGATGGTGAGGGTGCCGGAAACTTATTTGGGCGGACCGTTTTTCGGTTCATTTGCGGCTTAGCCTGTTTCGGGCATGAAGGTGGGCATGACGATGCCGTTGATGGGCTGTTGGTCGCCGAGCACTTGGGCGAAATGCAGTTCGCAATTTTTGGCGCCGATAGAATACATGGCATCTACGAGAGGGCGTTGGTCGGCTGGCACTAGGACGATGGGGCTGCGTCCTTGATGTTGGTTGAGTTCGCTGACGATGAGATTGGCTGCGGTATCGGCGTTTTTGCTGATGCCGGGGCCGAGCATGTTGCTGCCGGGGTGGTTGACGGATACTAAGAAGCCGTTGATCGCTCCGTTTTTGTCTTCGCTGATGGAGACGTGCCAGATGTCTAAATCGTTTTCGATAAAATAACAGTAATCGCGTTCTCGCGAGATGCCGCTGACTTCAAACTCTAGCGCGCCCATGGCGGAGACGTCTTCGAGGTCGGCATCGCGGATGCGACTGAGGTCGAAGTTGGAGGTATCGATGCCGTTGCTTGGCACCTTGATCACCATGTCTTGGTAGATGGCGGTGGGAACAAAACCTTTGCGATTATAGAGGGAGTAGGAGTCGAGGTTCAAGGCACTGGAGACTAGTCGCAGGGGGCGTTCGCGCTGTTGGCTGAACTGGATGATCTCATTGAGTAGGGCTCCGGCGACGCCTGCTCCAAAATAGTTAGGGTGCACGTTCATGATGCCTAGCGAGACGTGAGTTTCTCTAGGGTGATAAAAACAGGAGCCTAGGATCATACCGGTCTGTTCGTGTTTGGCGATGAGGCAACAGTCGGGGTCGATGTCTTCGTAAACTTGACAGAAGAGCAGGCAGACGTCGGGGCCACCACTGAAGGCTGATATGCCTTGTTGGGTTTGGTACCAGTGGTTGGTAGAGAGGTAGATCAGATTGGCGACTTCAGGCCAGTCTGATTTTTTCATGGTGGTGAGTTTGAACATAGGATCTGTGAGGTTTGCGGAAAGTGTGGTTAAGATTTAACTAGGCTGGGCTTATTGTCGAGATCTTTTGTGAAGCAGTTTGGAGGGTTTTTTTGTATTTTTCTTGTCATAGGCTGAGGCAAATCTTATAGCTGATGGCTATGGAATGGAAAGATAGAAGGCAAAGTTCGAATGTGGATGATCGTCGTGGGCAGCAGGTACGCGGAGGATCACGTCGATCTTCTGCGGCTGGCGGGATGTTAATGACGCTCTTTTTTCGCAGTGGCATCAAGACTAAGTTGTTCATGGTGATAGCTGCGGTAGTGGCGATGTTTGTTTTCGGGATCACTCCAGCGACGATGTTGAACTTTGTCGGTGTGGGTGGCGGGGGCGGTGCGCAGCCTACGGTGACTCGGGTGAGTCCGGCACCGAATGATGAAATGCGGGCATTTTTGGCGACGATCAAGGCAGATAATGAAGATGTTTGGGCACGATTGTTTTCTGAAATGGGGCAGCAGTATCGTGCTGCAAAAATGGTGATCTATTCGGATAAAACGGTGCTTCCTGGTGGGGTTGACGATCCTCG
>JAKISY010000055.1 GCA_021648365.1 Verrucomicrobiales bacterium
AAAATGGTTGAACTACACGTTCTTAGAGCCATAAATAGGCTGAAACTAAAAAAATTAAAAACTTTTGTGATGAAACAAGTATTTGCAATCTTTTGCGCCGTTATCTTAATGCCAGGTTTGAACGCTCATGCTTGGGTGGGTGGACCGTGGTCGAATAATAATGCTCTAGAGAGTGGAGATGATGGGATTTATGAGGCGGTGGCTACGATGAGTAATGGAGTTGGTATGTATCGCTGGGCAGTGAGAAATAATAGTGTAAGCACCGCAGTCAACGCGGGTGGCGGAGCCGGAGCAAATGCGGCAGCTCCTTCTAATGTGATGTTTGGTGGCGGGATATTAGGAGCGTCTTCTTCAAATGTATGGTTTTATCGGGGAATCACCTATTATGGACCTTGTTTTGGAGTAGTAAACTCAGCCATGGGAATAGTAAGTGCAGTAGGGAATGCTTCTACGGATGGAGGTTTAAATCAAGTAGGGTCATCTCTAAATAATGTTCCGCTGACTGGATCTTCTCCAGGTCAAAGAGATAACGTTCCGACTACAAATACTGTGGTAATACCAGGTACCGGTGGAACCCCCCCAATTGTAGTAACCACAGTAACACCCGCACAGCCTGTGAGCACCCAAAATGTGGGTTATGCAAATTCTTCGTTTTTAGCTAAAATAAAAACAAAGGCTCCAGTAAAAAGGTTTAGTGGAACAGGAACTATTAATTTTGTGGGTCAAGTAGATAATGTTCAAACCACACTTTCGTTCACTGATACACTTGTTCCTTCAGGAAGTCAGATAACTGAGACTAGGCTTTCCGGCGGAGGTGAGAGTGCAAGTTTTCCTGAACGCGGTCATAAGCGCAGGTTTAAAGTCATAGGTACACAAGTATCTACGCAAGTTTTACCATAAACGTGCAAGGTTTAGCCTAAAATTTTTAAGCCTAGTGATAAGTTATCACTAGGCTTATTTTGTATAAAAATTTATATATGGAGCATATATGAAACTTAGTCAGTATAAAAAGCTCATAGTCGCAGGAAGGCAAAGTTTGATAAAAGCATTCACTTTGTTAGAGTTGGTGGTGACAATAACTATTATAGCTGTTTTGGCTACTTTAAGTATACCTGGGTTTAAATCTCAAAGGAATAAAGCTGAGACAGTAGTTTGCATGTCACATATGCGAGGTTTGCATGTGGCATTTGACAGTTACATGATAGATAAAAATCATTGGCCGCAGATGCCCGAAGCTATTTTTTTATCAGATAATGACTCTGATTTTTGGAGATGGTGGATATTAACCATGACCCCTTATGGGGGTGATGAAACTTTTTGGTTATGCCCTTCGGACAAGGTGATGAAAGAATCAAAAGATGAATATAACGGGTCTTATCTGCCAACTAGATTTGATGCCAAACATCACACACCTTATCGGTGGGCGAATCAACCTTGGCTATTAGAAAGAGGAAATTTGCACAAAAAAGGAGCTCACATATTGATGCTTGATGGTTCTATCCACAGCTCCCAAGACGTTTTCTAACGCAATACTTTTTATTTAACACTTGCTCACCCCATCCCGTGATGATCTTGCAAAGCTGTCACGCTTACTCCGTGTTTCTGCACAGACTGAATAGCGCTGATACTGGCTCTGGCGCCACGTAGGGTGGTCGTGATGGGGATGCGGTGGGTGATGGCGCCACTGCGAATGCGAACTTCATCTTCTCTTGGGACTCGTCCGCTTGGGGTGTTGATGATGAAGGTGATCTCGTCATTTTTGATCATGTCGAGCACGTTGGGCCTTCCTTCGGCGAGCTTAAAGAGTTTCTGCACTGGGATATCTGCTTCGCTAAGTGCAGCGGCGGTGCCTAAGGTGGAGTAGATGGAAAAACCTGCTTCGACAAAATCTCGAGCGATGTCAAGGATGCCTGGCTTGTCGCTATCTTTCACACTAACAAAGATGTTGCCTTTCAAAGGTAGGGCGGAGGAAGCTGCCATTTGTGATTTGGCATAGGCGATACCGAAGTCCTTGTCGATGCCCATAACTTCGCCGGTGGATTTCATTTCTGGTCCGAGTACGATGTCGATGCCCGGAAACTTGCTGAATGGGAAGACGGCTTCTTTGACGGAATAATGAGGAGGATGGATTTCTTTAGTGAATCCGATCTCTTGCAAGCTTTCGCCTGCCATGACGCGTGCGGCGTATTTTGCTAACGGTATGCCGAGGGCTTTGCTGACAAAGGGCACGGTGCGCGAGGCGCGTGGGTTGACTTCGATGACGTAGAGTTCATTGTCTTTGACAGCGAACTGGATGTTCATCAAGCCTTTCACATTTAACTCCTTAGCTAGGGCTTTGGTGGCGGTAGCGATTTGTTCCTTCATCGCTTGATTGATGGAGAAGGGTGGAATGACACAGGCGCTGTCACCACTGTGGATGCCAGCTTGCTCGATGTGCTCCATGATGGCTCCGATGACGGAGGTTTCTCCATCGGAGATGCAATCGACGTCGATCTCGGTGGCATCCTGCAGGAAGCGGTCAACGAGCACAGGGCGTTCGGGGCTGACTTCGACGGCGGAGCGCATGTAGTGGCGCAGATCGTCGTCGTTATAAACGATCATCATGGCTCGCCCGCCGAGTACAAAAGACGGGCGAACGAGGACTGGGTAGGTGATTCTCTGTGCGACGGCTACGGCTTCGTCTGCACTAGTGGCGGTGCCGGCTTCGGCTTGTTTGAGTCCCAGCTTGTCGAGTAGGGCGCTGAAGTGTTTACGGTCTTCGGCGAGTTCGATGCTCTCGGGTGAGGTGCCGATGATGTTGGCGCCATGGCGTTTGAGGTCAGCGGCGAGATTGAGCGGGGTTTGGCCGCCAAATTGTACGATGACTCCCCAACAATCTTCTTGTTCGTAGATGTTGAGTACATCCTCAAGGGTGAGGGGTTCGAAGTAGAGTTTGTCGCTGGTATCGTAATCGGTAGATACGGTTTCCGGATTGGAGTTGACCATGATGGTCTCGAAGCCCTGCTCTTTTAGGGCAAAGGAGGCGTGTACGCAGCAGTAGTCGAACTCGATGCCTTGGCCGATGCGGTTGGGTCCTCCGCCGAGGATCATGACGCGGCGTTTGTCACTGCCGCGTGCTTCATTTTCATCTCCATAGGTGGAGTAATAGTAGGGGGTGTAGGCCTCGAACTCCGCAGCACAAGTATCGACGAGGCGATAGGTGGGGATGACTCCAGCAGCTTTGCGTGCGGCGCGAACTTCATCGGCTGTGTGGTTGGTGAGATGTGCGATTTGCGGATCGGAGTAGCCTAGTTTTTTGACTGTTTTAAAATCTAGGTCTGTTAAGCTTTTTCCCTTGATGGTATCATCTGCTAGGAAGAGCTGGTGCAATTGATTCAGAAACCAACGGTCAATTTTTGTCAGTTCAAAAACATCTTCTACACTAAATCCTGCTTCGAAGGCATAACGTAGGTAGAAAATACGGTGTTCGTTGGGCTTGGTGAGTTTAGAGGTGATCTGCTCTTTGCTCAAGTTTTGCAGGTCTTTGCCATCAGCACCAAAGCCAGAGCGTCCGACTTCTAGTGAGCGCAGGGCTTTTTGCATCGATTCTTTGAAAGTACGCCCGATTGCCATGGCTTCGCCGACGGCTTTCATTTGAGTGGTGAGGGTGGGATCAGCACCTGGAAATTTCTCAAAGGTGAAGCGTGGTAGTTTAACAACACAGTAGTCGATGGTGGGTTCGAAACTGGCTGGGGTTTCGCGAGTGATATCATTGCGGATTTCATCGAGCGTGTATCCGACGGCTAGTTTAGCTGCGATTTTGGCGATGGGGAATCCTGTGGCTTTGGAGGCGAGAGCTGACGAGCGTGAGACTCGCGGGTTCATCTCGATGACGATCATGCGCCCGGTGTTGGGTTCGACTGCAAATTGGATATTGGAGCCTCCTGTTTCCACGCCGATTTCTCGGATGCAGGCGAAGGAGGCGTCGCGCATGATCTGGTATTCGCGGTCAGTGAGTGTCTGGATCGGGGCGACGGTGATGGAGTCGCCGGTGTGGACTCCCATAGGGTCGAGGTTTTCGATCGAGCAGATGATCACACAGTTGTCATTGCAGTCGCGCATGACTTCCATTTCGTACTCTTTCCATCCGAGTAAGGATTCTTCGACCAAAACTTCGCTCACTGGTGAAAGATCGATGCCGCGTGTGACGATTTCTTCAAACTCTTCGCGGTTGTAGGCGATGCCTCCGCCAGCTCCGCCAAGGGTGTAGGCGGGGCGTATGACTAGGGGGAGCCTACCAATTTCCTTGGCGATGGCATTGGCTTCTTCCATGGTATGAGCTACGCCGGAGTGGGGTAGATCAAGACCTATTTTAAGCATGGCATTTTTGAACAGCAGACGATCTTCTCCTTTTTCAATCGCTTCTGCATTGGCGCCAATGAGTTTGACACCAGATTTTTCTAGAAAGTCTTCACGCACTAGCTCCATGGCGGCGTTGAGGGCGGTTTGACCACCTAGTGTAGGCAGTAGAGCATCGGGTTTTTCCACCGCGATGATCTTTTTGATCATTTCTGGGGTGATCGGTTCGATGTAAGTTCGCGCGGCGAACTCGGGATCGGTCATGATCGTTGCCGGATTGGAGTTAACTAAGACTACGGTGTAGCCTTCTTCTTGCAGAGCTTTGCAGGCTTGAACTCCTGAGTAGTCGAACTCGCAACCTTGTCCGATGACAATGGGTCCAGATCCAATGAGCAGTATTTTTTTGATAGATTCGTCGCGTGGCATGATACGAAAAACCAAATAGTTAATTCGCACTGCTCAGTAGCTTTGTAAAGTACGAAGAGAAAGAGAATGAAGGAAAGGTGGTTTTGATGAAAAAACGGATTCTTTATCTTTGCGAAATTCATACGCGACCGTATTCTTGTAAGCTCTGCTGAAGGGCATCGACCAAGGGCAAACTTCAGCGAAAAGAAAACTGATGGGCAGATTATTTGAAATGCTAGGGTCTATGGTGACTCGTTTTATTCGTTATCAAGGCGAAGTGGCGCTGCTATTGGTGGAAACGGTGAAGGCGCTTTTTTTGGGTAAGGTGCGCTGGGGTCTGGTGGGGAAGCAAGTGGTGGCGATTGGTTTTGGCTCGCAGTTGGTGGTGATCGTGACAGGGGCTTTCACAGGGGCTGTTTTTGCGGCGCAGAGTTATTTTAAGTTCAGTGAGTTTGGCATGGAGTCGGCGGTGGGTGCGGTGGTATCGATTTCGATGTGTCGTGAGTTGGGCCCTGTGCTGACGGGGTTGATGGTGGCGGGCAGGGTGGGTGCGTCGATGGCGGCAGAGATTGGTACGATGAAGGTGACGGAGCAGATTGATGCTTTACGAGCGATGGGGGTTCATCCGATTGACTATTTGGTGGTGCCTCGGACGATTGCGATCATGGTGTCGATGCCCTTGTTAGTAGCGGAGGCGATTGGTTTTGGCATGGTGGCTTCACATTTGACCGTAGTAAATGGTTTTGGGGTGCCTGGCACTTGGTATGATCATCATGTGGTGGAGCATACCGAGTTGATCGATATATCGATTGGTATGATCAAGGGTTTTGTTTTTAGTGTTGTGATTGTGATGATTTCTTGTCATGAAGGTCTGACGGCTAAAAACGGGGCGGTGGGAGTAGGAAAGGGAACGACGGCTGCGGTGGTGATTTCATCTTTGGCTCTATTGGTTTTCAATTTTTTCCTGACTTTGATTTTGAATTATATGTCGCCGCTAGGCACGAGTGGATAAAATGAGTTCGGATTCTTCTACATTTATAGAAACGGAGTCGCTAGAGACGAAGCGTCCATGTGCGCAGGAGTCGGAGTCCAAGTGTTTTTTTGAAGTAAAGGACTTAAAAAAAGCGATTGGAGGTCAAAAAATTCTTCGGGGAGTGGATTTGAATATACGTCGTGGCGAAACGATGGTGGTGATCGGTCGCAGCGGAGAAGGCAAAAGTGTGTTTTTGAAACACCTGATAGGTCTGATGAGTCCTGATGCAGGTAGTATTAAGGTGGAAGGTCAGGAGTTGGTGGGTTTGAGAGAAAGGCAGATGCGTGATATCAGGCGTAAGGTGGGGATTTTGTTTCAAGATGGGGCTTTGTTTGATTCGATGACGGTTGCGGAAAACGTGGCGTTTCCTTTGATGGAGATGGGAATCAAAAACCGAGAAGAGTTGTTAGAGAGAGTGGGGCAAGCTTTGGACAAGGTGGAGTTGGCTGAGCATATGGCAAAGATGCCGATCAATATCTCTGGTGGTATGCGCAAGAGGGTATCACTGGCGCGGGCGATTATTGGGGAGCCACAGTGTATTCTCTACGATGAGCCGACTTCAGGCCTCGATCCGGTGGTATCTGAAAGTATTGATCGATTGATCTTGCGCATGCAGAAAAATTTATGTGTCACTTCATTGGTGGTGACGCATGATATGAACAGTGTGTTTCGCATTGCCGATCGTGTGGCGTATTTGCGTGAGGGAAAAATCCATTTTCTTGGCACACCTGAGGAATTACGTGATAGTCAAGATCGCTATGTAAGGAGCTTTGTGGAGGGTAGGCAGGTGGAAGAAGAGTGAGCGAGAAAGTGTTTTTGACGCGGAAGCTAAATTAAAAAATAAAGAATCAGATGAGTAATACTTATGATCAAACAGCGATTCGCAAACAGCGCACGGATTTGTGGGTGGGTCTGTTTGTGTTTTTGGGACTAGCTATCATGGGGGCTTTGGTGGTGCAATTTGGGCGTTTTAGTGATCGAATGAGAGAGACGTATTTTCTTTACGTCACTTATCCAGATGCAGGAAATATTTTGCGCGGAGCGCCGGTACGGTTGGGTGGCGCCAAAGTGGGAGTGGTTGCTGAGGATCCGCAACTGAATGCCGATTTTATCGGAGTGAAGGTGACTTTAGAAATTCATCAGGACAAAAAGATCCCAGCGGGTTCGCATTTTGCGATCGCTTCCAGTGGTCTGATGGGAGATCTCTATATACGGATCAAAAGTCCTGAAGAAGTCACTGGGAAGTACTTCGAACCCAATGCGGAGATCAAGGGTGATTCGACGGCGGGTCTGGATGAGATCCAGGCTGAGGCGGGAGTTTTGTCGGATCGAGCAAAGTTGATGATGGAGGACATCCGTGAGGCGGTGAAGAGTTTGGATAAGACTTTGAAAAAGATCGATGAAGGCATGTTGAGCGATGAAAATTTAGCAAATATTGAGGCTACCTTGGCGGATTTGAAAGAAACGGGGAAAAACTTCAAAAGTGCTAGCGCGAAGTTGGAGCCACTGTTTGATAAAGGGAAAGAAGCGGTGGAAGAGGCGAAAACAGCGTTTGTCAAAGCGGGCGAGACGATGGATACCGCTAAGGGGGTGATTAAAAAAGCGGAGCCTGCGATGGAGAAATTGGAGCCTACCATCAGCGAATTGAAGGAAACTTTAGCGAAGGCTAATAAGGCGATCGATAAGATCACTAAGGGGGATGGCACGGCAGCGGCATTGATTTCTGACAAGCAGCTGAAAAATGATTTAGAGAGTTTTATTTCAAATCTGAATGAGCACGGGATTCTGCGTTACAAAAACGAAGAGAAAAAGAAAGTGAGTTCAGCGAAGGAAAAAACAGACTCGGATAGCTCCCGAGGTGGGTTGAAAAAGTGGTTTGGGAGAAAACGTTGAGGGTGGTTTTTGCTTCTTTGCTGCGCTAGTAATTTGCTTTACGCGATACCTTTGTTCATACGAAGGCACGCAGGAGCGAGCCGCTGCATTTTGTAGTTCTCGGAGGGCATCGGTTATTAGAAGCGAGACAAAATTTAAGCCGTGACCGATTTAGCTTGAATCCGGGGTGATTTCGGTTATCACAAACAGACCGCTATGCCAGGACTATCATCAGTGTTGATGGTTTCTGTAAAGGGCGGAATTAAGCATTTTATCGATCATCATCATGGATTTTATAGCCTCAAATATCGCAACACTCAGTCCTTCTGTCACTTTAGCTATCACTAGCGAAGCGAACAAACTCAAAGCTGAAGGGGTGGATGTGTGCAGCTTCGGAGCAGGTGAGCCAGATTTTGATACTCCAGATTTCATTAAAGAAGCTGCGATTCAAGCTTTGCGTGATGGGAAAACCAAATACACTCCGAGTTCTGGCATCATGGAGCTGCGTGAGGGCATCGCTGAAAAGTTGTTGCTTGAGAATAACTTGGAATACAAACCCAAACAGGTGGTGGTCAATTGTGGAGCCAAACATTCCTGTTTTCTTGCGATTCAAGCTTGTTGCGAACCTGGTGATGAAGTGATCATTCCTTCTCCCTATTGGACCAGTTATCCCGAAATGGTGAAAATCGCTGGTGCTGAGCCTTACGTGGTGCAGACCAAAGCGGCTAATGGCTGGAAATTGACACCGGAAGAATTTGAGGGTGCGATCAGTGGTCGCACTAAAATGTTGATTCTCAATTCACCCAACAACCCGACGGGCGCCGTTTATAGTCGTGAAGAGTTGGAAGCTCTTGCGGAAGTGGCTTTGACTGAGGATATTTTGATTCTGTCTGATGAGATTTATGAAAAACTCATCTACAATGAGAAGAAGCATGTGAGCATAGGGTCGATCAGTGAGGAGATCAAAAAGCTCACCATCACAGTTAATGGTTTCAGTAAGGTGTATTCCATGACGGGCTGGAGAATGGGGTACATTGCTGCTCCTTATGATATCGCTAATGCGATCGCTACGATTCAGAGTCATACGACTTCTAATCCGACTTCTTTTGCTCAGTATGGTGCTTTAGCGGCACTCACTGGCGATCAATCTTTTATCACTGACATGGTCGAAGAGTATGACATGCGCCGCCAGTATATGATGAGTCGCTTGCAGAAAATCAATAACATCACGGTGGTCGAACCTGAGGGGGCGTTTTATTTCCTCGTAGGCACCGAAGCTCTTGGTCTGACATCAATGAACTTAACCGAAAAATTGCTTAGCCGTTACCAAGTGGCAGCTGTTCCCGGTGAAGCGTTTGGCTTTGAAGCGTCATTGCGCTTGAGTTACGCTACAGGTTTGGATGTGATCAAAACAGGTCTCGATCGTTTCGAAGAATTTTGTTTGGCACATTAAAAATCAATCATCGTTTTAAAGCGTATAGAAAAGCTGAACCTTAGGGTTCAGCTTTTTTGTTTTGTACTCTGTTCTTTTACCCGCCTTTGCACTGGAGATTGGTTCTTTTGCAAATGGGGTTGGGATAGAAGACAGTCTTGATGGTGCATCGTCAAACTGTAGATAACCGTTTTAACTGAAAAGCCAATACAGACGATGGCGAATATCAAACCGAGCCGGTTGCGACGAGGCCCAATTATAACTGCAAAGCCGCCTGTGATAGCTACGATCAGGTAGAGCCAGCGATGTGCTTGGCGGTTTTGGGTGATTTCTTGAAACTGGGTGGCTCGCTTGGGTTGATCGATCTTATAGACTTGTTCAATACGCAGCTGAGATTTTTCTCTCAATGATAGGTAGGGAAAAATGACTAGGGCTGAGATGGCTATGAGACTAAGTGATAAAATTTGGAAAGGGGTGCTGTTGATAAAATAAGCGATGATCGCGGAAATCACACCTAGGGTGATGCCGTAGATAAAAATAGGCTCTAATAAGAGGTAGAGGTATTCCACATCACCCAGTGGTGCTATCTCCTGAGCTAAGCTTGCTAGGATAAAACTCATCGTTCTACAAGGGGAGATCTTTTTGCAGATCTTGTGGGGGCTGTGCTCCTAATCGGGCATAGGCTTTTGGCATGGCGATGCGACCGCGGTGAGTACGGTTGAGGTAACCTTGCATGATCAGGTAGGGTTCATAGACTTCTTCGATGGTGGATTCGTCTTCTCCTACCGCAACTGCTAGAGATTTGAGCCCTACAGGGCCTCCGCCAAATTTGTAGATGATGGATTCTAGTAATCTTATATCGGTTTCGTCGAGACCATCGGCATCGATTTCGCGCATTTTTAGGGCATCATCGGCGACTTGGGCGGTGATGATGTTATTAGCTTTCACTTGTGCGAAATCGCGGGTCCAGCGTAACAAGAGGTTGGCGATACGAGGGGTTCCGCGAGAGCGCCGTGCGATTTCCATGGCACCTGCAGGCTCGATGGTGATATTGATCAGCGCAGCTGAGCGGATGAGGATTTTTTCCAAAACTTCTGCAGGGTAGTAGTCGAGTCGGTTGCTCATTCCAAACCGAGAACGAAGCGGCGCTGTAAGCATGCCAGCTTTAGTGGTCGCACCAACGAGGGTGAATTGGGGCAAACTCAGTTGGATGGAGCGGGCGCTGGGACCCTGATCGATGATGATATCCAAGCGGTAGTCTTCCATCGCTGGGTAAAGGTATTCCTCGATGGCAGGATGCAGGCGATGGATTTCGTCGATGAACAGAAAATCGCCGTGTTTGAGATTGGTGAGGATGCCCGCCAAATCGCCTGCTTTTTCGATTTGCGGACCACTGGTGCAGTGCATCTCGCTGCCAAACTCATTGGCTAATATGTAAGCGAGGGTAGTTTTCCCCAAACCTGGAGGTCCGCTGAGTAGCACGTGGTCAAGTGCATCGTTGCGTTGCTTGGCAGCTTGCACCATTAACATGAGCCGTTCTTTGACTTTCTCCTGACCTGCAAATTCACTGAAGTCGGGTGGGCGCAAACTGTGATCCTCAGCAGATTGCGGCAATTCTTCGTCAGGTGCGTGGAAAGCTTCGCTCACAGTGGTAAAAGATAAATTGAAAGTGGATAGCAGCAAGATCAGCTGAAATGGCAGCTTGAAGAAATAATTATCAAAGATGCTAATGTAAGGATATATGAAAAATCATTAGAGTCGAATAAAGAATAAGGTTCCTATGGACTGGTAAATTAGTAAAAAATAAGCTAGTAATTTGTTTAAGGATACTTAATAGTTATAAAAGTTAAAATTACCGTAAGAAGATCTTGAATTATTTGATTCTTGACCTTTGCTTGATTTTTAACGACAAGAGACGACACGCATTCGTCACGCAAGTGATAGGATGCGTATTTTTCGTATTTAAGGCCACTGTTTTACACTCAATATTGATTAAAGGATGAAATTTAAAATTGTATCAACATTTCTAAAGGGGCTGTTTGCTCTCACACTGCTGGTTGCAGTGACAGGACATGGATTGGCCCAGCAAGTAGGCGTGGCGAAAACGGTTCGTTCTATCGATGTTCAGTATGTCGGTTCGCCGACGGTGACTAAGGATCGTATTCTTTCGAGACTATCGACCAAGGTCGGTGCTCCCTTTTCTCAAGCGAAAGTCGATGAGGATATCAAAAAACTGTATGCGGGCGGTGATGTGGAAAATATCAGGATTCTTGCAGAGCCACAAGGCGATACAGGGGTTCGCTTGATCGTAGTGGTGCAGACCAGAGCGTTGTTGGGTGATGTGGTTTTCACTGGCAATGCAGCGGTGACCAGCAAGAAGCTGAACAAAAAAGTGGACTTGACGGAGGGGGAATCTATCGACGTCTCTCAGATTCAAGAAGGTCGTTCGGCTATACAAGAGGTGTATCGCAAGAACGGCTACCCTGAAGTGAGTGTGAGTTACGACATTGGAGCGCCGAACAAACAAGGCTTCTCTACTTTGACTTACACTGTGGATGAAGGCGGTAAAGGGGTTTTGCGTAAAATTGAGTTCATTGGCAATGATGTGTTTAAAGCTAAAGAGTTGCGCAAGCAGATGGAACAAAAGCAGAAGGGCATGTTCAGCATGTTCTCCAAAAAGGGTCGCATCGATGAGGACAAAATGGCTGATGATGTGCGTCACATCGAAGATTATTATCAAGATAGTGGCTATCTGAATGCGCAGGTGGTGGATGTGCGTCGTGTGCGCGTAGATGAGAAATACATCGACTTGGTGATCACGATTGATGAGGGCGAGGTATTCTCTGTGGGTGATGTGAATCTGAAGGGCGTGCGCGTGATGTCACCTGATACGGACGTATCGCCTTATATTCAGGTGAAACCAGGTGAGACGTATTCTGGCACTAAACTGAAATCCGACGTTAAGATGATCAGAGATCTCTACGGTTCTCAGGGTTACGCTGATGCGCGTGTCGAGCCTCAATTGACAGGTGGTGAGGGAGAAGAAGTCAATGTCAGCTATGCTGTGACTGAGGGTCGTAAGTTTAACTTAGGTAAAATCAATATTTCTGGTAATCAGAAAACTCAAGACAAGGTGATTCGGCGTGAAATGGCGGTTCATCCCGGTGAGATCTACGACACGGTTCGTATCGATGCTACTCAGGCTCGTTTGATGAATCTCAATTATTTCTCTTCGGTGGATGTATTGCCAGTGGATACCTCCTACATCGATGTGAAGGACTTGAACATCACTGTGACAGAGAAACCAACTGGAACGGTTAACTTTGGAGCTGGTTTCAGTTCGATTGATAGTTTGGTAGGCTTTGTGGATGTGACTCAATCTAACTTTGATTTAGGTAACTGGCCATCAATGACGGGCGCTGGGCAGAAGTTTCGGATGAATCTGCGTTATGGCACGCAGCGCCGAGATTTCTTGATTGGATTGACCGAGCCTTGGTTCATGGGACATCGCTTGGCAGTGGGTGGCGAGCTATATTATCGTGACCTCTTTTTCCTCAGTGATTATTTTGATCAGAGTGAATACGGTGGCACTATGTTTCTGCGTAAGCCGATTGGAAAATTTGCTTTTGTGCGGGCTGAATATCGTTTGCAGAGTGTGGAGATTTCCGCTGACAATGATGCTTCTCCCACGATCCAGAGCGAAGAGGGAACTTTCATACAGAGCATGGTGGCTGCAACGCTGGTTCATGATACTCGCAATAGTTTGTTCTTGCCTCGTAATGGACACAAACTGAGTGCTGGTTTAGATTATTCAGGTCTTGGCGGTGATGTGGAAACTTATGGTTTGCAGCTCAGCGGCGCGCAATACTTTGATTTGCCTTTTGATACGATATTCAGCGTCGTTGGTGCTTTAAACAGTGTCGATGGTAGCGGGGATGTGCCGATTTTTGAAAGAGAATTCATGGGTGGTGCTAACAACTTACGTGGTTTTGACTTTCGCGAAGTGGGGCCCAAAGACATCAATGGTGAAGCGATTGGTGGACAGACCTCATGGTTCACTACGGCTGAAGTTACTTTTCCTCTGATGGAAAAAATTCGCGGAGCGTTGTTCTATGATGTGGGTGCTGTTAGCAGAGACCCTTGGGATCTTGGCGGCACGATCAATTCTAACTATGGACTAGGTCTGAGGCTGTTCATTCTGGGAGGTGCACCAATTCAACTCGATTATGGTATTCCTATGCAAGCGGATGAATTTAATGATTCAGGTGGTCGCTTTCAATTTACCATGGGCTATCGTTTCTGATGGCTTCTTAAAAATAGAGCATTCTACCTATAGAATGCTCAAAATTTTAGCATTGGACGCAATCTTAGGGTTGCGTTTTTTGCTTTATGAGGCGTTGGTGCCAAGCTTGTATTGATCGATTTTTAAGAATATCAACACAGGTTGGTATTTTGTGAAGAGCAGCTAAAAATTATAGTAATAGATAAGATTATGAAGGTGAAAATTTTGTTAAGTGTTTTGTTGGCGATGACTTTGGCTGGAGTATCGAAGGCTTCTGCTCAAGATATAAAAATAGGTGTGGTGGACATGCAGCAGTGTCTGAATAAATACTACAAAACAAAGCTCAAGGTGAAGGATGTGGAGGCACAAGCCAAAGGCAGTCGTGCCAAATTGGATGAACGTGTTGCAGATTTCAAAAGAATCCAAGTGCGCTTGGGGGCGCTGGATAAAAAAGCACGCGATACGGCTTTGAGCCAGGAAGCTCGCAAGGGAGCAGCGGTTGAAATGCAGCAGTTAGTGCAAGAAGGTCGTGCTAAAGAGCGTGAGTTACAAGAAGCCCAGCGCAAAGCTCAAGGAGAATTGCTCAATGCTCGCCAACAGATGGAAAAAACTTTGGTGGACGAAGTGCGAGTGGTGGTGAATGAAGCTTCTAAGAAAGCTGGTTTGGATATGGTGATCGATAAATCGTTTTTGCCACGCGGAAATAAAGTATTGGTGGTAGTGACTGAGAAAGTCCCAGATTTGACCGACGCTGTGATAGCGGTTCTCAATAAGGACGCACCGCCTGAAGCTGCCGCTGCAGAAGAAAAAGCAGCTGATAAGTAAAACTAAGTCAATTGGATCGCGTCATGAAAATGGCGCGATTTTTTTATTTACGTTGAAGAGCAGCGAAATGGTATTTTTTGCAAATTGATGGATTTATGAAACTCACCTTATTGGAACTGGTAGAATTGGTTGGTGGAGAATTGCTGCAAGGTCAGCCTGATTTGGAATTGAGCGGTTTTGAATCCCTCAAAAACGCTCGCCCCTGTGACGTGAGTTTCCTAGATGCGAGCAATTACGCCGAGGCGCTCTCGACGTCTAAAGCGGGTGTGGCGATCATTTCGCAGAAGTTGATGACATCCATCTCAGCGCCAGAGACCATGGCGCTAGTGGTGGTGGAGAATGCTGCAAGGGCATTTGATAAAGTGGTGAGAAAGTATGGAGCACCTACGATTGAGTTCCGTGCGGGGATTGATCCTAGCGCAGTGATTGGCGAGGGGGCGAAAATCAATGCGGATAAGGTGGAGATCGGTCCGAATGCAGTGATCGGTGCGGGTGTGGTGATCGGCGATGGTAGCAGCATCGGAGCCTGTGCCACGGTGGGTTTGCAAGCGGTGTTGGGTGAAGACTGCAAGATCGCTGCCAATGTCGCTATTCGTGAGGGTAGCCAAATTGGCAATCGTGTGATCATCCATAGTAGCACGGTGGTGGGAGCGGATGGTTTTGGTTTTGAGTTTAACAATGGGCGCCATGAAAAGGTGGAGCAACTAGGCATTGTGAGAATTGAGGATGATGTGGAAATCGGTGCGTGTACGACGATTGATCGTGCTCGATTTGGTGAGACGGTGATCGGAGCTGGCACCAAAATTGATAATCATGTGCAAATTGCCCATAACGTGGTGATTGGCAAACATTGCATAATTGTATCACAGACAGGCATCGCAGGCACTTGTGTGATTGGCGATTATGTGACGATGGCAGCTCAGGTAGGGATCGCTCCGCATGTTGAGATTGGATCACAAGCGGTGCTGGGTGGGGGAGCCAAGGTGATTTCTGACTTAGAGGGAGGACAAACTTATTTTGGCTATCCAGCCGTTCCTATGAAGGAAGAGCTGCGCAGCAAGATGCATCTCAAACGTCTGGCAGGTTTGTTCAAACGAGTTAAGAAGCTTGAACAAGGGGATTAGTTTGTTCTAGAAGGCAACCACATCGCCAGGGTTGGCGATGTTGATGGAGGAATCAGGCAAATCGGCGCCGAGTGTTTCTAGAAACCATTGGCGTGCAGGTTCGTCTCCGTGTACGAGGATGATCTGTGAGGCTGCTACTTTTCGTGCGTAGTCACGCAGTTCATCGCGAGTGGCGTGACCACTGAAATCAAAACGCTCGATTTGGCAGCGCATTGCTATAGGGGAGCTGTCTTCATCCAGTTGAAATTCTTTATCACCGCGAGCTTCTAGCAGGCGACCACCAGGAGAATCTGCGGCAGCGTAACCGACAAAGAGGATCGAGTTGCGCTCGTTGGGCAGAATGTTGCGTGCAAAAGCGTGAGATACCGTATTCTCAGTCATCATACCGCTAGAGAGGGCATAGATACGTCCACTATCGTAGGGGATGCTGCGATTTCTGTCCTTCTTTTTCCTCTTTTTAGAAGCGACGATCAGATCCATGCCGCCTTGAAGAAAACGGAAACCACGGTGATGACGATGGGCAGTGTCAGCAAAACGGTCATGAGTCACTGTCATTTTGGTGGTGAGCCCTCCAACATAAACAGGGATGTTTTTATTGAGCTGACCAGATTCTTTGAGCTCGTGTAAGATGAGCAACAGTTCTTGGGATTTGCCCATTGCAAAAAGCGGGATCAAAGTGGAGCCACCACGATCGATGGTGTCGCGGATGGCAGCAGCCAATCGTTCGATCTCTTGCTTTCGAGAATAGTCAGCTCGGCGCGGCACCGCACCTCGTGTGGTTTCCGTGATCAATACGTCGATGCCTTCGGTGGGGAACTCCGCCGCTTTGCTCAGGGTCTGGTCTTCAAAGTGCACATCACCAGTGTAAAAAACGCTACGATCTTGGCATTTTAGAAGCACACCAACGGATCCGAGGATGTGACCAGCGGGGTAAAATTCGCATGTGACCTCGTTATTTTTTCCAAAGGTGAACTCTTGGCGCAAAGCACGATTTTCCCAATTGGGTTGAATGGCATTGATCTCGCTGTGAGTGAAGAGAGGAAATTCGGGGATGTCTAGCTCGTCTCGCTGACTGGTCATGACATTGACCGAATTATGTAATAGCGACTCGACCAGCTCGTTGCTCTCTTCGGTAAGAAATACTTTCGCGTTGGGTTGGTTGCGGACCAGCACTGGTATTGCCCCTGCGTGGTCAAGGTGGGCATGAGAGATGATGATGGCATCGATCGAGTCGTAATCGAGCGAGTCGAGATCAGGCAGATTGTCCGCGCCTTCGCGCTTTGGGTGGGTGCCGGCATCGAGAATGATGCGGGTATTGCCCATGTGCAGCAGATAACAATTGGCGCCAATGTCGGTAGCACGACTGAGGCTTTGGAATGAAAAAGATGGTTGAATAGACACGGGTGAAGGGTAGGGCAAGCTGAGAAAGAAGCGAGCAGAGATATTGTTTGTCAGGCAGCCGAATTACACCCTCTTCGAATGGGACTACATTTTTCGGAGAAAGAAGGGAACTGCGGTAAATATTTTTTGTATGGTAGTGGGACTTCCACTTGGAAGTATGCTTGACATCAGCCCGGTGGCGAAGACATTCGCGACCATGCGTATCTTATCAGGCATACAACCCAGCGGCCGTTTGCACCTCGGCAATTATTTTGGAATGATGGAACCGGCGATTCGTCTTCAAGACGAAGGCGAGGCGTATTATTTCATCGCAGATTATCATTCACTCACGTCGATCCACGATCCTAGCGTTTTGCGCGACAATGTGCGCGATGTGGCTATTGACTTCCTCGCTTGCGGCTTGGATCCAGGAAAAGCGGTGTTTTTTCGTCAATCAGACGTACCAGAAGTCACCGAATTGACTTGGATTCTCAGCACCTTGACTCCGATGGGATTGCTGGAGCGTTGCCACTCCTATAAGGACAAGATTGCCCAAGGCATCTCGCCTTCTCACGGTTTGTTTGCTTACCCAGTGTTGATGGCAGCTGATATTCTCATCTATAACAGTGAACTTGTGCCAGTAGGCAAAGATCAGAAGCAGCACATCGAAGTGACTCGTGACTTGGCGCAAAAATTCAATGATCGCTACGGCGAAGGCGAGCCATTGCTTCACATCCCTGAGCCACGTATCGCTGAGGATTCAGCCGCTGTGCCTGGACTGGATGGGCGTAAAATGAGTAAAAGCTACAACAATACCATCGGGATTTTCGAGGATGCAAAGGCGTTGAAGAAAAAGGTCATGCGTATCACTACTGATTCGACGCCGATGGAAGATCCGAAAAATCCAGATGATTCCTACATTATCATGCTTTATCAATTGGTCGCCACGGCAGATGAGGTGGAAGAAATGAAAGCTGACTTCCGCAAGGGGGGGCAGGGTTACGGACATTTCAAAAAACAATTATTGGATAAATTGACGGAGTACTTTGCTCCGATGCGAGAAAAACGCGATGAATTAGCGAATAATGATGCTTTTGTCGAAGAGGTTTTGCAGCAAGGCGCCAAGCAAGCGCGTATTGTTGCGAGAGAAACCTTAGACCGAGTGAGGAAAGCTGTTGGACTTTAGCAGAATACGTGCTTTTTTATCGCGCCCTTATGGAACGGTCAGGTGAAATCTTATGATTTTGCCCTAGCACCAGGCCAAAAAGGGTAGCGTGGATAGTTTCATGGTGAAACCATCCCGTTGATCTCCGGAGAAGGAGGAAGGAAAAAAGATGCGTCACAGACAAAATGTTTGCTTGGCGTTTTAACTAAAACTGAGAAGAGAGGTACGTAGATCCATGATTGAATACGAAGAAGATCAAAGACAAGACAACCGCAGACGTGATGATGAACCAACACATTCCGAGAAAATATTTTCGGACCGCAAAATTTTCTTTCTAGACTTGAAAGATAATGATCGCGGCAGTTTTGTGAAGATCACAGAAGATGTTCGTGGCCGCAGAGACACCATCATGGTGCCTTGTGAAGTGTTGGAAGATTTCATCACCGCACTGCAAAACATCGCCGACGCCGATCAGCAAGACTGATCGTTGTGTAACCCCCGTGCCTCAAAAGAGAACACGGGCTCCCCATCAACCTGCCCCTGATTACAGGAGGCAGGTTCTCCATTTTTTTATTTGCGTCGTTGCGCATTGTTCGACTAAATTTCTCCCATGGATCAAGCCTACCCACTTTGTGAAAAAGCAGTCGGATTTGCCAAAAATCCTAACCTCTACGGTTTTAGGGAATGGTTGCCAGCTTCTACACCCGCCTTGCTACGCAAGATGATCGACCAGATTGGGGCTCACGAAGCCAGCATCTGGATGGTGGATAGTGAGGGTGGTCAGTTGGTAACTTGTTACAATACCGAGGAGCTTGAGCGCATCATCGTTCAGCCCCTTAGCTCTGGATTAGTCTGCAAAGCTTATAACGAAAAACACCCAGTTCATCATCAAGGTGTGCATCGTTATCAAGACAGTTCGGGTAAAGTCGATGAACAACTTGCACAAAAAACGCAACATCAGATCAGTGTACCCTTTTACCTCTGCGGACAACTTTGCGGTGCGCTCAGTGTGGTGCAGCTTTCCAGTGATTTTCACAGTGCTCCTAGAGCGGAGGTTCCTTGGGGTTTTCAAGAAGACGCGATCTCTGTGGTCGCCGCAGCGGCTACGGTGATCGCTGAAGGGATCGAAGCGAAATGGAAAGATGTCGAGGGTCAATGAAGCGTTTGTTCAAGGCAAGTGCTCTGGTTTCACTGTTTCTTCTGCATACTTGCGGCCGATTTCCAACAGCTTAGGAACGCTGGGTAAATCGCTTAGCTCGAAAGGGTGCGTGCTACCTGTTTCTTGGCGGCAATTTTCTATTTCTTCTTCGGTGAATTGGTGTTGGTAGCGACAATAGAGAAATCGCTCTAAGCCGCCTTCCATCAGCGCATCCAGCTCTCCATCGATCACTGCACCGCAAACGGTTTTCCCCAAAACTCGGCACAGTTTGTCTTGTTCGACTAACACCGAATCCATCAAGCCCTTCAAGGCTCTCAAGCCTCCTCCCAAAACATTGATATGCCCTAGTTCGCCTGGAGCATAGGTGATGGGTATGCGTCCTGTGCCTACCGAGCAGATAGACAGCTCATCAACTCCGGCAGGAAAATTCATTTCATAAGCGGGCAAAGTCGCCGCTAAGTACATTGCGACGGCAGGGTTATTATAGGGCGACACCGCACCGTCGATGAACTCAAATTGCTGTTCCTTGCCACTATCTGGAGAGTGAAGCTTAACCAGTTCGGTAGGAAAAAAGGCAGGCGCGGCGGCACTCGCACGAATCAGCTGCCATAGAGGTATATCGAGATTGGTGGGATCATTGTTATCTGGGCTACGACGGTTATAGCGCGCTTCGGGATGGTTGGTGATCGGCCAAGTTGAGCCGGTGGTGCCATTGCGCATCACTAACATCAAACACGTTCTCAACTGCGACGACCCCAGGGTCATGGGTTTACCAGATGATTCACTGAAGTTTTCCTTGAGCAGTTTTGTGAAAGCTGCTGATCCGTAAAAGCTGCGCCACGACTGCCAAAAAGGTTTGCGGCGGAAAACAATCGGGCCGAGCTGCTCATAGCTTTCGCGCACTTCTTGTACCGACATGCCTTTGCACAACATCGCAGCGATGATGGCACCGGTGCTATTGCCACCAATGAAATCAAAATAATCCGCCAATACAAAGTTAGGATTTTCTGGAGCATGACGCTCTCTGAGGATATTTTCGATGCGTTCCAGAATGGCAACGCTGAATATTCCGCGTATGCCGCCGCCATCGAGTGAGAGAAGTCGTTTCATGCTATGGACACTATACTAGCACATCTAAGCGCAAGAGTTGATCAACGAAGCACTTTTTATAGAAAAATCCATTAGCTTACCTTCGCTGATGCACTTTCTTATATCACTTATCATCATGCCACGAGTCAACCAACATTACCGAGCATTTATCAGCTACTCCCACCGTGACTCTAAATGGGCGAAGTGGCTGCACAAGGCGCTGGAGCAATACCACGTGCCGATCGATGCTTTCCCGCCAGGGGAAAGTGACAAAAAAAGCCGTAGCCTCAGCCCGGTGTTTCGGGACCGTGACGAATTGCCTGCTTCAGGTTCTCTCGCCGATACCATCCAAGAGGCTCTCGAAGATTCGGAGAATCTTATTGTGCTGTGCTCTCCAAATTCGGCAGCTTCACAATACGTGAACGCTGAGATCGAAATTTTTCGCAATCTCAAACCTGAAAATGAGCAGCGAGTATATGCTCTCGTCGTTAGTGGTGATCCTCCAGGATGTTTTCCTCCTGCATTGGTAGCTGGCGGAGCCGAGCCGATCGCGGCAGACGCGCGCGATGAAGGAGATGGCAAAACGGATGCCAAGCTCAAGTTGATCGCGGGCATCTTGGGAGTCGGTTTTGATCGGTTGAAACGGCGCGAAGCTACACGCCAACGCAATCGCTTGTTAGCCATCGTAGCAGTGGTTTGTGTGGTAGCGGTGATGACGTCTTTTTTAGCCCTGTGGGCACTCAAGGCAGAAAAAGAGGCGACCGAACAAAAAGTCGTAGCTGAACAGCAACGGGAATTGGCTGTGGAGTCTGAAAAGGAAGCGACCAAACAACGCGACCGAGCAGAAGAGCAAACCGAGTTGGCGAAGAAGGCGGCAGCAGAAGCTACCAAGCAAAAAAATGTAGCAGAAGAGCAACGGGGGCTTGCTGAAAAATCGGCAAAAACCGCTACGGCTGCTAAAGTGATAGCAGAAAAACAACGCGAACTTGCCATGCAGTCAGAGAAAGAAGCCAAAGATGTGCTGCTATTTTTTAATGCCAAAGTGCTCGCAGCTGCGCGGCCTAAACAACAGGATGGAGGTTTAGGTATCAACGCCACTATTCGTGAAGCTATTGACGCAGCCGAACCGCAGATCTCAAATGCTTTTGCCGATCAACCCAAAGTAGAAGCTACTATTCGCAGCGCTATAGGAACCTCCTATTGGTATCTTGGCGAAGCCCGCCAGGCGATTCCTCAACTGCAGCGAGCCCTTGCCTTGCGCGTGACGGAACTTGGACCGAAGGATCCTTACACCCTCAAATCGCGCACCGTGCTTGCCAATGCCTATCAACGAGCAGGGCGCCACCAAGACGCGCTGGAAATGCGTGAAAAAAATCTACAAATCAAAAAAGAGGTGCTGGGTGCAAAAAATGAAGATACGCTTACTTCGTCTAGCAACTTAGCGGTTTCCTACCGCAGGGCAGGGCGTTTCAAGGAAGCTATTGCTTTAGACCAGGAAACCTTGAAACTAAGAACAGAAATTCTTGGGGCGGAATCTCCGGAGACGATTTCTTCGATGGGCAGTTTAGCTTCTTCCTACGAAACTCTAGGCAGGAATAAGGAGTCCTTAGAACTGCGGGAAAAAGTGCTGCAACTTTTCACTAAAGTTTTGGGTAAGGGTCATCCCGACACACTTGCTGCGATGCAAAACCTCGCCCATTCTTATGACATAGCGGGACGCGCAAAAGAAGCTCAAGATTTACATAAAAACACACTCGCTTTGCGGATTGAGGTGCAAGGGGCTGAGCATCCAGATACGCTGCGAGCAAAGTATAACCTAGCCAATACTTACATCAATGCTGGACAGTGGAAAAAGGCTGCCGATCTACATGAAAAAACGCTCGAATCGATGATTAAAGTGATCGGCGAAGAAAATCTAGAAACGGTCGCCACGATGAACAGTCTAGCTTATGCCAATTGGAAAACTGGCCGCTTGGCAGAAGGTGAAAAGCTCTACCGGCGAGTCATTGTTTTGCAAAAGATACTGACTGGTGAGGACTTTCGTTATTATTATACCCAATCTCTACTGGGCGAATTGCTCACGGATCTGAAAAAATATGATGACGCACAGGATTTTTTATTAGATGGCTACAATGGCATGGCAGAACACGCAGCGAAAAACAACACTGCCCATTCGCAGCTGCAGTATGCCCTATTACGACTAGTCAATCTCTACAACGCATGGGGTAAAAGTCGCTCAGCTGAAGTCTGGAATAAAAAACACGCAGCTAAAGAAGCCGCCTATGAAGCGAGCAAAAAGTGAGAATCAAATCCCCACATACTCAGCATTGACCGAACCAAATTTCACCACTTCACCTTTTTTGGGAGTTTTTTCGAGTTCGTAGGCAGAGTCGCTGACCATTTTATCTTTTTTGGTGTCGTAGAGCATCACCGTATCCGATTTTTCTGCAGGAACCGCCACGTAGCGAGTTTTAGGAGCAGATTTCGATTTGGCTTTAACTTTCTTCTTCACCTTAACCACTCTAGCAGCAGCAGCAGCTTGTTCGCGCTGGGTTGCTTTTCTTTTTTGATAAGAATAAACGATCACTGCTGTGGTGACTCCAACCGCTGTGCCGAGAATAGCAGATTCTGTGGAAGAAAGGCCAGCCGCACGTCCGATCACACCTGATCCTATACCTGCGATACCTCCAGCTATACCTGCGGAAGCGCCAGGGCTCAGAGTTTCACAACTGGTGAGTGAGAGTGTAGCGAGAAGGGAGACGGCTGCAATTTTTTTAGGGAGTGCATTCATAGTTTGTTGAATGCACCATAAAATAAGCAGTTTGTCAATACTACGGCAATAATGGTAAGGTGCGTTTCTCTGCGGCGCTTTTGATCGCGGTATCCACAATCTGTTGTCCGATTCTGGAAATGTCGGTACTGAGCGGTCCTTCGATTTCACAGTCGTTCTGCAAACAATGGATGAAATATTGAATGGGATTGACAAAGGGTGGCTGCAAGTCAGGCACCTCTACCTCAAAGCCTTCTGGTCGATCGTTGGTTTGCACTCGCACAATTTTTTCATATTCGTAACAACTCAGCGTACCTTGGTCACCAATGATCACAAAACCACATTTAGGCTGCGGTTGTAAAATCCACGGATCGGTGAAAGTACCCCAGCGAGTTTCAAAGGTAGATAAACCGCTAGCGTAGCGAGCTGTGGTTACACTATGTTCGTCCACCTCGAGTCCCGCAGGTAGATCGACCATGCAACTGACCTCTATGGGTTTTTTGCCACCTAAATGCCAAGTACCTAGGGTCGTGCCGTAGCCCATGTAATCCATCAAGCTACCACCACCTTCAGCTTTTTGATAAAACCACGAAGCTGCTTTTTCTTGCGCACTCGGTTCGCGGGTATTTTTATCAGCGCCATGACGCAGAGGACCACTGTTGCCTCCATAAGTGTGCACCTCCAGAACCTCGCCAATGAGACCTTCCTTAATCAGCTCGTGCGCCTTCGCCTGCACGGGAGCCCAACACAAGGGCCAGTTGATGGCTAACTTTTTACCACTTGCTCGCATCACTTCGATCATGCGATCAGCCTCTGCCAAGGATGAGGCAAAAGGCTTCTCGACTAAAACATGTACACCGTAAGGCGCCACTTTTTCTACCCACTCAGAATGTCGCGCTGCTGCAGGGCAAAGGATCACCAAATCGGGTTGAGTTCGTTCCAGACACTCCCTGTAGTCGGTGAACACCTGCTCGCTAGACAAAGAAAAATTCTCCGCTGCTTCCTGCAAGCGCTCAGGTTTTTCATCAGAGATCGCCACCAGTTCCGCATTGGGATGCTCGTGCACCATGCGTAGCAGGTCGCCCATGTGAAAGTGATCAAAGTTAATGCCAGCTATTTTGCAAGTCTTCATGAAGCAGAATTAGCCACAAGCAGTGCTATTGCCAATAGTATTTGTTGTATAAAATCAAAACAAAAGCCATTTGAAGTTTTACCAAGGAAATGGAACAGTCCAGATATGAGCTTAGAAGACATCAAAATCATCATCAAAACTGACAAAGGCGACATTCACTCCACCATGTTCGCTAGCAATGTGCCAACTACGGTTGCGAACTTTCTCAATCTCGCCCAACGAGGTTATTATGACGGCATCACTTTCCACCGTGTCATCCCGAATTTCATGATTCAAGGAGGTGATCCCACGGGAACGGGAACCAGTGGTCCGGGTTACAAATTCGAAGACGAATTCCAAGCAGATCGTGTTCACGACAAAGCGGGCATGTTTTCGATGGCAAATTCTGGCCCGAATACTAATGGCAGTCAGTTTTTCATCACTCACGGCCCGACTCCTCATTTGGACATGAAACATTCCGTTTTTGGCGAAGTGACACAAGGACAAGACGTGGTCGATGCCATCGCTCAAGGTGATGCAATCAAATCTATCGAGATCCTCGACAGCACCGATGAGCTGTTTGCAGACCAAGGAGATCGCATCCGCGCCTGGAACGCGACGCTAGACGCTTGATTGTAGCCGTAGCATGGGCATCCTGCCCATGATGAGTCAGAGGAGAGGTGAAATCTCCTCTGACCTTCGTAAATCCCTCCCCCTTACTGCGCATGACCAGTATCGCAAATAGTTCGATCGATGGCGATTGGATCGCCCTAGGTCAAGCCGATGAGATTGCAGAAGATCAGGGTAAAGCTTTCACTTTGCCGAAAGAATCGGGTGAGCTCAGCATCGCAGTGTTTCATCATCAAGGTGAATGGTACGCGCTCGAGGATTGCTGCAGTCACGCCCGTATTCCCATCGTCGATGGCCCGGTCAAAGACGGCTGCGTGATGTGCCCTTGGCACTATGCCGAGTTCGATCTCAAAACGGGAGCTGCCCTTTCAGGTCCAGCGACAGAAGGTCTCAAGACCTACCCCGTGCGCTTGACGGAATCTGGAGCTATCGAAGTGCGCTTGTGAGTCAGTCCGAAACGGTTCACTTTATTAAAGGTAAAACCTTCGCAGCTAATCTTACGACACCAAGGTCATCAGTTTCTCATAACTATGCACCATATCGTATTTAACTTGATCTGATGAAATTTTAGCGAAGAATTTTTTGGCACAATCGATGCGCACTTTTTCTATTTCACGTAGTTCTAATGAACTCAGTGAGCCCTTGGTCTCGGCGATAAAATAAACATGTTTTACCTTGCCCGCCTCGAAGGCAATCGCCCAGTCCGGATTGTAGTCCCCAACAGGCGTGGGAATGAAAAAGCCGCGCGGCAGCTTGGCGTAAACCGTCACCTCGGCACTGGCATCGAGCTCTTCCACAAAAGTCCGTTCTACTTTGGAATCGGTGAAAACGTAATCGTAAATGTGATTTTTTGCTTTGAATGCCTTACTGAAATCTTCCTTACCTTTTTCTGTGGCAAAAATGTGCGAATCGTAACGCTCATCAATCGGATTGTAAGTGAGGTGCTCGATGATCATAGTCGCCTTTTGCTCTTTGATCAGCCGGGAGGCTTTGGCGATAAAATCTTCGGGATTGTGTTTGAATTGATTGAATACAGGTAGCTCTAATCCTTTAAGGATATCGCCGACCGTGCGGCGGGTCAGTTGAGCAGACTCGGCGATCTCGCCAATGAGATCATAGCGGACAACTGATCGGATACTGCCAGTGTTCCATTCAGTTTTCTGCTCTTGCACGGTGAAACTCGTTTTACTAGCAAGGTCAGCCTCATCGATATTATCGTCTTGCTCACCACGCTTGATTTGGAATTGCAGCTTGGTGATCCGCAGCTCATCATTCAGGACTTGCACCGCTTTTATGATCAGCTCGTCGCTATCAAAATCGACCGTGTAAGCCGCCTTGCGGTTAATCTTCTCCCATAGGACCTGGAATTCCTTCTTGTTGAAATTATCGTTCAGCACATTCTCTTTGCTCGCACGATTATTATCGATTTCTGGTAAAGCCGCATCGGAATAAACCGCGTCGATCAATTCAAAAATTGGCTTGATATGCTTTTCGATATCTTGCGGCAGGGCAGCCAAAGTGCCCTCTGCTTTTGCCTTGTGATAAACCTCCGTGATCTTATCCTCGTCGTCCGTGTAATCATTCTTCAGCAGGTAGCGGTAGATCTGTTTGGCCATCGCCGCAGCCACGACCGTTTCTTCGCCTTCACTGTCCTTGAGCACCTTGCCGGTGAAATATTTTTCATCCGCCTTGCGCGGTCGAGCAGAGAGGGTATCTGCGATATCAGATTGCAGCGCTTTGACAAAATCCTCGTAGGATTCGTTAGCCACTACCGTAAGTACATTGATGTCATGCGCGGTGGCAGGATTGTCCATGCGTTCGCCAAACTTATTCACACAGAGCCGCATGCCCCGCCCAACTTCCTGACGGCGAGAGACGCTGTTATCGCTATGCTTGAGTGTGCAGATCACAAAAACATTAGGATTATCCCAACCTTCACGGAGTGCTGAATGAGAAAAAATGAAGCGCGTCGGTTCATCAAATGATAACAAGCGTTCTTTATCTTTGAGAATGAGATCATAAGCAGAGACGTCATCAGTGGTACCCGCTCCTTCACCTCGTGCTTTCACTTTTGGATCAGTCAACTTGCCTTTTTTATCAATGGAAAAATAACCATTATGAGTTCGAGATGCCTCGATATTTTTGAGATACTTCTGATAAGGAGAATCCTCAAGTTCGAGAAATTCATTGAGAAGGTTGGTGTATTCCTCCTCGAAAACCTGGGCGTATTCTCCGAGTTGCTGCTCTCCGTTTTCGTCGTAGAGACGGTATTTGGCAACTTGATCGATGAAAAACAGGCTGAGCACTTTGATTCCCTGCCCGTGCAGGCGCTGCTCCTTCTCAAAATGAGCCCGTATGGTTTCGCGAATTTGAATACGGCGTAAGGCCGTTTCGTTGATATCTCCAAAGACCTGCCCCGCAGTGATCACCTCCCCATTAGTGAAGCTAAGCGTATCGTGAATAGCGTCGATATCCGCGACCACATAACCTTTATATTGCTCCAGCCCACCAGAGAGTTCATGAAGATTGTCATTCTTGGCGATCTTACGCAAAAACCGCTTGATGCCCGCTTTGGTTTTTATTTCAAATTCGAGCCGCGCAACCGGAGCCTGTTTTGAAATCACGATGGATTCAAGGTAGAGAAAACTATTGGTTCCCGTGAGCCCTTTTTGTGCAATGCCATGCACAGCAATTTTCTTTACCAGCTTTTGATTATAAGCATCCAAAGCATCGAGACGATGAATTTTATTATGTTCAGTCTTGTGGGTGGCAGAATAACGCAGCACAAAAAGCGGGTTGAATTCAGCTAGAGCCTTAGTCGTTGCCGTCCCTTCCATCTTTTGCGGTTCATCCAGAATAAGAATAGGGTGATTGGCTTTGAGCACATCTATCGGGCGACGAGACTGGAAGTCATCCAGCTCTTCATAAATGCGGCGGGCATCTTTACCGCGCGCATTGAAAGCCTGAACATTGATGATCATCACCTGGATCCCTGAACCAGAGGAAAAACTTTCGAGATTGTGAAGCTGCTTGGAATTGTAGGTGAAATATCGAGGCTGCTTCCCATAATCACGGAGAAAATGCTCGGCGGTCATCTCGAAAGACTTCTGCACTCCCTCGCGAATAGCGATGCTTGGAACGACGATGATGAACTTGCTCCACCCGTAGCGACGATTGAGTTCGAACATCGATTTGATATAACAATAGGTTTTGCCCGTGCCGGTCTCCATTTCGATGTCGAGATTGAGGCCGGCGCTTTTGGTGGTCACCAGTTTGCTAGATTGCGGCAGGTTTTGCTGCCGCTGCACCTGTTTGACATTGGCGAGCACCGCTTCAGGATCGAGAGCGATCGCCGCATTACGAAACGCTTCCGCCGCATAGTCCATCAAGCCCTGATCTTCACTTGGGTTTTGTGAAGCTGCCAGCTTACCAGGATCCAAGCGATAACTGATGCCCTCCGCCTTCGGCTGACCAGCGAAACAGTCCACCACCGCATCGACAGCAGCGGTTTGGTAGGCTTTTTTAGTGAATTGAAATTTCATGGGAGGCAGAATTGAAAATTAAGACTTGTTTACCGTCTCATAAGCCTGTTTTGGGTGTTTTTCCATATCCGGATAGCTGTAGGTTAATATGCCTTGCTGAATCATCGGTTTAAGATGCTTGGCTTTGAGAGCTCGCGGGTTCCTGTTACCCAACAAAATACTGAGATCAGCCACAGAAAATGCTCGAATAGCACATAATTGCTGAATAATTGGACGGATATTTTCACCCGGACGTTTTCCCAGTAGAAGTATAGCCGATTGTAACTCAGGTGGGATTTCTTGAAATAAAGTGCCATGCTTGGAAGCTAAAGTGCCATGCTTGGAAGCTAAAGTGCCATGCTCGGAAGCTAAAGTGCCATGCTCACTTTTGCCCTTGACCTCAATCAGTTCAGTGAGCGATTTAGGGAATTTTTCTCCTCTTAGGTAATAGCTAGCGGAGCCTTTTCCTTGGTGGGATATGAGATCCAGGTCCCGCAATTGCCGGAGATCATGGCTGGCGGTGAGCACATCACTTCCAGTAAGCTGACGTAGTGTCTGGTTATCTATGGCTCCTTGTTCTCGAATGAAAATCAAGGCTGTTTTCTGGGCATCCGTGATGGACTGTGGAATTTGCTGCAACCAGCGAATATCTCCCTGCGAAAGAAAGTGGTGCATCAGAAAACGGCTGACAAAATAGTTGTTAGCTCTGCTGGATTCAAAAGTGGGTAAACTGAATCCGCTTTCTTTCATCAGACGACGCATGATACGGATGCCACTACCCTTAGTTTCAGCGGTGTTGGTTTCGTGAAAAACAGCCGCAAGGGTAGGGTTTCTAAGTTGGGAGCCGGTTTCCCCGAGAGAATCTTCATTTTTCAATGAAAATCCAGCATTATGTATCTCAACGCGATTACTGTAGCGGATAACCTGAGTCGGTCGATGCTCACGGTAGGAGCGATGCATCAAGGCATTGACGATCGCTTCCCGTAATGCCGTTGAGGGTAAGGTGGGGGTCTTGGCTTGCACATCTCCGTCCTTGAGTTCGAAACCTTTTGGTAGGTCGTCCATCACGGCAGCTAGCACTCTGTCCACCAATTGCAGGATGGAACCTCGCATGTCGATGGTTTTTTCGAAGCGACGCTCAGGGTCGCTGACCCATTCATTTCCAGAAACTCGGATGTAATCCACTCTCACCATAGGCAGTTCGCGCCGCAGTGCTATCCGCGAACCAAAAAGGAGTAAGCCTGTAAGAGTAGGTTTCCAAACGTCACCCTCACGTTTCACTGCAGATAAGGCTTGTAAGAGCTCTTCATCGTCCCACGTCAATTCCTCTGCTTGTGGATTTACTTTTTTTCGAAGCGTTCGGTAATACTCAATCGCATCTGGGTCGAAATCTGATAAATCCGCTGAACTTAGAATCGACAAATCATAACTTTCTCCACTGCGATTCCCGTAGAAAACCACCATGTCTTCATCGGTGCAGCGTTGGTCGCTGGAGCCGACGCGCCGCCAAGCACCTGTTGGCAGACCGACTTTGATGAAGTGCACGGGTTTGTCACTGGGCGCCCGCTCTTCGATCTCGACAATGAGCACGACCTTCCCACCGTATTCTTCTGGGGTAACTCTAGGACGAATCGGAAGATTGAATTTTTCCGAGCAGCCAGTGGCAATATCCAACTGAATTTTATCTGGGTCGCCTACGCCGATGACTTCATATCCTCCAAAAAAATCGTCTTGGTTTTTAGCCACGCCAAGGAGGATGCGACCACCACCCTGTCCGGGCTCATTGCAAAACGCACAGACGGTTTCAAAAAACGATTTGCCGATCTGGTCGCCAGCACAGCTCTTCGCTTCCAAAGTCGGGTGCTCATCCAGAGTATTGAGCTCTTTGAGTAGTTCGGCGGCGCTTGTCATAAAAGTCACAAGGTTCTCAGCTCGGTGTGTGGGCTGATGAGTTTGAAGATCTGTTCGATATTGATCTTGGTGGCGTCGTTGGTGAACGAGGCATCGCGGAAGACCGCGCGTAGGGGTTGTAGTTTTGCCATCTCCTGTACGACTTCTTCGGTGATCCCGCTATCAAAACAGGCTAACAAGGCATTGTCATCCACCATGAAGACGGTGTAGGGCTTGCCTTTAGAATTCTTAATTTCTAATTCCACATTCTTAATTCCGAGCGACAGCTCGACGCCCCAGTCGAGCAGGACTTGGAAGAGCAGGTCTTCGGGGCTGCGGTCGGATTTGATGTTTTCGACCTGGAGTTCGAGCCCGTCTTGGCTGACTTGGTCGGGGTGGTAATAAACGTCTGCCATGTTGGAGCTATCGACTTTGAGCACGCGAAAGCCGGTGTCGAGATTGG
The DNA here is from genome assembly GCA_021648365.1 of Verrucomicrobiales bacterium. Lineage (GTDB taxonomy): Bacteria > Verrucomicrobiota > Verrucomicrobiia > Verrucomicrobiales > DEV007 > JAADHD01. The sequence goes on from JAKISY010000055.1 coordinate 30,490, forward strand.
CGAGCTTGGCGGTTATTTCTTGGTGTTTGTCGGATTTGGGGAGTTCTCCTTCGAGTTGGGATTCGAGTTCGGCACGGATTTTGGCGCCGGCGCGGCGGATGCGTTCTTTGCCGATTTCAGCGATGGTGGAGTAGCCGGCTTTGAAGGCAGCGGATTTTTCGTCGCAGGCTTCAGGCAGTTGCACCATGATGTGACGCCGATTGCCACCGTCCTCTGCGTTGAGTTTCATGACCGCGTGCGCGGTGGTGGCGGAGCCGGAGAAGAAGTCGAGGATGATGTCGTCTTCATCCCTCTTTATTGCTTGGCCACAAAGGCTTCGGAGCATGCTAACAGGCTTGGGGAAGTCGAAGACCTTCTGTCCCATAAGCGCAATCATCTCACGCGTTCCCTCAGTTGTGTAGCCAAGCTTCTGGACCGTAGAAAAGCCGGTTACCGTGTCTTTAAGTTCTTGGACAAATCGCTTAATGCGGGGTCGTCCATCTGGCTTATTTGGCCAAAGGATACGCGTCTCTTCAATGAGTTTTGTAATCCGTGATTTTTCGTATGCCCAGCCCCGTGATTGATGGGGTGGGTAGGATATCTCTGTTTCAGGATCTACTATGTCATAGTGAAGGTTTGGTCGGGCCTCCTTATTGGCGAGCCCAGTCATATTGTCACTCATCCAGGCACCGCGAGGATCTTTGTCCGGGTTACTATATTTTGACAAGTCTTTATCAGTTCCAGTCATTCTGAATTCGCTCTTAGCACAGACCAGAATGTATTCATGGTCAGTCGATAGGCGGTGGAGATTGCGATTATCAGCAACCTGCCTGCGTCTATTGGAAATTGTGCCTATAATGCTGTCGGCGCCGATCACTTCAGCGCAGAGTTTCTGAAGGTTTGCAACTTCATGGTCGTCGATCGAGATGAAAATAACTCCATCTTCCCGGAGAAGGTTTCGAGCAATTTTCAACCGGGAGAACATCATGCTTAGCCAGTCGGAGTGAAATCGTCCGTTTGAATCCGTATTAGCGGCCATG
>JAKISY010000056.1 GCA_021648365.1 Verrucomicrobiales bacterium
TTCGTTATTTCGAAAACTGAAAACCCACGCACCTCCACTCAACGCCTTTTCATCCTCGCTCTGTTTGCTCCATTAACTCCTGTTCAAAATCCCTCATCGAGCAACTTCAGGTAACCCGACTACTACAGAAGACTTTTTTGAACAGGAGGCAATAGAGGGAACAGAGAATATTTTTTTCAAGCAGTGAGTGAACTCACAAAAATGAATGGCGATCGATGGCTTTTTGGAAGCGGGAGGCGTTTTTGTCAAAGAGTTCGGGCAGACGGCTGAGGGAGGCTTGTGCGAGGGCACTGGTTTGTTTGCCTAGTCCGCATTGGATGTAGGTGGCGGTGCGGTGCAGTTCTTCTAAATCGGATAGGCGAGCTTTTTCCCAGACGTCTTCTTCCACTTTGCCTTTTTCAATAGCGAGTTCAAAATCGATGAGGAAAACGCCGATGGGGGAGCTGGGGACGATGGCGTTGTGGAAAAAAAGGTCGCCGTGGGCGATGCCAGCTTGGTGTAGGAGGGTGATTTGTTGATTGAGCGTTTCGAGCAGGTTCCACAAGCCGATTAGGGAAGTGGTGGTTTGTTCTTCCGCTACGGCGATGTTGTGGTCGAGCGGTTCGACGCCAAAGGGTGAGAGTTTGTTGAGCGGAGAGCCAGGGATCAAGCAGGAGCGGAAGGTTTTGGGAGTGGCTCCGATGGGGGCGGGGATGTCGAGGATTTTAGAAATCTGCAAATGGTGATCGTATTCCTGTTGTGGAGGTTTGTGGAAGGCTCCGGGGTAATAGGTTTTGCGAAAGTGCACGGGGTATTCCTCTGCGAGAGGGAATTCTGCCTTGGTATCGTGTCCTGCATAGACCAAATCCCCTTGGATCAAGGGATTGTCGTTGAGCATTTTGCGGGAAATCGTGCGGATCACCTGGTCGTGGTCGGGCGGATTGTCGCGCAGAGCCTCCCAAGCTGGGGCTAGTTCAATTTGATGATATGGTGATAATTCAATCATTCCTATTTTCAACTTGGCACAATCCGTGCTTTATAGAAGATGTCGATTCGAAACTATGCAACGTTTTTACATCGGCATCTTTTAAAAAGCAAGAAACAGAATCATGAAAACAACCAACCGTACGGCAGCCGTGTCAAATATCGCTAATCGATGTGCGACAGAAAATAGCGTCAATTTTTCTGACGAATCACCTGAAAGTGTCTTTGGCATCAATAGCTTCAATCTCGCTACGATGAAAGAAGTGCTCAGTCCTGAGACTTTTGAGTCGATCAAAAAGACGATTTTAGAAGGCATGAAGCTGGATGAATCGATCGCTGATGATGTTGCAGAGGCGATGAAAAATTGGGCGATGGAACGAGGGGCGACCCACTTCACTCACGTTTTTTACCCATTGACTGGATTTACAGCGGAGAAACACGACAGTTTTTACGATCCGTCACCCGACGGAACCGAGGCGATTTCGAATTTCAAAGGCAAGACCTTGATTCAAGGTGAGCCAGACGCTTCGTCTTTTCCTAATGGCGGTATTCGTGCGACGCACACGGCGCGTGGCTACACCGCATGGGATGTGACCAGCCCAGCTTACCTAGTTGAGAATCCTAATGGCACGACGCTGAACATCCCGACTTCATTTGTTTCGTGGACGGGTGAGGCTCTTGATAAAAAGACTCCTGTCTTAAAATCGATGCAGGCTTTGGAAAAACAGTCTCGCCGCATTCTTGAATTGTTCGGACATGAAAAAATCACCAAGATTACAGCTAGCGCGGGTCCTGAGCAGGAGTATTTCCTGATTGACAAAGAGTTGGCGTTTGGCCGCCCTGATTTGTTGGCAGCGGGTCGCACGGTTTTCGGTGCTTCACCTCCTAAAGGGCAAGAGTTTGATGATCACTACTTTGGTGTGATTCCGGAGAGGGTGATGTCTTGCATGTATGACATCGATCGTGAGCTTTATAAATTGGGAATCCCTACTAAGACCCGTCACAACGAAGTGGCACCTGGTCAGTATGAGATCGCACCAGTTTATGAGTCGGCTAACGTCGGATCTGACCACCAGCAACTGGTCATGACCACACTCAAAAAGGTGGCGGACAAACACGGCTTGCTTTGCCTCTTGCACGAAAAACCTTTTGCTGGTCTTAATGGCTCAGGAAAACACGTCAATTGGTCGCTGGGCAATTCGACACAGAAAAATTTGCTTGAGCCTGGGGATACGCCGCATGAAAATGCACAGTTTTTGGTGTTTGCTGGTGCGGTGATTCGCGCGGTTAGCATCTACGCTCCGTTGCTTCGTGCAGTGGTGGCTTCTGCGGGTAATGATCACCGTCTGGGTGCGAATGAAGCTCCTCCAGCGATCATTTCTATTTTCTTAGGAGAGCAGTTGTCGGATGTGTTTGACCAGATCAAAGGTGGCGGCGCGACCAACTCGAAGCAGCGTGGTGTGCTCAATATTGGTGTGGATACTTTGCCAGATCTTCCCAAGGATGCGGGTGATCGTAACCGGACTTCGCCGTTTGCCTTCACCGGTAATCGCTTTGAGTTCCGCGCAGTGGGTTCCAATCAATCGATCTCAGGGCCGTTGGTAGCGATGAATACCATCGTCGCCGAATCGCTCGATTTCATTGCTAGTCAGCTCGAAGGAGCTCCGGACTTGAATGCAGCGATTCAGAAAGTGTTGCAAGAGATCATGGTGAAACATGGCGACATCATTTTTAATGGTGACGGATATTCTAGCGAGTGGCATGAAGAAGCTGAGAAGCGCGGCTTGCCTTGTTTGAAAACGACACCAGATGCCTTGCCGGTATTGACTAGTGAGCCAGTGGTGGAGTTGTTTGAGAAATACGATGTGCTGAGTCAGCAAGAATTGCACAGTCGTCGTGAGGTCTATGCTGAGCAATACTGTGCGCATGTGAACGTGGAAGCTAATCTGGTGACAGAAATGGCGAAAACGATGATCTACCCTGCGTCGGTTCGTTATTTGAGCGAGCTGGTCAGCACGGCTGCTAAAATGAAAGAAATCGGTTTGGCGGCGGATCTCACCGTGGCTTCTTCGGTTGCTGGATTGGTGTCTGATCTGGAAGATACGGTGGTGGCTTTGGAAAAAGTGCATGCTGCGGCGGGTGAAGATCCGCAAGATTGGGCGAAGAATGTGCTGCCAGCGATGCTAAAAGTTCGTGCGGTGGCTGATAAGTTGGAAGGTCTGGTCGCTGATGACCTCTGGCCTTTGCCAACTTATCAAGAGCTGTTGTTCCTTCGTTAGATCGAATCGCAAAGAGATTTTGTTCGTAAGGACAAAAGAAAAGCTCCGAGCCGAGAGGTTCGGAGCTTTTTTGTGGGGGTGGGGTGCGATCGAGGTGGGATGGTGAAAGGTTGTGAGCTTGGGGTGTTTGCTTACGAAGGCAAGGTGGAACTTGCCCCTCCAGAGGACGCGTAATGGAGGGGCACGCTCCTGCGTGCCTTATTTGCGTATGGGTGGCTCGAAGGGTGGAGTGCGGTTGATGCGGGACGGTAGGGGTTGAGGGTTTTGCCGTGCAAACGAAGGCAAGGTGGAACTTGCCCCTCCAGAGGACGCGTAATGGAGGGCGTTTACGAGGTCGCATAATGATAGATTAGGGGTATGTTAGGATAAAATTATGTTCGCACGTTTGCTGTTTTTATTTATCACCGTTCCGGTTTTGGAATTGCTCTTGTTCATGACTTTGGGCAAGAACATTGGTATCATTCCTACTTTTGGCATCATTTTGGCCACAGGGATCTTGGGGGCTTGGCTGACTAAGTTTCAAGGCATGCGGACGCTGGTGCGTTATCAACAAGCGCTGAATGAAGGGCGTTTGCCGCATGATGAGATCATGGATGGCTTGCTGATTTTGGTAGCAGGGGCGGTGTTGCTGACTCCAGGATTCCTTACTGATGCGGTGGGCTTCTCCTTGCTGGTTCCAGGGGTTCGCAATGTGATAAAAAAATGGTTAGGGAAGTATTTGAAAGGTAAGATGCAAGCGGCAGGAAATAGAGCTAAGATTTATCCCAACGTTGAATTTAATGGAACCGCTGCTCCGGAAGTTGGACATAACCGCTCTCAAGCGGATGTGATCATCGAAGCGGAGGTGGTGGAAGAGAAGGTAGATCAATAGAGCCAGTGGATGGCGATGAGTTATTTCACAAAAAACCCTTGTTTAATTTTTAACTATCAAGTTCACTGTTGAACATGTCTGAAAATCCAATTACTCCTGATCATATTTTACAAACTGGCACCGCTTTTTGGGCTTCCAAGACGCTGTTGAGCGCGGTTGAAATGGAACTGTTTACGGAACTGGCAAAACAAGCTGAGGATTTGCAGGCTTTGCAGGATCGGTTGGGTTTGCATGAGCGCGGCGCCCGAGATTTTTTAGATGCGTTGGTAGCACTGGGTTTTCTCAAGCGAGAGCAGGGGATTTATTCAAATACTGCCGAGACGGATCTATTTTTGGATAAAAACAAAGCATCTTATATGGGGGGGATTTTAGAGATGGCAAATAGCCGGCTTTATCCCACATGGGCGCATCTAACGACGGCGATCAAGACGGGTCAACCGCAGAGTGAAGAGAAAGGTGGTGAAGATTTGTTCCTCGAATTGTATGCTGACCCTGCTAAGCTGAAGGAATTTTTATCAGCCATGACAGGAGTCAGTCGTGGAGCTAATATGACGATGGCGCAGAACTTGCCTTGGGCTGATTATGCTAGCTTTGCTGATGTAGGGACGGCGCAGGGGGACTTAGCGGTGCAGATTGCTAAGGTACAACCTCATTTGAAAGGGATTGGCTTTGACTTGCCGCAGGTGGCGCCAGTATTTGAGGAGTACGCTGCAAATAATGGTGTGGCGGAAAAGTTATCGTTTGTGGGAGGAGATTTTTTCACCGATGACTTACCGAAGGTGGATGTGATCTTGATGGGACATATCCTGCATGACTGGGATCTGGAGCAAAAGAAGATATTGGTGCGTAAGGCTTGGGATGCCTTGCCTGAGCATGGACTGTTTGTGGTCTATGATTCGCTGATCGACGATGAGCGCAAGGAAAATGCTTTTGGATTGTTGATGAGTTTGAACATGCTGGTGGAAACACCTGGTGGTTTTGATTACACGGGAGCTGAGTGTATGGCTTGGATGAAAGCAGCAGGATTTAAGGAGAGCAGGGTGGAGCATCTGGTGGGTCCCGATTTCATGGTGGTGGCGGTGAAGTAGGGGCTGATGGGATGGGGGATTGAAGTGTCGAGGTCATCAAAACTTCGACTTAAACTTTAACCTAAACTTAAACCTTCGAGTCGAAGTTTAAGTTAATAGGGGGAAATTGCATGAGGACTAGTAAAGTAGTGTGGTCCTCACCCGCTCCCCTTTGCCGCTAGACTACCCAGCGGGTGAGGACACCCGCACTACATCAACTTTTCGTAGAGTGAACTTGCTAGGGCTTTATGTTTTTTAAATTCAGTTCAAGAAGAGGTTAAGTCTGCTGGCACTTGTGCCTTGAACAGAGATAAGATTTTTCTTTTGATGCCAGGGTCTTTCGTGTAACCTGAGCGTATGAAAAGTTATTTATTTTTGTTTTTATCTGCATGCTTAGGGTTTGCGGGAACCCTATCGGTCTTGGCGCAGGAGGCGGATTTCAATCCGTTGGGTAGGGATCTGCCGATTGAGAGAATGGCAAAGCAATTGCGGATTCAGGTGGAATGGATCGAGTTGTCGCATCAGGACTATACGGCTTTGATGGCGGAGAAGGAGATTAATAAGCCTAGGGTGTTTAAGTCGAGCAATGATGGACCTTTGCGCAAGAAGTTGGAGAAAATGATCGCAGAGGATAAAGCTCACGTGATCGACACAGCGATGGTGATCGCTCGTAGTGGGCAGCGTGCCAAAGTGGAGTCGATTCAGGAGGTGATCTATGCGACGGAATATGAAAATGAGGGCAGCAAGAAAGAAGCGAGTAAGACTAGATCGCTGCCGATAGCGACAGCTTATGAAACGAGGAATGTCGGTACGACTTTGGAAGTCGACCCTGTGTTGGGGGCAGATGATCATACGGTTGATTTGAGCCTCTCACCAGAGATCGTCTATCTAACGGACTGGGAAGATTTTGGGGGGTACATCGAGGGTGAAAATGAGGTGATAGCGAAAATGCCAGTTTTTTACACCATGAAGCTAACCACGCAGGTGACGATGATAGCGGGAGAGTATCTGCTAGCGGGCGTGCAATCCCCCTTTGATGCGGAGGAAATGAAAATGGATCGGGAGCGCAAGGTGATGGTTTTTTTGAAAGTAGATCTTCTGGTGGTGGGCTTGCCGCTGGAAAAGGAAAAGGAAAAGAAGAAGAATTAATGACGGGTGCGACGGGAGGATTGAGTATGAGGGGGAGATGAAAGTTTCGATCACATCATTTTTTATTTTTCTGCTGACGTTAGTTAGGGTCGGTGCAGAAGTGGTTTTGCCAGATTTGACGATTGAGGAGGATGGCGAAAAGCAGAGTTTGGAACTGCGCGAGTTGTCGATCAAGGTGCGAGTATCGGGGCTGTTGGTGGAGACGATTCTAGATTTGAAGTTTTACAATCACTCACGCCGACAGCAGGAGGGCGAATTTGTTTTGCAACTGCCAGAGGGGGCGACGGTTTCGACCTATGCGCTGGATATCAAGGGCTACATGCGCCCTGGCGTGGCGGTAGAGAAGGGCAAGGCGCGGGCTGCCTATGAATCGATCAAACGCCGTTTGGTGGATCCTGGGTTGGTCGAGCGGGAAGAGGGTAATGTTTACCGCACGCGAATTTTTCCGCTGGAAGCGAACAGGAACAAACGTGTTCGCATTGGTTTCATCCAGACTTTAGCCAAGGACGGGAAATACGTTTTGCCACTGCAACACAAAGGGTTGATTAAGAAGTTTACTTGCCTGGTAGAGGGGGCGGAGAGGGTGCCGCGACTGACTTCCGAGGGGCTGCAGCAGGTGGTCAAAAAAACAGCAGAGCAGCAGTGGCGGTGGCAGGCAAACGATGTGCAGATGCAGGGTGAGTTGAGCGTGACAGCAGCGCTACCAGAGATCGATAAGCCCATCGTGGCGATGCAGCGTTCGCCAGACGGGACGAGGCACTTTGTGGTGCAAGGCAAAGCGGTTCGCAAGCAGTCAGATCGATTGGTTGAAAAATGGAAAAAAGTTCGATTGATATGGGATGCTTCTTTTTCACGTCGTTTGGCATCGCATAAGGAGGAGTTCGCTGCTTTGCGTCGTCTATGGGAATGGCAACAGGACTGCGAGGTGAAGGTGCAAATTTTGAATACTAGTTTGAGTGAGGGGCGTAGTTTTCAGATAAAAAAAGGCAATCATGCGGGAGATGACTTGGAGAAATACCTACAGCAAGTGACCTGTGATGGTGCAGCTGATTTTTCGCAAATAGAAGTCGATCAGTGGGACGGGGTGACTTTGTTGTTCACTGATGGCAGATTGAGTTCTCCCATTTGGGGGCTGGATAAAGATGAGCCGTGGGGAGATTTTCATCTGATCACTTCGAAAGGCGAAAGAGTGGATCCTAGGCTGATTCCCCGTGGAGTGAGCAGGCATGATTTATCGAAGAAGGGGTGGTGGGGGCGGATGATCAGCGTGCTTAGTGATGTGCAAGTAGTTGGGGGTGAGGCAGAGAATATGGATGTGACGTGGAGTGGTGATTTTTTTACCGTGAGCGGTAAGCTGCCGAAAGATTTTGTGGGGGAGCTTACTTTGCAAGTTCCGGGTGGAAAGCAGGTCAAACTTTTAAAAACAGCGGAGTTGATAAAAAATGCAGGAGTGTGGAATTTTACCAGAAGAGTGTGGGCACAGAGGAGATTGGCTGAATTGGAAAAACTGGATGATCAAGCGAGTATCACCGTTTTTTGCGAAGCCGAGCGTTTGGTGAGCGATTATACCTCTTTGATCGTTTTGGAGAGTTTTGCAGATCATGTGCGCTACCAAATCCCTCCTCCTGAGGCGGATTTGCTGGAGGCGTATCAGCGCAAGCTTGCGGCTAGAGTTCCTACGGCAAAGAGGCGGGCGGTCAGGGCATGGGAGGCTAAAAATCTCTGGTATGCTACCAAGTTTGACTGGGTGGACGGCGAGTTTGAAGAGGAAATCAGAGTGGTGAGTATTTGGGTGAAAGCTTCGCGCATTGCCTTTCCTGATGCTAAGCTCAATAAGAAGTCTTTGCTGCGTTATGAAAAGTGGTTGTCTCAGGCGGAAAAACTCAGAGCAGCGAATAATGCATTAAAGTCTGCTCAGGATTTTAAGGCTTGGACACAAGGGCTTGATCGAAGCTTGAAGGAGTTGCAGTCCTTTCGTGAAAATCCTGTTACCGCCGATGCTGGAAAAGCGGCGTATGTTTCGGTGCGAGGTTTTGTCAAAGAGCTTGGGGTGTATGCTGATGGGAATCCGTTTTTTCTCTCGCAAGCGGTGGAAAAAGCGGGCGGGCCGAATTCCTACGGATCGCAGCAGAGAGTGTATTTGTATCGTGATGCACAACGCAGGGGGTATAATATGGCGAGCAGCCGTTATGTGGATGTGGAGCTGCTTTGGGGAGATATGGTGGTGGTGGAGACGATACCTTATTCTGAATACGGTTGTTTTGCCGCTGGCTTGTCGGACCCTTTTGCTGATGCAGGTTCGGCAAGTGGCGGAGGAGATTCTTTTTCGGACGATGATGAGGGGAGTAGCGGAGATCCAGTTTTTGAGCAGGCTGGGGAGCAGTTAGTTCGTAGAGACTCTTCCCAACCGTCTTCGCAGCCAGCGGATACTTTAGGTGATGAAACCTTAGATGATGTCGGTGAGGAGGAGTTGTTAGGTGTTTTTCCCTCAACGCAGGAGGGTGTGATGTTGGTAGGTCTGAACCAGGAGATCTTAAAGTCCTTGCGTGAAAGCGAAGAACCGAGAAAGGCGTATTTTGAATGGTTGCGTGGAGGGAATAACATAGATTCGATATCTATGGCGATGGTGGTTGAGCTAGCGCGTTGGTTATTTGAGGAAAAGCAAACGGACCTGGCACTGAGGGTTTTATCGAATTTGTGCGAGTTGCAATCGAATTCTTTTGAAGGAACCCGCACTTATGCCTATTGGTTGGCGGAGTTGGGTGATTCTGCAAGGGCGATAGAGGTTTTAGAGCGATTAGCTGAGGTGACCTCGGATGAGAAAAGCAGGGCGTTGCTGTATTTTGATCTTGGGCAACTTTCAGGGAAGGTGATTTTTTTTGAAAAGTCAGTGCAATCTGAAATTGAGGCAGAAGGTAAGCCGAGCTTGGCTACGATTTCCCTGATGGATTATTTTTCCCGCGACGGGAAAGCTGTGGGGGATTTGTCTCTATTCAAAGCGAATGCGATGCCTTCGGATGTACGTATTGTGGTCACGAGCATCGGTGGAGATGTGGATATGGAAGTGAAAAAACCGTCTCAGTATAGATCGTTTGCGGATAACGGAGGCAGGTTGAGACGCGGTGATCGAGTGGACGAATACATGATGCGCCGAGCTTTGCCTGGTGTTTACAAGGTGTCGCTGAGGAGGTGGGAAAGTGAACGCGCACCGATCACGGTGCGGGTAGATTTTTATATCCGCTGGGCCAGTGGCAAAGAGCAAAAAAGATCGCGCACGCTGCTTATGGAGGGGCGGGAGTTGGATTTGGGTGAACTGGTTTTTGAGTGGGGGGAGTGATGCTTCAAATGGGCATTTCGATGACTTCGAGTATCTTTAGGGCATTGGTGGTGGTGGCGACTCCGGGGCGAATTTTGTAATCAAAGGTCATCGTAGGTTTTCCATCAGGATTGCGCTCGAAGTGCTCTCGGAAGTGAATCAAATCGGCATGTGCTGTGAGTTCATCCGACTCAGCTAGAGCGAGGTCATGGGTGGTGATGGCTCCCATCGCTTTATTTCTCACTAGGTGCGCTATGACGCGTTGCACGATTTCTCTACGTTCGACGGTATTCGTTCCTTGCAGGATCTCGTCGAGCAGGAACAGCACGCTGCGGCCCTCGTTATTCTCGTCGATGGCGAGTTTGACGATCTGTTTGATGCGCTGGAGCTCTGCCATAAAAAAGGAGACGCCATCCGCCAAGGAGTCCTCTACACTCATGCTGGTTGCGATTTTCATCATGGGGGTGCTCATCGAAGTTGCGCAAACGGGTGCGCCTGCCTGAGCTAGCGTTAGATTCAAACCAATCGAGCGCAGTAAGGTGCTTTTCCCTGCCATGTTGGAACCGGTGACAAGAAGAAAGCGTCCCTCCGGCCCTAGAGAGACGTCGTTGCTGACTCTGGAAGTTTGTTTGATCAAAGGGTGTCCGATCTGGACGGCGTCTAGGCTGCCCGACTTTTCAAAACTCGGCAGTGTCCAATCGGATTCATCGTAGTAGAGATTGGAAAGGCTGGTGAGGGCTTCGATTTCGCCTAGTGCCTCGAACCAGATGGGGAGTTTTTTCTCGTATTTTAACTGCCAGGCTTCGAATTTTTTCACGGTTCGTAAATCAAATCCGGCGAAGGCATTAAGCAGAGGGTGAATGACTGAACCCCGAGCGGCGGCGCTCGCGGCAATCAAGTTGAGACTTTCCATCGCTTGATTGGCTTCGTTGATTTTTGGCAGCAACAGCTTGATTTCGCCTTGTTCTATAGGGCAGGATTTTAGGTAGTTGAATATTTCCGCGTAGCACCAAATTTGCTGATCTTTTTTAGCCAAGCCAGAGAGGGATGTGTCCATCGCAACTTTGTATTTGCGAATGAAGTAGCTATGCACTACCAGCGGAATAAGGATGAAAGGAAGTGGTGTAAAAAGAAAGGTGGCTATGATCGAAAGCAGGGTGATCCACGGCGCAAAACGTAGATAGTTGATGAGCTTCACTTTTGGTGTTAGCCATATTTTTTTGCTCAGCCACTGCGGGATGATGACTGCCTGATCCACGGCAAGGCTCTCACCGATCACGGCGAGATTTTGCCTCCAGTCGATGTGTTCGCTGAGGGCTTTTGCGGAAGTTTGGCGAAGTAAGACTTCTTTTGCAGGAGGGTGGTCAATCAACCATTGCGCGAGGGTGGCACGTCCTTGAGGCGTCCGCTGGGTCGATAAAAGTTGAAACAGTGAAGCTTGGCCGAACAGGTCTAAATCCTTCGCTTGGGGGAGTTGGCATAAGTTGTCAGGTGCTTCAGGCACAGGGAAAGCGCTCCATTCCCGTTTGATCCGTGAAAGGGAATGTTGGTTGATCTCTTTGAGAAGTCGCAAGCGGTTTTCTTCGCGGGAAACTTTCCGGTGTTTGATCACAAAAATAATAAATCCGACAAAACAGAGGGCGCTCACTAGATATAAAACTGCCATGAGTGTTGGAGTAATATCCCCTACGGATGCCACCACTCCCGGAGGTAGTGCAGCGAGAAAGCTCGCTAAGCGGTAATGAGAGAGTTTGTCCGATTGGGAGGTGAGTTCTTTTTCCCGTGTAGAGAAGTCCTTGACTCGAGATTGATAGACGGTTTCACGGGGCATGAGAATCTTTGATTTAGCTGCTGGCTTGTGGCTGAAATATGGCAAATAAAAAGCGAACCAATACCCTAGTTAGATATTTGGTAAATAGGTTTAACTCAAACGGGAAATAAGAGTATCGGGGTTCTGTCGTTGGTCGATGATCGCATGAATGATGACTCGCTCGCCTTCAATGGTGTAATAGATAGCGTAGGGCGTTTTGATGACGAGCTTGCGACGGAAAGGTTCTTTAAATGTGGGGCCGATCTGAGGGTGGGTTTTTAGTTGCTCAAAAGTTGCATCGATTTTGTTGTGCAGAGATTCTCCTGATTACTCGTAGGCTTGAAAAAGGTCAAGCTCGGCAGAGCGAAGAAGGAGCACATCCATCGGTGCTAGCTTTTGCCAAGTTTAGATTTGATGGTGTCCCAGGAAGTCACTTTCGAGGGATCTGCTAAATACGTTTGGTGGCGTTTTTCAAGTAGTTCTACGACGGTTTCATCGAAGGGTAAGGAACTTTCGTTAGTTTCGATTTGAGCCCATAGTTCGTTGGCAAGAATATATTTATCTTCAGCGGACAAGTCACCAATCGCCGGAATCTTTTCAACAATCATGAGGTAAAGATCTATCATTTGAATGGAAAATGCAAGCACTATCCCGTTCGATTCAGAAAGCGGAGGGGGATTAGAGACCAAAAGACTTAAACTTAAACTTTTACCTAAACTTTAACTCGGAGGTTTAGGTTTAGGTTTAAGTTTAAGTTAAGAGGGGGGCACTTCTCGATGTCTCAGTAACCTCAGGGCGTTTACGATCACCAGTAGGGTGGCTCCGGTGTCGGCTAGGATTGCCATCCAGAGGGAGGCGGTGCCGAGGATGGCGAGTAGTAGGAAGATGGCTTTGATGCCGAGGGCGAAGGCGATGTTGAAACGGATGATGCCGAGGGTGCGGCGGCCGAGTTGGATGGTTTCTGCTACTTTCTCCAGATTGTCTTGCATCAGGGTGATGTCGCTGGCTTCGATGGCGGCATCGGTGCCGGCGGCGCCCATGGAGATGCCGACGGTGGCGATTGCCATGGCGGGGGCGTCGTTGACTCCGTCGCCGATCATGCCGACGTAGGTGTCGCTTTTTAACAGCTCGCGGATGGCATCGATTTTGTCTTCGGGCAGCAGGTCGCCTCGGGCTTGGTCGATGCCTACTTGTTTGGCAACGGCGTCGGCGGTGCGTTGATTGTCTCCACTGAGCATGACGATGGTGCTGATGCCGGCTTGATGGATGGCTTGGATGGCGGCTGCGGCGTTGTCGCGAATTTTATCACCGACGGAGAGGATGCCGATGACTTCACCGGGGCAATCGTCGTGCGTTTGATGCCCCACGACCACTACGGAGAGGCCTTGTTTTTCGATTCCAGAGAGGATGGATTCGATTTCATCGGAGCAGACTCCGAGTTCGTGGGCGTAGCGATGGTTGCCGACAAAGTAGAGGTGTCCATCGATGCTCGCCTGCGCTCCACGGCCTTGCATGGTTTTGAAATCTTCGCTACGTGGGTAGTCGATTTTTTTCTCATCGGCGTGCTCGATGATGGCTCGTGCGATGGGGTGATCGCTGTGGGTGTCGATGGCGGCGGCGATGCGGAGGATTTCTTTTTCATCGCTGCCGTTGAGCGCGATGATCTCCTGCACGGCGGGTTTGCCTTCGGTGATGGTGCCGGTTTTGTCCATCGCTAGGGCGCGCAGGTGGGCGATGTTCTCTAGGCTAACACCTCCCTTGACCAATACGCCGCGACGCGCGAGCATGGTGAGCCCAGAGACGATGCTGACGGGGGTGGCGATGACCAAGGCGCAAGGGCAGGCGATGACCAGCAGCACGAGGGAGCGGTAAAACCACAAGTCCCAGGCTTGCCCGGTGAGCAGTGGTGGGATGACAAAGACCAGCAGGGCGACGGCCATCACGGCGGGGGTGTAGTATTTGGCAAAGCGATCGACAAATTTCTGTGAGGGTGCTTTTTGTGCCTGTGCTTCTTCGATCAGGTAGATCATGCGCGAGAGCATGGTATTGGCGTAGGCTTTGGTGACTTTGACTAGCAGTGAGCCGTCGCCATTGATGGTGCCAGCAAATACGGTGTCGCCGATTTTTTTGGAGACAGGCATGGATTCGCCGGTGATGGGGGCTTGATTGATGTAGGACTTGCCTTCGACCACTTTGCCGTCGAGCGGGACTCGGGCGCCGGATTTGATCGAGAGGATGCTGTCGAGGGTGATGTTTTCAACTGGCACTTCGTCAAAATCGCCTTGTCCGTTCTGTACCAGCGCCATCTTGGGGCTGAGGTCGAGTAGCGATTGGATGGCGCGGCGAGCGCGGGAGATACTGTAGGATTCGAGTAGTTCGGAGATCGAGAACAGTAGCACGACGACGGCACTCTCTGACCATTCGCCGACAAAAGCGGCGCCGACGACGGCGACAGTCATCAGTAGATTCATGTCTGCCTGCAAGCGGCGTAGCGAGGCGAGAGCTTTGGGGTAGATGAACCAGCCGCCGGCGATGATGGCGACTACGAAGATGGGGATGGTGACGGAGTTGCCTGCGAGGCTCATCCATTCGATCACTAGACCGATGCCACAGAAGATGGAGGAGATGGCAACGGAGATGATGCGTTTTTTTTGCGCGGAGAATCCTTCTTCGTCGGAACCGCCGGGACCTCGTTGTTTGAAGATTCTGGCTTTGAGTCCAGTTTGGTTGATGAGGGAAATCAAGGTGGCGACTTCGACGCTAGTTTCGTGGCCGATGGTGACGCGCCCTGTCAGGACGTTGACGTCGACTTTTTTTATCCCTGCGAGCTTGTCGAGTTTTTGATGAATGAGGGCGGCTTCATCGGGGCAATCGACCCCTTCGACCGCCAGTCGGGTGATGACTGGCGCGTCGATGTCGGCTTCGACCTCGGACTGGCTTTTCTGCACGCGCAGATCTGCGGGATCGAAGCTACATGATGAGCAGGAAGCATCTTCGGTATCGCAAGCTGCTTCGGCTGTATTTTGTGGATCGTCGGGCTCGTTGTGTGGGTGCGGATGGTCGTGCATGGGACGGTACTAAGGGTGGTTATAAGGCCTAGTGCCATTGGGCTTAGTGGGTGTGCTCGCAGATGCAGGCGTATTCTTCCAACTCACATTCGGGGCATTTGCCTTGATCGAGGTAAAACTTCTTGGTGATGGTTTTCGAATCTGGAGTCACTTTGATTTGCAGCACAACGGGGAGCTTTTTTCCTTCGGGAAAGGTATTGTTAGAGAGCAGAACGCCACCTTTTTTTTCGAATTCCATGCGGGTGGGTTTGGATCGGCTTCCGCCTGTGACTTTGACGGATTGATCTGCTATAGGGACGACTTTGTTGTGGTCATCTACGGCGGTGATTTGCACTTTGCGTTCTTTGGTCACAAAAAACTCTAGGTGAGGTGTCACCGAAGTGATCAATAGACCACCGTTGGGACCAGCTATTTTTTTTTCATGGCTGTGGTCGGGTTTGTCTTTTTCATCTGCTTGTAGGGCAGGGGCAAAGGCGCTGAATGAGATGACGCTTGCAATGATGGTTGTGATGGTTAGCAGTTTTTTTGTTGGTGTTTTCATGACTTAGGTGTGTTTTCTGATTTTATTGAATCTAGCCCGTAGCAGGCGCGTTGGCTTGTAGAGATTTGTCCGCTGCTTTACGACAGAAAGTGTAAAAAATAGCAGGAGTGATGCCAAGCCCTAAAATCGTGGAGCTGATCAGCCCTCCAACGATGACGATGGCGACGGGGTTCAAGATCTCCTTGCCGGGTTCATCGGCGGCGAGGATGAGAGGTATCAAAGCGATACCTGATCCGAGGGCGGTCATCAAAACGGGAACCAAGCGCTCCAAGGTGCCGCGCTCTACCATTGCGCGGGTGAAACCCTCGCTTTCATGTTTCATTAGGTGGAGGTAGTGCGAGATCATCATGATGTTGTTTCTGGCGGCGATGCCAGTGATGGCGATGAAGCCCACTAGAGTGGCGATGCTGATATTATCCAAAGTGTAGCGAGTGTATAAAACTGCTCCGATTAGGGAAATGGGTATATTGCTAAGCACCAAAAGAACAAAGGTGAAATTCTGAAAGTAGCTGTATAAGAGGAATATCACTACTAGCAGAATAACGGTGGACATCATCAAAATGGTTTTGGAAGCCTCCTGTTGAGCTTGATACTCACCTTCAAAGGCGATCGAGTAATTCTCGGGCAGTTTCACTTTTTGGGTGACTTCTGCTTGTAGTTGTTCTACGACAGCATTGAGGTCGGTGATGGTGGGGTTGATGGATACGACAAAACGGCGCTGGGTGTTTTCTCGTAAGATGGTATTTGGGCCGGTGGCGTTGTGGATCTCTGCGACATAACTCAGCGGGATGCGTTGTCCGCTTTGGGTATCGATGTAGAGATTTTTCAAACGCTCGGGATTTTCTCGCCATTCTAGAGGCAGGCGAATGACGAGGTCATAGACTCGCTGTCCTTCGTAAACTTCGGCGACCACTTGCCCTCCCATCAGTGCGGCGAGCTCTTCATTTAACTCGCCAGGTGTGACGCCATAAGCAAGGGCGCGTTTGCGATCCACTTCGATTCTGAGTTGCGGGATGGGGGCTTGTTGCTCTGTGCGAGCTTCTTCCAAACCAGGTATAGCTCGGGCTATTTCCACGATTTCTGTGCCGAGGCGGCGCAGTTCGTTCAAGTCAGGGCCGTAGATTTTGATGGCTATTTTGGCTGAGACGCCGCTGAGCATGTGGCCAATGCGGTCGGCCAAAGGAGTACTGATCGCACTGAAGGTGCCTGGGATACTGCGCATGGTGGTGCGGATCTCTTGAATGACTTCATCTCGGCTACGCTCAACGGATTCTCCGAATTCGACTTCGAACTCCACAGTGGAGACTGGCACGACATGATCGCCGCGTTCTGCACGTCCGACTCGATATCCGACCGTATTAACTTCAGGGATTTTGAGTAAAAGGTCTTGCGCGGTATTGGACAACTCTGTGGTAGTTTTCAAAGAGGTGCCGGGGGCGGTGGTCATTGCTATGACTGCGGTAGGTTCCCTGAAGGGTGGCAGGAAGTTGCCGCCCATTTTAGTGTATGCCTGATAGGAAAATATCAACAAAATGCCTGTGGCTATAAAAATAAGGAAAGGCTGAGAAAGAGAGATGCGCAGCCAGGTTTTGAGAAAACCGGCTTTCAACATTCGCACAAAAAAACCATCGTGGTGCTCTACACCGGCTTTGGGGTTGAGTAGATAATAACTCAGCACCGGAATAACGGTGAGCGAGACCACGAAGGAGGCCGCCATGCTGACGATGGTGGCGATGGCGATGGGGGTGAACAGACGTCCTTCGACTCCGCTCAAAGCGAGTAGGGGCATGAATACTAAGATGATAAGAATCGTGGCATAAAAAATGGATGAACGAACCTCGGCAGAGGCGAGGGCGATGACTTCCAGTTTAGCTTTGGGTTTTTCTAACATGGCGTTCTCTCGCAATCGTCGAAAGACATTTTCCACATCGACGATGGCATCATCGACGACCATACCGATGGCTACCGCAAAGCCTCCGAGAGTCATGGAGTTCACACTGAGCCCGATGATGTCAAAAATCAAGATGGTGATGGCTAGTGATAGCGGGATCGCTGTGAGCGTGATCAAGGTGACTCGGATATTGAAAAGAAAGATGAAGAGAACGATGGCTACCATGATGGCGCCATCTCGTAGGGCTTCTTCTAGGTTTCCGATAGATAAGTTGATGAAGTCTGCCTGACGGTAGAGAGTGATCAGCTCGGCTCCCTCAGGCAGGGCTTTTTCTAAATCAGCCATGGCTTCTTCCACCTTCTTAGTGAGTCCGATGGTATCGAATCCTGGCGATTTACGCACGCTCAGAATGATGCCGGGGTCGCCTGTAGCCTGTCCATCTGTAGCATACTTGCCATGTTTGGTACCCATGCCA
Source organism: Verrucomicrobiales bacterium (assembly GCA_021648365.1). Taxonomy (GTDB): domain Bacteria; phylum Verrucomicrobiota; class Verrucomicrobiia; order Verrucomicrobiales; family DEV007; genus JAADHD01. The sequence goes on from JAKISY010000056.1 coordinate 17,431, forward strand.
GCGTCACCGCGCATGGGTTCAACATCCCAGACCACGGTGGCGACGTCGCGAATTCGGACAGGTCGATCATTTTGATAACTCACCACTGTATCCCCGATGGCATCCAGGTCGGTGGTCATGGCGAGGTTGCGCACCATGATTTCCTGTGCTTGTTCAGTTAAAAATCCGCCGGTGGTATTTTTTACCGCATTGGCGGCAGCGTCGCGTATTTGTTCGAAGGTGATGCCTAAAGCGAGCATGCTTTCAGGGTTCGGTTGCACTTGGATTTGTTTGACTCCTCCGCCCATGGAAAGCACCTCTGCGATGCCTGGTATGGACTGCAGGCGGCGTGAGATCACCCAATCTGCAGTGACTCGCAAATCGCGTGGACTGGTCTTGCCGGTCGAGTCTCTCAAGCCGACCAGCAGGATGTCTCCCATCAAGGAGCTGACAGGTGTCATGTAGGGGGTGACCCCTTCTGGCAGCACATCTGCAGCACCCATGAGTCGCTCTTGCACAAATTGGCGCGCTTGATAGATGTCTGTGCCCCAGTCGAATTCCACAAAAATCAAGGACAGGGAAATGTCGTTAGTTGATCGTAGGCGACTGACTCCTGTCACGCCCATGAGAGCGGATTCAAGCGGGATCGTGATCAGGGTCTCGACTTCTTCAGGTGCATAACCAGAAGCTTCGGTTAGGATCGTGACAGTGGGTTTAGTGAGGTCTGGCAGTACTTCCACGGGCAGTTCCATGGTTTTTTTGACGCCGAGCAAAAGTAAAACCAAAGCGGCGGCGAGAACTAAGCTACGCTGCGCTAACGAAAATCGGATGAGTGAATTCAGCATGGTTTAAGCGGAGGTTGATGTTTTGCGCAGGTTCGAGTAGAGCTGGGCGACAACGACCAAGAGTAAGGTCACCAGCGCACTGTAGATCATCAGCCATTTGGGTAGGTTGCCAGAGCTGGAAGATTCATTGTGGTCTTTATGGGTGGAGTTCTCAGCGCCGTCGTCTCCTTTTTTGGCGTCGTCGGACACTTCCGAGCCGTCTTCGTTGTGCTCGTGTCCGTGAGCAGCATCGAGCGCGTCTTTGAGGGAGATGCCACTGCCTCCGCCAGCAAAACCTAGCGAGTAGGAGCCTTGGGTGACGACATCATCACCTGGAAAAACCCCGTTGAGGACTTCGACAAAACGCTCGTTTTGTTTACCTAATACAACGGGCACACGGACGAAGGCATTGGGGAGATCAAAGTCTTTCACGTAAACTACGCGTTTGGTAGGGTCGCCTTGCACCGATGTGCGTGGCACGGCTAATACGTTTTTACGCTGACTGGTGACGATGGAGAATTCTGCTCGCATACCGGGGTAGAGTTTTCCATTGGTGTTGGCGATTTCGAATATTCCCTCAATGGTGCCAGCTTCTCGGTCAGCCGTCACACCATAGCGCAGGACTTTGGCCTCGATCAGGCTGTCGCCTAGGGCAGGAATGCGGATGTAGGCTTTGGTGCCGATTTTCACTTTTGCCGCGGCTTGTTCTGGGATTTTGGCAATCGCCCACATTTTGGTGCGATCGGTGATATCGAGTAACTCGGATTCTGGATCTACGGGTTGCCCTATACGAACGTGCGAATCGATTACCAATCCGTCGTGGCTCGCCTTGATAGAGATGATCGGAGGTGGGTCGCCAGGCTGTCTGCTCTCGACCTCGATGAGCACCTGACCTTTTTTGACCTGATCACCTACAAAGGCGTTCACTTTCACGGTGCGACCAGAAATGCGCGAAGAGACAGCGTAGCGTTTTTCTGGGATCTCTTCGATTCTGCCGATGGCAAAAACCGTGGCTTCGAAATCGCGCTCTTCTGCTACTACCGTTTGGATGCGGAGATTTTCCACTGCAGTTTGATCGAGAATCACTGTGGCTGCGGCGCGGTTATCATCGCTTTTGTCTTGAGCGTGGATGAGGCCTGGAAGCAGAGCGGAGCTGATAAGGATAATAAAGAGGAGATAATATTTCATGATAAAGAGTGGGTTAGGGTTGGCGGGGGGATTAGTTGGATGAGTTTGATGATGGAGCTTTTAAACTAGGGTAGTCGCCTCGTGTGAAGCGGACGGCGGCATCTGCGAGATGGTAAGATCGTTGTAGTTGTAGGGCGACGGTTTCGAGTTGGATCAATTGCTCTTGTGAGCGCTGGACTTGGATGATGCTGACTTGACCATTTTCATAAGCAGCCTTGAAGTCTTGATAGTTTTGGTTCGCCAGTTGCACGTCTTTTTCCGCTGCTATGTTGGCTAGCTTCCAGGCTGCTGAGCGGAATTGTAGCGCGGAGCTTAGTTCGTTGTTGATGACAAATTTTTGTTTTTCGCTTTCCTGTTTGGCGGCGTCGATGTTGATGGCGGCTACTTCGACACCTTGCCGATTGCGATTGAACAGGGGCAAGGGGATGGAGAAACCAATGCCGAGCATGGTGTTGCGCTCTAGTCCGATGGGTTCATCCATCTCATCGTTGCTCTGCGCAAATAGATTGATACCTACGTCCTGCCAACGTTTGGCTTTTTGTAAGAGCAGTTCTGCCCGAGCCACATCGGCTTTGATCAAAGCCGACAGGTAATCTGGGCGGTTTTCCAAGACGGTAGCTAAGCCTATTTTTTCCGAAGGTAGAGAGTCGGGTAGTGTTAATGTGCCGATCACATTGAGTGTCTGATGGGTGGGGATATTGAGGTGTTGTTTTAATGCCAAATAGAGTTTTGTCATTTGAGCGTCTAGGGAGGATGCCTGACGGATCAACGAACGACCGTTCAGACGCATTTGCGTCACATCTAATTTAGAGGCCTCTCCGACTTGTGCTCTACCATGAAGAAAATCGGTGATTTTTTTGTTGAGACCGATCAGGCGAGATTGAGCGGCGCGAGTATTTTTAGCTGCTAAGAGTTTTACTGCCAGTCCGTGAATTTGGTAGGCTAGTGCGCGACGATTTTCTGCTAGTTCGGCTTCTGCCAATAATAGCTCGACTCGGCGAACGTTCTTTTCTTGCTTCAAACGAGAGGTCACGGGAAATTTCTGCACAAAAGCCAGGTTCTGACTCGATTCGCCTTCGTTGAGCCCTGCAAAATCGTTTGAAGTTGAAATTTGCAATTGGGGATTGGATAACCGTCCCGACCAGCGTGCTCTCGATTTGGCACGCTTGATTTCCAGCGCGGCGATTTGGAGGTCGCGATTTTTTTCTAGAGCTGTTTGGATAAGCCCTTCGAGTGGTAATGATACGCTACCCGCAGCCATTGAGCTGGCGGCAGGCAAACTGTTGAGAATGATGACAAGAGTGAATAGGTTTCTAAAATTCATGATAATTATAAAGTAAAGTTAGATCACTGCGCAGCGCTACATGGAGCTAGAGACAGTGAACAATGCCGACCTCAAGCGATAAGTGCAGAGGGCTACGGCGGGTTGTCGCGGGTATGAGGAACCGGCGTCAAATAAGAAAGCGACAGAAGATAATCTGTCGACTGAAGGGTAGGGGCCGAGCTGGCTCGTAGAAAACCAAAGGCTCAAAATGTGAATCAGTTGTCGAAGCGCCAACTATTGCCACTTCGGGTAGGATAGCGATCAGCGGACTTGAGAAGGACTTGTGGGAATCGCTTGAGATCGAAAATTGAAGATCGGGCGTTTCCTTGTTGGCATCATTGCAAGGCAGAGAAGGCTGCTCACAAAACTCAGTCTTTTCAAATAAAACTACCGTATCTGCACCTTGGTGGTGATCGTGGTCGATCCCACTCATTTGCCAGATGCCACAGGCTCCAGTTGACCCGCCACCGATGAGAAGGGCGAGTGCAAAAATGAAAGCTATGCTTTGTTGAAAATTACGCACGGTATCAACCGTCACATAGTGGAGTTTAAATGTCAATCGGATAGATTAGGTTACGTCATCACGTATGTTTTGTGGCTTGAGAGATTTTTGATTGGCGTCGAGAATATCGTCTGATGAAAAGAAAAACAAAGATTTTAGGATGGTTGATGGGCTTGATGCTTGGCGGGTTGACGGTCTGGACGCAGGCTGCGGAAAAGCCTAACATTGTTTTTATACTCGCTGATGACATGGGGTGGCCGGACTTGAGTTGTTATGGCAATCAATTTAACGAGACGCCAGTGATCGATCGGTTGGCGAGCGAGGGGATCAAGTTCACTGACTTCTATGCGGCGACGCCGGTGTGCTCTTCTACTCGATCGACGATTCAGACGGGGCAGTATTCTGCTCGCACGGGGATCACGGATTTCATTCCTGGGCATTGGCGTCCTTTTGAGAAGCTAGTGGTGCCGAAGATTGATCATCATTTGAAAGAGGGAGTGAAGACGCCAGGCGACGTATTGGGAGCAGCTGGTTATGCAACGGGTTATTTTGGTAAGTGGCATTTGGGCAGGGAAGCGCAGCACCTTCCCAACAAACAAGGGTATCAAATGACTGAGCGTGAGTTGGGTAAGGTTTTTAACAAAGCTCATCCAAGAAGTGAAAAGGGACCGAAGAGTATTGATTTTCTGACCGAGGCTGGGATTTATTTTATGGAAAAAAATAAGGAGAAACCTTTTTTCCTAACGATCTCACACTACGCAGTTCATATCCCTCTGGAAGCTCGTGAGGCGACGATTGCTAAATACGAAAAAAAGGAAAAGCCTGCTATTGGAGTTAATAATCCTCGTTATGCGGGTATGACGGAGGATCTGGATACCAGTGTCGGGCGTATTTTGGCTAAGTTGAAAGAGTTGGGCTTAGAGCAGAATACGGTGGTGGTTTTTGCTTCAGATAATGGCGGGCTGCGCAAAATCTATACTGGAGTGGGGGAGGTGGTATCTTCTAATGCGCCGCTGAGGGATGAAAAAGGAACACTGTATGAAGGCGGGATGCGGGTGCCTTTGATCGTAAGGTGGCCCGGGGCGGTGAAGCCTGGCTCGGTGAGTCATGAGCCGACCACTACTGCGGATCTGTTGTCGACCTTCGCTGAGATTGCGGGCGCGAGTTTGCCAGCGCAACCGATTGATGGAGCGAGCCTAGTGGGTATTTTTAAAGATGCGCAGCAGTCTTTGAATCGGGAGGCGATCTATTTTCACTATCCGCATTATCATCATTCGATTCCTGGTGGAGCCATTCGTGTGGGGGATTGGAAGTTGATTGAGTTTTTTGGTGATCAGGGGGTCGAGCTATATAATCTGAAGGAGGATATTGGAGAGCAGAATAATCTGGCTGCTGAACATCCTGAGAAGGCTGCCAAGTTGCAAGGGCAATTGGCGAGTTGGCGCAAAGAGGTCGGCGCTCGGATGCCGACGATCAACCCAAAGGCGGATGCTAAGCGGGCGGGGGAATGGTGGAATAGGAAGAAGAATGAACCGCTCGATGTGGAGGCGATGCGGAAGCGGTATGAATCAAAAAAGGTGAAGTGAGGGAGAAGAGGGTTCACCATGAAGGTATTGAAGCTCATGAAGGGGGATGCGGGATGATCGGTGAGTGAGGTTGATGGATTCGAGAATGGTCATGTGCTTAGAGGTAAATTGTTTGTAAGGTGGTGATGGCGTCTGCCTGGCTCAGCCCTGAAAATTGGAGAACTTCTTTAGCAATTTCTTCTTGTGTTCCCTAAAGAGTTCTAGTCCTTGTGCCATGCGATATTGTTCATGAGTTGTTCTAGTGCGCTTTCCGTGCGCTCGTCAGCAATGTCTTTCATGCTGAGATACAGTGATAGTTTGTCCAGAGGGTGGTCGGTAGTGGTATTTTCTACGAGCGGGAGAGTGGGAGCGTAACTCCATACTTCTAATAGGCACACTGCTTGTGCTGAGTCGGAGCTGGTGCACTCTCCGAGTAAATTCTTGTTGGCTTGAAAAGCGCTCTTGCTGATGGCAAAAGTCGGAATGGAATTATCAAGAATATCCGTTTCATTGGACAGTGCTGTGTAGCCTGCTGGTGTTGCAAGTGTGTCGAGGATACTTGGATCTCCCGCTAGATGAAAGGTTTTAGAAGTAGGCGATTTCAGGTGCGGAACCAAGTTAGTGAACCCCTGGTAGCCGGGTTCGGTGAGCTCGATTTGCAGAAGCTTACCTTTTCTATTAGTTTTGACGGCATTGATGTTAGTCAGATCTTGTAGGGCGCGATGAATAGTGATGCGACTGTAATCAAAAAGATTGCTCCATGTACTGTGGCCTGTTGGCGTGTGTTGGCTCTGATACAGATACAGCAATAGATGTTGGGCGGAAGGACTCACTGCATGAGCCTTTTTGTGCTTGTGAGGTAGGCCATAGTCAGAGAGGCAGATGAGAAGACTGGGCAGATGTAGCTGTTTGCCAGGAGCGATAAAGTCGACTTGACGTTCAATCAGTCTCGTTCTTGTAATTGCAGTTATCCTAGCAACTAGGAGCACGGGTAGGTGACCGGCTGCGTTGAGCGTAATGAAGTCGTCTGCTATTTTCTTTGGGGTCCACTCTACATTTTGTTTAGGGGTGCAGAGTAGCAAGCTCTTACCATAAAGGATGATTTGGTGGTATTGGTAGCGGTTTTTCACACCAATTTTCACGCCTGCTGGTGGCTCTACATTCAGGACATCAGGGTGCAGAGCTAGCGTTGTATCCAGGTATTGCCTGGTGACGGTTGTTAGTTCGTGGAGTGTGTTTTCGCTGCCCATGCTGACTAGTGTGTAACATTATTTTGTAAAAGTATCAATACGAATGATACTTTTACATTTGTTTGTTACATTAGTTGGGGTTCTCACTGCGAGGAGATTGATCCAGTATTAAGAAATGTGTTTGCAAAGGATGCTTTCTAATAGATGGGGGGCGGGGTATAGTGGTAGCTAATGGAACGACAGGATGGGACAGTTGATTATTTTCCGGAAGTTTATGCGCAACTCAGGAAGCTTGCGTCGCGCAAGGTGTCTGCGGAATCGAAGGGCAAGTCGCTGAATGCAACGGCTTTGGTGCATGAGGCGTTTTTGCGACTTTCCAATGAAGCTGGACTTCCTAAGTTTGATACTCCTGGTCACTTTTACGTGGCGGCTTCGGAGGCGATGCGCTGGATTTTGATTGATCGTGCCAGGGCGCGACAGCGTCAGAAGCGGGAAGGCAGTGACAATATGGTGGAGTTGGAGGAATGGCAAATTGTGGCACCAGCTACGGATGATGATTTGTTAGCTGTGCATGAAGCTTTGGAGATATTGGAGAAATCGGATCCGGAGTGTGCCAATCTAGTGAAAATGCGATTTTTTTCAGGGTTCACGCTGCAAGAGATCGCAGAGGTGTCGGATGTTTCTTATCGAACGATCAAGCGTCGTTGGAGTTACGCGAAGGCGTGGCTGAAGCGTGAAATTCAATCCTATGACAAATAGGTCAAAAATAGTTGACCCCATTATTCTATAAATTTCGCCTAGAGCTTACGGATGGCAGACGAACAGAAAATATTCACGCAGGCACTTGATCATGCATCAGGGTTGGATCGTGATGCTTTTTTGAATCAGGCCTGTGAGGGGGATTCTGTTTTGCTTCGACAAGTGTCAGAATTGATGGCGATATACGAAGAGTCCAACGACGAAAATTTTTTGGAGCCGTGTGGCCCTACGCTGTTTTTTGATTCGAGTGAAGCTGAGGTCGCGGATGCAGTTTGTGAGGGGCGGAAAATTGGTGATTACCAGATACTGGAACGTGTGGGAAGAGGTGGCACGGCGGATGTTTATAGGGCGTTGCAGATCAGCTTGAATCGAGAAGTCGCGGTAAAAATGATGCGCGGTCCTTCGGAGTTCACAGGGCGGGAGTTGGGCCGATTTCGGCGTGAGGCCATTTCCGCGGGCAAACTTGATCACCCCAATATTGTTCCGGTGTATGATGTGGGGGAGGAAGAGGGTGAGGTATTCTTCAGTATGAGATTGTTGTCGGGCGGTAGTCTTGCGGCAGCGGATGATGCGGAGGTCAAGCCTGCGAAGCAAACGGTTGCATTATTGATCAAAATAGCGAAGGCGGTTAGTTTTGCTCATCGAAACGGGATCATTCATCGGGATTTGAAACCGTCGAATATTTTATTGGATGACGAGGGCGAACCTTATGTCGCTGACTTCGGGCTGGCGAAGAGCTTGAACAGTAGCACGATTCATTCGCTCGCAGGTCATGTGACAGGCACTCCGGGCTATATGGCTCCCGAACAGATCGCTGGGGAGAAAAGTTCGACGACCTTGATAGATGTCTATAGTCTGGGAGCTATTTTATATGAGCTGCTGACGGGGCAGATGCCATTTGCTGGCGACAGTGTGGTGGGAATTTTGGAGAATGTGCGCTTGGGGAAATTAATCCCACCCGCGCAATTGTCAGATAATGTGGATCGGGATCTCGAAACCATCGTGCTCAAGTCGATGGACAGCGAGCCGGCGGGCCGTTACCGATCGGTGGATCAGTTGATCGATGATTTGCAGCGGTGGATGAACGGTGAACCGATACTGGCGCGTTCGGTGTCTGTGTTTGAGCGAGCGTGGCGGTGGAGAAAAAGAAATCCGCTCGGTGCTAGCTTGGCGGCGGCGGTGACGCTGCTGCTGCTGGTGATTTTGATTGGCGGTCCGCTGGTGGCGTGGAGGCAGAGTTATTTGAACTCGAGAATGAAGGGGATTCTGTATGCCTCGGAGATGAGGCAGGCTTGTGAGCTGGTTGAGCAAGCCGACGGTTTAACTCAAATTGTGCATATTTTAACACGTTGGGAAAAGAGGGGGCTTGTCGGTGATAGGTCTCTTCGAGGTTGGGAATGGGACTACCTATCCGACCAGGTAGAGAAACCTGTAGCTGTTATCCAGACAGGTGTGAGTGATATGGATCAACTGGTTTGGTATCCGGATGCATCCCAGATAGTAAGTGGTAGTTCGAGGCATGGAGGTTTGCTGGTCTGGGATGTGGCGACTGGTGCGAAGCGCAAGACGGTGCAGGTACCTAGGCTGGGTCAATTAGGCTGGAGCGAGGGTGGGAAGTTGCTTGAGGGTGTGGCGCGAGCAGGGGGGTGGTTTCAATGGGATCCAGTGACTTCGAAGATTGAGCGCGGAACTCCTGCAGCTAAGCTGGATTTTTCAAATAAAGGCAAACCGACTTGGGATCCCGCACGGCGAAGGCTCGCCTACTTCGATTCGAAATTGAGTAAAACTTGTGTCTGGGACAAGGATACGGAGAAACGGTTGGTGGTTTTGGATGATACACGGTTTACCAATCAAATCGTTTGGAGTCCGGGAGGACAATACTTGGTGGTATCAGGAAACTATATGGGGGTGAAGCTTTGGTCTGCGTTGGATGGGAGCGTTCGATCGTTGCTGCCAGGAGGCGGAAGGTCGGACCACACTAAAATGGCTTGGAGTCCTTCGGGGAAACGTCTCGCGGTCGTTGAACTCGGGGGAAAAGTGGAAATTCTTGAGATGCCATCAGGGGAGAAGGTTGCCAAATTAGTGGGGGATTTTGGAGCAATTGCGGCTCTTGCCTGGCACCCTGATGGGGAGATCCTCGCATCGGTTGGGGCGGATCGTGCGATTCGAATCTGGAACGTTCAATCAGGAGAGCAGAGGGAGGTGATCCCTGCCCATTCTCAGCGAGTGACGTCATTGGCGTGGAGCGGGGATGGAGTGAGGCTTGCGTCGGGAAGCGTGGCCGGAACCATCAAGATTTGGAAAATGCATTCCGGACCACGGAACAGGGTGCAGGTTCCTATCGTGAACCGCACTGGAGTCGCTGCATGGTCTGGAGATGGGCGGAAAATCGTAGTGAAAGGCAGTTCTAAAAAACATGCCTTGCAGCTGTGGGATCTTGATACGCGTAAATGGACTCCTCTGCGAGAAGTGAAGGGGTGGGTGAATGCTTTGAATTGGTCGTCGGCAACGGATCGTTTATTGATCGGCTTTGCCAATGCTAAGCCAGTTGAAATGTGGGATATGGCGGGCAAGGCGGTACGAGAGGAAGGTCTAGAATTTGAAACTCCGCAAGCGTACCGCAGTGCCGTTTGGAATCCGAAAGCAGATGCTTTTGCGGTGACGATGGGCAATGTGGTGAAGGTGTATTCCTATCTGAACGGTGAGAGTTTTGATCTGGTGGGTCACAAAAAACAGGCAATGGAAGTGTCATGGAGTCCTGATGGTAAAAGACTGGCGTCAGTAAGTAGGGATAGAACGGCTCGGATATGGGATGTTTCCCGCAAAAAACAGCTGTTGAAAATCGCGTGGGGCACTCAATTTCAGACAGTGGAGTGGAGCCCTGACGGGGATAAAATCGCGGTGTCGGCGGAAGATTTTAATATTCGTGTTTTTGATGCAAAAAGCGGTAAGAGGGACTTCACTCTTCGACGCGGACATACCCGCCGGATTCGTTCGCTGAGCTGGAGTCTGGACGGTTCGCGGCTGGCTTCCTGTGGCGACGACAGGAGTATTCGGCTGTGGGACACAAAAACTCGTCGCATGGTCGCGGTGCTCAAGGTTCATGAAAAACCAGTGCTGTTGGTGTGTTGGAGTCCTGATGGAAAACGGCTGTTGTCCCTTGGGGAAGATCAGATGATTATCTGGGGAAAACCGTAGTGCTGCGGACAATTTTCAAATAATCGAAAATAAATGGCCCTTTTACATGAATTTGTCGCCTAGAGCAGTAGAGGGGAATTGGAAGCTGAAATAGATCGAAGCTGGTTTTGGCTAAGCGTTTCCATTAATCCTCTTAGTAGTGATTGATTATATAGGGATGTATGATCAAGTGCGCCCCTGTTATGGCTGTTTATTTTGTAACTACTCAGGCCCTGTGATTTGAGCCAGATTAGGGACGTTTCCTGTGATTGATTTAATGAGCCCATCAAAGACATCGTTCCCATTTTTTCTGAGAGTTTCGATATATCCGCGCATCAGCAAAAATTCCTGACTCGATGTAAACTGCCGAAAACAGCCGCTTACCTTTTGTTGCACTTTGAGCATTCGTATCGGTCGTTCGGCATCATTATTTGTAAATGGAATAGCTGGATCACTCAAAAATTCGGTGTAACCTTTTTTATGGGTTTTGAGTCGAAGAATTAAATTTCCTCCCTTGGTTCTCTTTTTGCGTCCTCTTTTTTTCTTTCCCGGAGGAGGATCCGGTGGTTCTGGATTCAACTGGGAACCCTCTTCCAGAAGGCTCTCAAATTCTTTCATCCACTCTTCTTTTTGCTTTACTGATACCGCACCCCCTGATTCCTCTTTCATTTCCAAACCATCATAAAAGTGCGCAATGAGATTTTGAGCCCAACTTTCATTCGTCTGATCGTGAACCGATCTCAACTCCCTCACCATATGAATAATGCAATAGTAGAGTGCTGCCATTGCCGTCACATTTCGATAACTCGCAAAAAAATCAACGATCAGCTTGCCCGTATACTTTGAGAGAATATCAATTTCGACCATTGCTTGCGTTCCACGTTTTTGATGACAAAAAAACAAGCAAACTAGATTCGACGCATAAATGTGACACCAGTAGTTTTTAGTCAGCACTCGCAAACCGCTTTCATCACAATTGATTCGCTCGGCTCCCAAGAGAGCTTGTATGGCCTCTTCCTGAAAGGTTTTTAAGTTCACACTTGCCGCATTCTTAAGGTTAACCAATGTGCCTTGACTCAATTTGACTCCAAATAAATCCTTCATTACTTGCGTCGTCCTCTTCAGTGGGATCATGTGCGCAACATGTAGGTTCAGAGCTACCGCCTTGATGTTGGGTCCGTAGTTTGTCTGTCCTTCAAGTCCTTTGGGGAAAGGAGTTCTGATAAGTTTCCCGGTAATTGGATGTTTGTAAATTGCGGCACGATGGGCTGTGACAACAATACCAGGTTTGGGTATCTCAAACTCTTGGCGCTCTTCATACCTGAGGATATCATTCTCACTTAGCTTTATTCCATCGGGGGTGTAGTCCAGATAATGGAAAAGAATGTCATCTGGATTTTCAACAGGTTCTAGCCGAAATCCTTTATGCCCCTTTTGTCCTCCTATAGGTTTCTTTTCCTTGTCTTTGTTTCGGTTTGCCGCTTTCGGGTTTGGTTTTTCTTTGTTCGTGTTGGGTTTGTATGCAGGGTCTTTGCTTGGCGGGGTCGAGCTGTTCCGGCTGCTTATATTTTGCAGGCAATTGTATTTTTCTATGAGGCTATTATTTTCTCGACGAAGATTCTCATTTTCAATGCTGAGCCTTTCAACACTATCCTCCAAGGTTCTGATACGTTGTATCAGAACCTGAACGACAGATTTTAAGTTTCCATCTTCATTATGTGATTCACCTTCGATATTGTAGTATTGCTCACTTTCGATAAAATGTTAAGAAAACTTAAATTAATTACCCGCCTGAGTAGTTACGAATTTTCATGTAAATTTTAACTCGCGGCGGGTAGCCTGTTCGCAGCCACGATTTGTTATGTCCCGGCCTTCTCGAAGACTGATTCGAAGCGAGAATCTTCGGGTGGAAGCCTCGCGCAGTGGCACCAGTCAACAAGGTCCAATTTCGAGTCTCGGGCAAAGGCCTTTACCTGATCCAGAAAATTGCCATTAGACAGCATCGCGTATTGATCGAAGGCAACTACGGTCACCAATCCGTTCGGAGCTATCCCGTAAATCGTCAACTCTCCGACGCGAAACGCGTAGCCATCGGTAATTTGCGTGTTTGCATCACAATACGCCACTCCTACAATCGGATTGGATTCAGGAAACATCTTCGCGAGATCATCGAGCCGGAGATTATCGTTGAGCGGAACCTCCGGTTTAGTTCGCAGGTGGATCTCGCTCCAGCCGCCACCATCAAACGCATTCTCGTGAATTAGTTGAATTTTTGCAATCTCGGCATCAACGTCTGAACGGAAGCCGTTGGACACCAGCTCGATCTGGCGCCAGTCATCCTCTGCTAGAACTAATTCGTTTCCGATAAGCGGCTGATTACTCACTCCTGGTATCGAATCGCAGATTGACGGGAGGCTAAATAAGATCTCCTTCGGTTCCATCATCTCTATTCGGTGCAACCGCAACGTCAGCGATTTCGATTTCGCATACTCAGCCCGAACCTTTGGATTGGCGCTAACAACACTCCAATCGTCCCCGTCCAGATGAAGGGTTGTGTCGATCTCGAACGACTCCGGGAGGGCGTTCGGAGGCATCTCAGTGACACCGAAGACCTCTCCGGTAGACTCATCAATAAACGTGACCTTCACTTTGGAGTTAAACCAAGCCATGGAGCGTATTTCTAGACATAACGTTTCGAGACAGGTCATTTCTGGAACGAAGCCCTGTCGCTTTTGAATAAAGTTGTGACGTAATCGAAGCCAGAAAGCAAAAGAACTAATGCGCGGGAAGGAATTACCTGCTCTCGCTTGTTCTGCTCTTTATATTGATTTTACCCTCGAACGAAACGATGGATGGCTCGAGCGAAAGGTCGATTGTGAACTCTTCTTCATTTATTGACTCTTCTCCACCTACTACGACTTCTGTAGTTACTTTTGCTGTTCTTAGGAATGGTTTCACGGTGAAAGAAATTTGCGAACCAGAGAGGCGCTGATCTATATACTTTACGGGTAAATAAAAATCATCAAGCGCTCGTGCCAGTTTTGGATTCATAGAATACCTGACGGGACGAATAATTTCGCCTGAAGCCCCCCACCACATCAAAATCACAGGCCTAGAATTTGATCCAACCCATGGATCAGGGCTGCGCCAGCCTGACTGGGTCTTAAAAAATCCATATGAAAGCACATACCCGATCAATACCGTAGTAGCAATCCCAACGAAAATCCATGCTGTTCTGATTCGACTTATGCGCTTGGCTTTCATTTCTGTTACCTTATTCTGATCTCACTGGCACGTATGTGCCGATCATAAAATTTTGCACCCGTTTTTTATCGCAGAACGTTTGAGTGCTACGGCAGGCTACCTGAGATCGCGCTTTATGTTCAAGGTTAATGTTTGAATTTTCATGTAAATTTGTAGAGTAGGGACGGCTCCGACTTGGAGCCATCCCCCTCATCAAACCGGACGTGCGGTTCTCCCGCATCCGGCTTTCCGAAGTGATTCACCAATTCGCTATCGATTTCTCCAAGCCGCTTGTG
>JAKISY010000057.1 GCA_021648365.1 Verrucomicrobiales bacterium
GCTGGATTCCGATTGTCGTTGGGTATTCCCTTTGCGGGGGATTTGAGCGAGGGGGAAAGTGTGGCAGTCAATGGTTGCTGTCTGACGGTGACGACGATTGCTGGCGATGTGGTGAGCTTTGATCTTTTGGCGGAGACTTGTCGGGTGACTAACCTTGGGGATTTGAAAGTGGGAGGTGTGGTGAATCTGGAGCGTGCGCTGTTGGCGACGGATCGCATGAGCGGTCATTTTGTGCAGGGTCATGTGGATTGCACTAGCGAGATTTTGGCATTAGAAGCAGTGGGGCAGGATTACCGTTTGCAGGTGAGTTTGCCAGATCAGTTTGCACGTTACCTGATCAATAAAGGGTCGATCTGTGTTGATGGCATGAGCCTAACGGCAGCGGAGGTGGTGAAAGATAGCTTCACAATTTGGCTGATTCCGCACACAATGCAGATCACCAATTTGCAGCAACGAGGGGTGGGGCAACGGGTGAACTTGGAGTTCGATATGCTGGCGAAATATGTCGAGAAGCTGGTGGGTGGTGGTGCAGGTTAATGCACGATACGAACGGGGTATTGCTCGAACATTTGATCGACACTTGCTATTTCCCAGCCTTCTACGAGGGCGGTAGCGATCAGTAAGCGGTCAAAGGGGTCACGATGAATGAAGGGCAATTTGCTGAGCATAAAGATTGCTTCGTTACTGAGGGGGTGAAATACAATGTTTGATTTTTTGATTAGATCGGGGAGGCAGTGATCAGGAGGGCTGGGCAATTGAAGCTTGCCTGTCTGGTGTTTGATTTGTATCTCTAGGATCGAAATTTGACTCAAATGCCAACGCACTTCTTGGAAATATAATAGTTCGGTAAGTTGAGGGGAAAGCTTGGATGGTTCGAATTGCATCCACAAAAAAATATGTGTATCTAAAAGGATGTTCCTCATCCTGCGTAGAATACATCTTCAAAATCCTTTAAGGAGGCGTCGAAGTCTTCGGGAATTGAAGCCATGCCTTCCATTAGACCAAGGGCAGGTTTGATGCCTAGCTGTTCATTGGGGTAGGGAGTGAGCATAGCGATGGGACGATTGCGATCTGCTATGACGAAGCTTTCTCCATTAGCGGCTTTGCGAGCATAGCTACCAAGGTGGGCTTTTGCTTCACTTAATTTCAAAGTAGTCATATTATAAAGATAATAGCAGACTAGTATTAGTCAAGTTGGTGGGGGCTGAGTTGGAGCATTCGAGGGGGTGCTATGGCGGGATGATTTTTTTACAAAGTCTATACAGCGCATTTTGCGGAAAGGGTATAGGTTGCGCAGTGCTGGTAAAAAACGTCGGTGCAGAATCAAGCTTAGACTTTTGAAAAACCGCCGCACATCTTTTATTTTTATCATCATCACGCTGATGATCGATGCGATGGGCATTGGGCTGATTGTGCCGGTGATGCCGGATTTGTTGGAAGAGGTCAGCGGGGCGGATTTGTCGACGGCTGCGGTGTGGGGCGGGGTGTTGGCGACGGCTTTTGCGGTGATGCAGTTTTTTTGCGGTCCGCTGTTGGGCAATTTGTCGGATCGCTATGGGCGACGTCCGGTGTTGCTGATTTCGCTCGCGGTGATGGCGGCGGATTACTTGGTGATGGCGTTGGCGGGTTCAATTTGGTTTTTGTTGCTCGCACGAATTATAGGTGGAGTCACAGCGGCGACGGCGGCGACGGCAAATGCTTTCATAGCAGATATCTCAAAACCAGAGGAGAAGGCGGCGAATTTTGGTTTGGTGGGGGCGGCGTTTGGAATTGGGTTTGTGGTCGGTCCGATGTTAGGAGGCTTGTTAGGAGAATTCGGCACGCGAGCCCCGTTTTATGTGGCGGCTGGTATCGCTGCGGCGAATTTTATTTTTGGCTATTTCGTGCTTCCGGAGACGGTGACGGATCGTATTCGCCGTCCCTTTGTGATGAGCCGGGCGAATCCGTTTGCTGCCTTTCAGGATATCGGAAAATTTGTAGGATTAAAAAAATTACTGGTGGTGAGCTTTTTGATCGAATTTGCTTTCATGGTTTACCCTGCAATTTGGTCATTTTTCAGCAAAGAGCGGTTTTCATGGGACCCTGGCATGGTGGGGGTTTCTCTAGGTGCTTATGGCGTAGCGGTGGTCTTTGTGCAGGCAGGGCTGATCCGTTATGTGGTGCCGCGCTTCGGGGAGAATCGCTGCATTGTGGTGGGGCTGGGAATTGAGATTACGGGCTTCCTATTTCTTGCATTTGTCAGCCAGGGTTGGTTAGCCTTAGTGGTGATTCCGCTGACTGCCTTGGGTGCTGTGGTGACGCCATCGCTACAGAGTCTGATGTCGCAATCCACCAGCGATCATCAACAGGGGGAGTTGCAGGGCGTGATCACCTCGGCGCGTTCGATGGCGATGATCGCTGCGCCTTTGATCATGACGGGGATTTTTAAGAGCTTCTCTGATAAGGAGGGCACTTGGTATTTGCCAGGGGCGCCGTTTTTGTTGTCGGCTTTGTTATTGATAGCCTGTGTTTTTGTTTTTCAAGCGCACCGCAGGAGTGCAGGAACTGTCGCAAGAGGCGTTGGGCTGAGGCGTTCGTGAAATTTGCTGAGACTCCAGCCTTATTTGCCAGCCAGTTTTCGCCACCAAGTGCGAGACCTGACGAGGAAGCGTAAGCGGTTGCGCCGGGTAGCGAGTATTTCGACTAGCTTGACGGAGAGCCAGATGATGAGCGCTACGGTGATAAAAACTGGCAGGGCGTATTTTTCGTAGATCTTCAGGTAATCGAGCAGGGCGGATCCGAGCTTCATCGAGAGGTAGAGCAATGCAAAGGTGGAAGTGGTGCAGGCGATGGTCATGTAGATGACATATTTTAAGAGCGGGTAGCGCAAAATCCCTGCTGAAAGGTAGAGCGGAAAACGCGAGCCTGGGATGAGACGTGAGCTGAAGATCAACTTGGCGCCGTGTTGTTCCAGGAGTGCGCTGCCTTGTTGGATTTGTTCCTTTTTTGCCCACCAGCGAATCGGGGCTCGGGTCAGAATCGCCATGCCACCAAAATAGCCGAGGGCATAGAGTCCAAAATCGCCTACTAAAACTCCACCGAGCGATCCGGTAATCGCCCAAGGAATACTGAGTTGACCGCTGGTAGCAAGAATGCCTGCGATGATGGTGGCGACATCTTCACTGATAAGAGTAGCGAGTGCAATAGCAAGTGCCACCTGCCATGGCGGTAGGTGCTTTGCCATTTCTAATTGCTGCGAAAGGTCGAGACTCTGCTCACTGCACGCACTTAGCGCGAGTAGTGGGAATAGAAAAAACAAGCAAGAGAAACGAAGGTATTTATGGGTCGCCAAACAGTTCATCTAGATGCGTCGCCAATGATAGCCATTTCAGCGAAAAAGCTAGTGAAATTTATTGGTGCCAGCTTAAGCAAAGTGGCATCGGCATCCTGCCGATGAAATCACGGGCAAGGCAAGGTGAGAGATTAAGCGGGAGAAAATTTACTCCGATCTATTGCGGCGAGTAATTCTAGCAGCTAGAGTGGCGCTGAATGAAATTGGATTTGCAGACTTTATTAAGTAATAGGGAGGACTCGGTAATTTTTAAATGCCTGTCTGGAAGTCATGCTTACGCTTTGAATACGGAGGATAGCGATGAAGATTACAAGGGCATATTTATTCTTCCAGTATCGGCGTATTTGAGTTTGCAATCGCCGCCGCCTCAGCTTGCGGACGCAAGGAATGATGTGGTGTATTATACGCTACTGAGGTTTGTAGAATTGGCATTGAGTGCTAATCCAAATATTATAGAATTACTGTATATGCCCGAGGACTGTATTCGTAAGAGCACAGTTTTTTTTGAAGACCTTCAACGCGCTCGAAATTTATTCATTAGTAAAGAGGCTTATCAATCTCATGTGGGGTATGCGCAGGCACAAATCAAAAAGTCTCGTGGGCAGAACAAATGGGTCAATCATAAACAGCCAAAAAATAGTCCAGAAAGGGAGGCGTTCTGTTGGTTCATTGATCCGCAAACTTCATTTTCCGAACGAATGCCTATGAGGCCGATGAAGCTTACAGAGGTGAAAATTGATCTTGCGGAATGTCACGCAGCTTCGTTGGAGCACGCAGTGGGGATGTATCGTCTTTATCACTACGGTTCTCAGGCGCGCGGGGTATTTAGAGGCGGCTCGGTGGTTTGTGAATCGATTCCAGTCGATGATGAAAAGGAGCGTTTTGTTGGGCTGTTGTGTTACAATGAAGCGGCTTATGAAAGGGCTGTTCGAGATCACCGTAATTACTGGGATTGGCGTGATCACCGAAATGAAAAGCGATGGAGGTCTCAGGAAGCGGGATTGATGGACTATGATGCGAAAAATATGATGCATACCTTTCGGTTATTACTTAGCGGCGAAGCTATTCTTGAGAAAGGAGCACCGAAGGTTCGCTTTGAAGGCGAAGAGAGGGATTTCCTTATGAGTATCAGGAAGGGGGCATTTGCTTACCAGGATTTGTTAGATCAAGCAGAAGCTAGAATAGAAAAGCTTGCGCAACTTTGTGAAAAATGTGATTTACCACAAGTGGTGGATAGAGTGAAGGCGGAAGCTTTGTTGAAAAGAATAACCGCCAAGTGGGAGCAAGCTTATCAGTTATGAAAGAATCTATAAAACAGGTGATTCGTGATTTGGAAAAAGAACGCAGTATTCGTATTCTTTACGCATGTGAGTCTGGGTCGCGCGCATGGGGCTTTGCTTCGCCAGATAGCGATTACGATATTCGCTTTGTATATGCGCATGAAAAGAACTGGTATCTTGGGTTGGAGGAGAAAAAGGATTTTATCGACTTATTTCTTCCGGGAGATTTGGATTTATCTGGTTGGGATCTCGCTAAGACTTTACGGCTTTTTGCGGGTTGTAATTTATCGCTCAATGAGTGGTTGGGAAGTCCAGAATTGTATTATGAAAAAGGAAGCTTTAGAGAGGAGCTAGCTAGCTTGATTCCAAATTACTTTAATCCGCGCAAAGCATTACATCATTATTTGAGCATGGCTGGGAAGGTGTATGAAAAGCATCAGAGCGAAGGTCAAATTGGAATCAAAAAACTTTTCTATGTGGTTCGTCCACTTTTTTGTTGTGCGTGGATTTTGAAAAATAAAAGCATGCCGCCCACTGCGTTCCAAGCAATGTTAGATTCAGAGCTTGCAACCAAGGAAATTGTTAGTGAGATAGAAAGCATTCGGCTGCAAAAAGAAAGTGCGCTTGAGGGGCATCAAATAACTATCCCGCCGAATTTGATGTCATGGATTGCTCGTGAGTTGCAGGATATTGAGAAGATTGCTGGGAATATGTCAGGAGCTTCGAAGAGGAATTGGCAGGAGCTGGATCATTTTTTGTTGAACTGGGTGAGCTAAGAGATGAATTTCGCAAGGATGCGTGGATTTGTTGTAGAGCTGATCAACCGCCGATGCCTGAGATGAAGCCGCTACGAGAGAGGTAAACGGGGTAATCGTTTTGCTGTGGGGTTTTGATATGGATAATCCAACCTTCCCAGGTTCGTTCGGCTTGGTATATTTCAAATTTTGAAATGCCGCTGCTTTGAAGCTTGAGTCGCGCCAAGTCTATGGCTCGTGACTCTGGAATCCAACGGAAACAGGCAGAAATGGGAAGGATTAGAGCCAGCATCCATAGGCCAAGAGCGAGCAATTTGATTTTTGTAGATCCAATCCACCTTCGAGCAGGTAAGGAGAGCAAAGAGGAAATAGCGAGAATCGGAAGCATGAAGACCCAACCTATCGCAAGTATGACAGCGTTCCCAAAGCCGTTCTCGGCTGGACTTGTCCACAGCAATCCGTAGCAGACGATCCAGCTGAAGGTAGCTGTTATAAAGTAAAGTAGTAGCCAGGAAATTTTAGGGTAGGCAAGTTTTATAACAACCAAGCAGGCGGGTAAGATCAGGAAAAGCCAAGCTAGGGCATTTTCTAAGAATTGATTGTACTGCATGAAGCTAAGATGAAGAAGGCGAGTGCAATGTCAAGTATGCCTCATTAGTGGTAGGCACGCCGGGGTGCATCGCTGTAACCTGTATCACTTAAAATACTTCTTCGCATCGACAGGGGCTTTTCTCTTGGCCTTTGTGTCGGTCTCACGGGGCTTATCTTTTTTAACTGGGGGAGCCGTCTTTTTGTGCGAGGTAGTTTTGCTTTTAGGCTTAGGCATGGGCTCATCTGGGTTGATGATTTTGATCATGTCTGGGCGATTGAGTTTCATTTGGGCTTTGCCTTTGTAGATCGAGATCACTCCGGTGATCGCTAGGTGTTTGCCACGATAGAGGTCGGCGGGTTCGCCTTTTTCGAAGGCGGGCAGATCGCTCTTGAAGGTGACGAGGTAAAATTCGCTGTTTTCAAAATTGATAAAGTTGGTGCCGCTACGGGATTTCCTGACTTCGGACACGGTTCCTCGAACGGTGATTTTTTGCCCGCTTTTGGCAACGATGGCGGCGGTGTCGGAGGCTTTGAAGGTAGGTAGCTCGTCAGCGGCTCGTGTGAGGAGGGGGAATGAGGTGAAGAGCAAACAGCTGCTCAAGAGTATCATAAGGGTCTTGGGTTTCATGCTTGAAGGATGGCAGAAATGTTTTGCATCGCCAATCACAAAATAGCGGATTTCTTGACCTAGGGGGAATCATCACCCACAGTATGGGTTCTATGAAAAAATCCATCATCACTCTCATCGGCGCGACCCTGTTCGCAGCAACGAGCTTGTCGCAGGCAGAAGTCAGTTATCAATTAGTGCCGGACTGGCTGAAGCCGCCAGCAGGGATGGATCATATCGGCAATTCTCATGGGGATGCTGCGGTCGATTCTAAGGGGAATGTTTACATCAGTGTCGAGGGCGACAAAGGAGGGATTCAGGTTTATGGCAAGGATGGCAAGTATCTGCGTAATGTGGAAGGGGCGCCTAAGACTCTGCACGGGTTTATTATCAACCATGAGGGTGGCGAGGATTTCATCTACGCGTCGGTTTTAGGTCAGGCCAAAATGGTGAAGATGAAATTGGACGGGACGGTGGTGCTGAACATTGACGGTAAAGCTACGATTCCTGACAAGTATAAAGGAGGCAAGGATGGCAAAGCGCTGAAACTCACATCGGTGACAGTCGGACCGACGGGGGACATCTACATCGCGGATGGTTATGGACGTGATTTTATTCACCGCTTTGATAAGAGTGGCAAGTATTTGAGCTCTTTCGGTGGGCGTGAAGCTCCCTATCATTTCAAAACAGCGCACAAGGTTTTTGTGGATCCGCGTTTTGAACCTAATCGACTGTTGGTATGTGATCGGGCTAATCGACGTTTGGTGCACCTCGATCTGGATGGTAAATTTCTTGGTGTGATTGCTGAGGGCATTCGTTTGCCGTGTTCGGCTGACTTTCATGGTGATCTAGTGGCGGTGGCGGAGTTGGCGGGGCGCGCGGTCGTCTTGGACAAAGAAGGTAAGGTGGTGGCGGAGTTGGGGAAAAATGAAACCAAGGGAGAGATCAGCACCAATAAGGTGAAGCCTGGTAATTGGAAACGTGGTGTTTGCACCGCTCCGCATGGGCTGACTTTTGATGCCGATGGCAATATCATCGTGACCGAGTGGAATGTGCATGGGCGTGTTTTGCGCTTTGATAAAAAATAATAGCGATGTCTTTTCAAGAAACTGCCAGAGGTCTGAAGATAGGGCTCTTGGCAGTTTTTTTGCACCTAGGCGTTTGTGTGGATGGGCTGTGGGCCCACAGTTCCGATTTTGTTTTTGCGCGTTGGAGTCAAGATGCCGCGACGAGAAGGGTTGAGTTGTCGTTGAGTGTTCAGGTGTCGGACAATCCTAATTTAGAGAGTAGGCAGCAGGCAATCGAGGTATTGACCTCATTGATGCAGCTAAGCCGCAATGGAAGTGATGGGATTGATGCGTGGGTGCCGCTGTCGCAGCTAGCTGAAGTCAGTATCGAGACAGGAACGAGCTTCCCAGCGGATAGTCCTGTGCCCATCGGCGGTGGGGTGAGTCTAGAGCAAATGGAATCGGGGGTGGCGGAGTCAGATGGTGGCGAGGTGAAAGAGCATGAGGTCATCACTTTGAATTGGACTTGGTTGCCGACTGCAGACGAAAAGCAGATATCCTTTTTATTACCAGCGGATAGTCAGCAAAATGTGATTTTTTGGTGGGCGCAGCAAGTTGGAGCGGAGGTAGCGAGTGGTGTTGCGTTAGCTGCGGGCAAGGAGGTGCCGTGGCAGATTTTATTAGGCGGAGACGAGTCGTTTGTGCTCGACTTACTGCCGCAGAAAATGGACATTAGTAAACGGGTTTGGAAAATAAGCCTGTGGTTCAAATCGTTGACCACATTGGTGAGTGTGGCGGGTCTGCTGTTCGGGTTTTATTGCTATGGCAGGCCTAGAAGCCAGCGCGCTGCAAAGTGAAAGAGAGTTCTATGAAAGTGGTGAAATTTTTATTAAAAGCGATAGCGCTGTTTTTATTGTTGGTGCTTGGCACGGTCACTTTTGTCTGGTGGTATATCAGTCCAGCGGTTATCGATCAAGGGCGTGTGGTCTATACTCAGCGTCATGGTAAAGATCTGAGTTTTGAGGTATTCCATCCAGCTGAGCAAGATGAGAGGAAGCACCTTGGGATCATTTTGTTGAACAGCGGTAGTTGGAAATCTAATCCAGAGCGTGATCGCTTGGCGATCATTTCGCCACTGATCAGGCGAGGGTATAGTGTTTTTATACTTTCTCATTTATCACAACCCGAAGCGTCGGTGATGGAGATTGTGGAGGATGTGAATCGCGCGGTGAGGACGATTCGTCATCATGCAGAGGGGTATGGAATCGATCCTAGCCGTATCGGGGTGACGGGCGGCAGTTCCGGCGGTCACTTGGCTTTGATGCTCGCTACCAAGGGCGGAGCAGGGGAGCTTGATGTGCCAGACCCGATTGGACGTGAAAGCAGTGCCGTGCAAGCGGTGGCGGTGTTTTTCCCGGTCACGGATTTGTTAAATCTAGGAGATTCGACCGAAAATTTGGGTAATGGTGGTCCGCCGAAGAGTTTTGTCAAAGGATTCAGGTCTGATGCTAAAGAGATAGAAAAGTGGAAAGTAATCGGTCGTGCTATGTCGCCGATTTATCATGTATCAAGTGACTTGCCTCCGGTATTGATCCATCACGGTGATGCGGATACTTTAGTTCCGCTTGATCAGTCCCAGCGTTTCCAGAAGGCAGCTGAAAGTAAGATGGCGCGGGTTACCTTGGTGGTGCGAAAGGGTAAAAAGCATGGGTGGGTGACGATGTTCATTGATATCTTTCAGTTCGCTGATTGGTTTGATGAAAATTTGTAGGGTGAATCCGCTTAGCCGTAAACGATGAATATAAAAAGCTTTCTATCTGAAGATCAAAAAGAAGCGGTGCATGCAGCTATTCGAGAAGCGGAATTGCAAACTTCTGGTGAGATACGGGTGCATCTTGAGAATCGTTGTAAAGAAGAGGTGCTGGATCGCGCCGTTTTCATTTTTCGGAGATTGGACATGCAGGCTACTGAGGGAAAAAATGGAGTGTTGTTCTATATCGCGGTGAAAGATCGTAAATTCTCCATTCTTGGTGATGTGGGCATCAATGGCAAAGTGCCAGATCATTTCTGGAATCAGATCAAAGATGAAATGACCGAGTATTTCAAGCGAGAACAGTTTGCGGAAGGGATCGTTTCAGCGGTGAAGGTGGCAGGGGAGCAGCTTAAGCTATATTTCCCTCATCAGGCGAACGATAAAAATGAGTTGAGTGACGATATTTCGTATGGAGGGGAGGAGGATTGAAGATCATAGTTCTCACGCTCCTGTTCTTTACTTTTCAGCTGCCTGCGGTTGCTCAGAAAGGTATTCCCAATGCGCCAGATCCTCCGCGATTGGTGAATGATTTTGCAGGGATTCTAAGCGAGTTCGAGGAGGCTAAATTAGAGCATGACTTGAGGACTTTCGAAGAGGCTAGTTCCAATCAGATTGCGGTGGTGACGGTCAAAAGCCTAGCTGGTTATAAGGCTGCAGAGTTCACTAGAAAACTAGGAGAAAAATGGGGGGTGGGGCAGAAGGAGTTTGATAATGGAGTGGTCATCATGGTCAAACCAACGGGCGGGGCGGGAGAGCGGCATACCTTCATCGCCATAGGTTATGGCTTGGAGGATGTATTGACTGCTGAGGTTTGCCAACAAATTGTCGATCAGATCATGATTCCCGAATTTAAAAAGGGAAATTTTTATACTGGCATCACAGAAGCTAGCGTTGTTATCCAACAGTTGGCAGCTGGGGAGATTTCTGTAGCCAACTTTCAAGGTAGGAGATCCTATTCGTTTTTGATGATTCTGATATTTTTGCTGCTTGGCCTATTGGGGGTTATAATCATCGTTTGGATTATTGAAGCTCGCCAGAACGCGATCGTCAACGGCACCTCCTTCCTCTGGTCATTCTCAACGCTGAGTTCAAAGGGGCGATGCGAAAAACATAGGAATCATTATTATAAAAGCGGTGGTATGTTCGGAGGAGGTGGCAGTGGTGATTCTGGAGCAGGAGGGGCGGGAGCAGGAGGTTCCGCAGGTGGTGGATTTGGTGGAGGGGGATTTGGAGGCGGTGGAGCAGGCGGGAGTTGGTGAGAAGGAGAGGGTGAGTGATCTACTTGGTTCTGAATGACAGGTTAGAAACCTGTTTCACATTAAGCCTTGGCTTAGGAGGGGTTGTATTTTTTGCGTGCTAAGGGGGGATATCTGTTTAAGTTGAGGTAATGAAACCTCCTATGAAACACTTGCCATTGCTTGGCGTGCTTATTTTCACCGCGCTTCTATTCTCACCTGTCGCTTCGATGGCGGCACAGAAAAAGAAGTCTGGGCCGGTCACCTCACCGACCATCCATGACGACGGCAAGGTAACTTTTCGAATCAAGACTGCGAATGCAAAAAAGGTTTTGATCACGGGAGAAGTTGGCAAGCACAACATGGTGCGTGGTGATGACGGCATCTGGAGTGTGACCTTGGAGTCGGTTAAGCCTGGTCTATACGGGTATAGCATCAACATCGATGGAGTGAGTATCGTCGATCCTGGCAACATGAACCTCAAACCTGGGCGTTCCATGAGAACTAGTATTTTGTATGTTCCGGGCAAGGCGTCGTATGATTTCCAAGATGTTCCGCACGGCACGGTTCATTATCACCGCTATCATTCCAAGCCGATCAATAAGGTTCGGGAAATGCAAATCTACACGCCTCCGGGTTACGAAACGAGCAAAGAGGATTACCCGCTGCTGGTTCTGCAACATGGTCACAGCGATAGCTTCGCTTCTTGGGTTGGTTACGGAAAAGCGCACTGGATTCTCGATAATCTGATTGCTTCGGGTAAAGCGAAACCGATGATCGTATTGATGACAGACGGCCATCCGATCCCGGAATCCTATGGCAACGGTCGGGATCCGGCGAATACGGAGGAGTTGCGACGCGATTTGATGGAAGCTGCCTTGCCGATGGTGGAGAGGCTTTATCGCGTAAAGTCGGGTCGCGAGAATCGCGCTATCGTCGGTCTATCGATGGGCGGACTGCACTCGCTGACGATCGGATTGAATGAGCTGGACCATTTTGCTTGGGTGGGGGCTTTCAGCGCTGCGGTGCCGGAACTGGATGCAGTGAAAATAGCGCTGAATGATTCAGCCAAAACGAACGATCAACTGAAGCTGTTGTGGATCGCCTGTGGCAAAGAGGATTTTTTGTTAGTTGAAAACAAAAGGTTTGTTGCTGCTTTGAAAGAGCGTGGGTTGGAGTATGAATTTTTAATAACGGAAGGAAAGCACAGTTGGCCTGTGTGGCGTGACTATCTTGCGAAATTTGCGCCGAAGCTCTTCCGCTAGCAGGCGGGTGGAATAGGGTGATTTGGCTAATGCGTTCAACTTTTTGCAGTTTCGATACAGGTCATCTGAGCTCACGTTGTATCAAGCTGTCAGCGCCTAGTTGGGGTAGGGTCTGAGTCCTAAAAGAATCTCAGATCTCTCGGTGAGAGCTTTGGAAGTAAATGCTTTCTCGGTGTGCTCTGCGAGACTACTGCTGACGAGGGCATAGACGGCCTGGCGGTCTTGACTGGTGTCGATTTCAATACACAGGTTTCTTCTTTTGAAAAATTCGACGGTGGGCAAGGTCTGTGCTTTGAAGGTGTTGAACCTGAGTTTCACACTGTCGATATTGTCGTCACTTCTTCCGGAGTATTTGGCGCGGCCGAGGATGCGCTTTTCGAGGATTGGGTAAGGGCACTCAAAGTAGAGCATTTTTGGCAATTTTTCATCCTTGCCAAAGATATCATACCACGCTTGCAAGTTATCCAGTGATCGAGGGAATCCATCGAGTAGAAAATTATTCTTACCCGTGCTGCGGATTACGGTTTCCATTGTTTTCTGCAAAAGACCGACTACGATTTGGTTAGGCACCAATTTCCCTGCGGTCACGCACCTTTCGATGATGTCTGCCGTCGTGCCTTTGTTTTCGCGCTCGGCACGAAGAAGGTCACCCATCGACAGATGGGTCCAGCCTAGTTGGGATTCAGCAAGCTCGCACATGGTTCCTTTTCCGCTACCAGGTCCGCCAATGACAAAGACCACGTTGGGCTTCGGGCAAGGCAGTCTAGGGTCGTGGTGGTGGATTACGACTTTGGGCGCTGGAGCGACGCCTTTTTTGTAAACATGCCACTCGCGATCGGCGGGCGGCAAGGCATCTTCGGTGGTGATATCGTATGCGAGGTGACCATCGAGTCGGCAGATTCTCCATGAGGTGTAGCTGTTGGAGTAGGAAAGAGCGGGGCTTCTCTCAGATTTCCCATCGGCACGATCCCAAGCCATCTTGCCATTCCAGTAGCCTAGGCTTGATACGGTTCCAGATTCTGATTGTGTTGGTGGTGCAGTCGAAGGAACGAACAGGCCATCCACTTCGGGTAGGCCTGATCCAGAGATTTCGAGGAAGAGTGTATTGGGTTTGAATGGTTTGCTAGCGTCCATAATGCGGTGTGCCTAATGTGGAGGAAAGGAACGTCAGTAAGCAGGATGTGCAAGGGAAGGATGGAGAAGAAGTAGAAATACACGCTGGACTGCAAGAGATACTGTTGTAATTTCTATAGTAATCAAATACTTAAAATAACTCCTTTATTGTGATGAATACCAATCTATATAAAACCGCCTTCCTGTTTTTTCTAGTATCGTTTATGTCGCTGCCTGGTCTGAGAGCTCAGAATGCAGCATCAAAGGGCAAAACGATCATTGTTTTTGATGCTTCTGGATCGATGTGGGGAGATGTGTCTGGTGGCGTGAAAATCGATATTGCCAAAAAAGCGATCATTGAGTTGTTGCCGACGATTGGTGATGGCGAAGAGATAGGTTTGATTGCCTATGGCCATCGCAGAAAAGGAGATTGTTCGGATATCGAGCTACTGGTGCCACCATCGAAGGGTAATCGCCAGGCGATCTTACGAGCGGTCGAGGGCATCGTGCCAAAGGGAAAAACTCCGCTATGCGATGCGGTGCTGATGGCAGCGGATTCGCTGCAATTTGAAGAAAACAAAGCGACTGTTATTTTGATCTCAGATGGGATCGAAACTTGTGGCAAAGACCCGTGTAAGGTGGGCGAGCAACTCGAAGCTAAGGGGATTGATTTTGTTTGTCATGTGGTAGCTTTTGATATCAGCCGTGACAAAAATGCAGGTTTGGATTGTCTAGCGAACAAAACGGGAGGTCTATACCTCGAAGCCAAGGATGCGGCGAGTTTGAAAAGTGCGCTCAGCCAAGTGGTGAAAGCGACGGTGAAAGAGCCGGTGATGAAAAAGACAACGACGCTGATTTTGCGTGGTAAAAATGATAAAGACGAGCTGCTGAAAGGGGTTGAGTTTGCGATCTATGCAGGGGGTGAAGTGCGAGGGGAGCCTATGTATCAAGGCAAGGGGGGAGAGTTCAAGACGCTTCTCGATGCGGGCGAATACACGGTGACAGGTCAGTTTGGTAAAATGAAAGCACAGAGTACGCTGCAGATACCCGAGGGCAAAACAGGTATCCATGAGATGGTGTTCAAGGCGGTAGGCTTGAAGCTGCGAGCGGTGATGAAAGAAGGTGGAGATGCGATCAATGGAGGCTTGTCATGGACGATCTATAGGAAGAAGGATGGCGAGAAAGGCGATAAGGCTGATCACTCGTATAATTCCGAACCTGTTTTTGATTTGGAGCCAGGAAGCTACCTGCTTGAAGTGAGTTATAAAGATTCTGCAGCGGAGAAGCAGGTGGAGATGGTCGCTGGAAAAGGTAATGAGCTTACCGTGGTGTTAGGCTCAGGAGTTGTGGTTGCTCAAGCGAGGATAAACGAAGGCGGAGATTTTCTTAAAAAAGGATTGTCTTGGACCCTATATCATGCGGAGCCAAACAGCGAAGGGGATTATAAGCGGGCAGCGCATACTTATAACGCGAAGAGCAATTTCGCTGTGCCTTCTGGCAAATACTTGTTGAAGGCGGAGTATGGTGACTCAAAAACTCAAAAAGAGCTTGAGGTGAAAGCGGGGGAGAAAACTGAAGTGGAATTAGTTTTTGGAGCTGGCACTTTAGTCGCTAAGGCGGTGATGGTGGAAGGTGGGGAAGAGGTCAAAAAAGGTCTGTCGTGGACTTTGTATAGTCAGCCTGATTCGGAGGGGGATCGCAAGCGGGTTTCGCACACCTATAATAAAAATACCGATTTCAAAGTGCCGTCGGGGAGCTACTTGCTGATCATAGAAAGAGGGAGCGCTTCAGTTGAAAAAGAAGTGGAAATTGCTGCGGGCGAAAAAACGGAGATCACGGTGTCTTTGCAAGCGGGTATTTGGAAAGGCGAAGCGGTGATGGCAGAAGGAAGCGAAGTGGTGAGCAAAAGCACGAGTTGGACTGCGTATTCAGAGCCAAATTCAGAAGGAGATAGAAAAAAAGTTGAGCATAGCTATGGCAATCCTACTTTTGTGATGCCGGCAGGCAGCTATCTAGTGATCTTAGAGCGGGGAGAAGCGAAGGTGCAGCAAGAGATCAAAGTGGTGGCAGGCAAGGTGACCAGTGATCGTTTGGTTTTGAAGGCAGGCACTGTGGCTCTGAGTGGGAAAGAAAAAAAAGGATCCAGCATACGAGTGGATTCGATTAAGGGCGATGAGCGTGAGAAAGTGGTGAGCGCTTATGGTAATAAGAAAAAGTATTATTTGCCTGCGGGAGACTACGTAGCGGTCTATACTAGGAAAGTAGGCGATGAAAAAAAGGTGACGGAGACTAGCTTCACCGTGGAAGCTGGAAAGTTTTTGGAGCTTGAGTTGAAATGATGCTTTAGCTGGCTCATGTCAGCTATTGCTTTACTGTCTGAAATGGAACTTTATCTGGAGAGAGAGCGAAATTTTGCAGGTGAGTGTCGAAATTTTCGATAAAAAGTTCATGCACTAGGTTCACAGAAATGGCAATCATCAGAAAGTTTTCTAGCAGTCGACAGAGCTGTAAGTGTTTAGGCAGTAGGCGGTAGAGGTGTAAGATGGATTGCAGGGAGTTGGGGCGGAAAACTCCTGCATTGACGGTAGCTTCTCTGGATAGCCACTGCTTGGCTAATTCACCGTGAAAGATGCCGTGGGCAGTGTTCCTTGGAGCAGTGAAAATACGTTTGTATCTGTTGCACACCTGTTTGGGCAGAGTTTTTGCTAAAGCACTGCGGATGAGTGTTTTGGTCTGATCTCCGTCAATATGGTAATGGTTAGGCATTTGCCATAGTGTGTCCACGACCCGTTTATCAAGAAAGGGTAGGCGTCCTTCGATGTGATTGCCCATTTCCATGCGATCGCCGAGAAAATTGAGATTGTAGTTGGGCAGATCTGTCACCGAGGTTGTGAAACGGGATAAAGTCATGTCGTCCAGTTTTCTGGCGTTGGGCTCGTAGAGGTCTAACCAATCTAACAACTGCCTCGATACATTGGTCTGTGCTGATTTTTTTAAATCGGGGTTCACTGCTCCGATCAGCAGCAATTCTAATATTTCTGCCCGCTGAGCTGAATAAGGAATGCCTAAATCGCTGGATTGGGCTAGGCGATTACGCCTACGTGTATTTGCTAGGCTCATCACTCCGTCTTCTGCTCCGTTGTAACTGAGGAATTCTTTGAGTGCTAGGCGGTTCGCTTTGTTTTGAGTGACGGATAACAAAGCGGCATGGCGGAATTGGGCGTATCCTCCGTGAATCTCATCGGCTCCTTCTCCTGCTAGGATGACTTTGATATCTTGTGATGCGCGCGCGGATAGCGTGAGTTTTGCTGTGCCGTGGGTGTTGGCGGTAAAGGTCTCTGCATGCCAGATAGAGCGAATGAAATGAGCATCTAGATCGCTGGTGCCGAGCGGCTCTACTTGATGGGCAAAGTCAAATTTTTTGGCGGTAAAAGCTGCTTGTTCGGCTTCTCCGTAGGGTGGGGTATCAAAATCGATGGTGTAGGCGGTGTGGTCTGCGCTGGATTGATCGCGCATCGCTGCTGCCACTAGATTGGAGTCTACCCCTCCAGACAAATACAACCCGATATCGACATCGCCGTGTAATCGCTCGCGTACTGCCTTGGCAAAACTGTCTTCAAAGGCTTCTTCTGCTTGCTGGCGGGTGCCCTTCCAAGTGCCGGCTAATTCGGGGTCTAGTTTAGCGTGTCGCCGCTGAGTGATGTTGCCATGGCTATCAATGCACATCGAAAAACCAGGTGAGATTTGCTTGATGCCAGCGAACATCGTTTCATCAGGTAAGAATACTCCGTGAATACGTCGGTAAACCATCTCAGGGTCTAAACGGCGTTCAACCATGGGATGCGCTAACAAAGCTTTGATTTCTGAGCCGAATAAAAATAAATCTGCTTGGATAGAATAGTAGAGAGGTTTGACCCCGAATCGATCTCGGGCGATCAAGGTTTTTCCGTTTCTGCCATCAAACAAAACAAAAGCAAACTCACCCTCTAAGCGATCGACAAATTCGATGCCGTATTGCAGATAGAGAGCGATCAAAACTTCGGTATCGCAAAGGGTGCGAAAACGGTAGCCTTTTTGTGTGAGCTCTTCGCGTATTTTCTCAAAACCGTATATCTCACCATTGAAAACAACAGTGATCTGGTGGCAACTCTCATGCATGGGTTGCGTTCCGCCATTGAGGTCGACGATCGATAGCCTTGCATGCGCCAGCGAAGCGCGTTTCTGCGGGTCTAACCAAACAGCTTTGCCGTCGGGACCGCGATGCAACAGGGTGTGCAGCATGGAAAGCGCCCGATCAGCTGATGCGGGGCTTTTTTTTTGAATCACAATTTCACCAGCAATGCCGCACATATAACCTTATTCGTTAAACAGAAACTGCGCTGGTAGTGCTTGAGCTATTTGCCGGCATGCCATCTTATTTATTCTAAGATGGTATGGATTAACTGTAACACGTCACTCTTCACGCGAGCATCGACGGCAAATATAGCAGGTTGATCTGATGGGTCAGAAAATTGCGCAGAATAATCACTGAGTTCTGGTTTTTCGTTTCTATCCATTTGTGTAATGCCAATAGCTATTTTAGCCGTTGGCATGTGCTGTTTGAAGGATTTGAGAAAAAAATGCATATCCTGAAAAGGGTTCTCTCTAGTATTGTCCAATAGAATTACCAGCCCCATTCCACCTGTGCTTAAAATCTCCCACATGAAATCAAAGCGTTCTTGGCCGGGAGTGCCATAAATATGAATTTTGTCGCCTGCATTTGTTCGCATCATGCCATAATCCATGGCGACGGTGGTTTGGTTGTTTTGTTTTTTGATTCCGTCGCTGGGAACGGCTTCGGTTTTAACAGGGGCGATGTCACTAATGGTGTGAATCGCAGTGGTTTTACCAGCACCTACAGGGCCGGTTATAATGATTTTGTGATCAGTCATCAGTAAATAGTCGAGTTGAAGTAAGTGAAATTAGCAGCATTAATGATGCCATCCACGATGAGTATTACATATGCAATACTATTGAAATTATAATAACTTTGCCTTTTTATCAATTTTTTTATCAATTTCCCTGTGAATATAATCGACTTGAAAGCAAGGTCGACCATTCGGTAGTCTCTCAATTATAGGTTAGTTTTACGATAAGGGGGCGCGCAGAAATAAATTGATTAACTCCGCAAAGAGTTCCGTTTGGATTCAAGGCGGAATTTGACAGAGTTTAGCGGGCTAAATGAGTCGAATTTCAACGCAGAAGCCAGGCGGAAATCGAAGTGGAGTTGGGTAAGTAATTTTTGCGCGGCTCCTAACCTGCTATTCTTGACAGCCTTTTTCTATCGCGTAGCTTCGTAGATGGAAACTGCTGATCAAAACTACACATCTTCCGTGAATGATATTTTTGAAGAAACGGGGGCTACTTTTGAATATCAGAATCTATTTCATCAAACGATCGCTTCTATCTTAGAGGCTTGTGATTTGCTTGAGGTGCCTCACCGCTTGAAGCTGATCATTAGTCAGCCAAAAAATGAGCTGATGATTCATTGTCCAGTAGAGATGGACGATGGCAGTTGGAGGTTGTTCAAAGGCTATCGCGTGCAACACAACAATGTATTGGGACCGTATAAAGGGGGGATTCGTTATCATGCCGATATCAAGTTGGATGAAGTCAAAACTTTGTCAGTATTGATGACGATGAAATGCGCCTTGGCACGCCTGCCTTTTGGTGGAGCCAAGGGTGCTGTGCGAGTGGATCCTCGTGGATTGAGTAAGGGAGAACTGATGCGCCTGACACGTCGATTGACCTCGGCACTCGGTTCAAATATTGGTCCTGATTATGATATTCCCGCACCAGATGTGGGCACCAATGCGCAAATCATGGCGTGGATGGCGGATACTTATATTCATTCGGCAGAGCCGTCGATCAAAGTCACTGCGCGTGGGGTGGTCACTGGCAAGCCGCTTGAATTTGGAGGATCCGAAGGACGAGAAAAGGCAACGGGGCAGGGTTTGGTTTATGTTTTGGAAGAACTACTGCCAGATATGGGGATAGAACTTGATCAGGTGAGTTACAGTCTGATCGGTTATGGTAATGTGGGATCTTGGGTAGGACGCCTACTGGCTGCGCGTGGGGCCAACTTAAAAGCGGTCATGGATCATACGGGGGCGATTTATAATGAAGCGGGCATAGATGCCGAACAACTTGCCTGGCATGTGCAAAAAACTGGTGGCGTGAAGGGTTTTACCGAGGCCTGTGAGATTTCTGAGCAGGCGTTTTATTCGACTGCGGTGGATCTATTTATTCCAGCGGCTTTGGAGCAAATGATCGATCTTGAACATGCGGAAAAAATGAATTGCAAGGTGCTGGTAGAGGCTGCCAATGCTCCAACCACTCCGCGAGCGGAGAAGTATTTGTTAAAAAAAGGAGTCGAGGTGTTGCCTGCTATTTTGTGTAATGCTGGCGGGGTGACGGTGAGTTATTTTGAGTGGAAGCAGAACCGTCAATCGGAGAGCTGGGATGCAGAAGATGTGGATGCGCGATTGAAAAAAGTGATGGTGAGGTCTGCTCGACGAGTGAACAAGATGGCAGAGCGTTTTGATTGCGGTATGAGGATGGCGTCCTACGCAGCGGCGATGGAACATATCAACACGGTTTACGAGTTGCGCGGCAGCTTTCCGTGAAGGTGAGAAAATGGGTTCTCGAGGAATACCTTTGTGTATTCTTGCAATGTTTTGCGACCAATCACCCCATCGACAATAAGAAGATGGATGTAAGGCTTGAAGAATGGCTTAATGCAACCGTTTGGATACTGGAGGCATGATCGTTGGACAAGTCCCTAATTGAGGTTCTTGCAATTCCCGACGGTCAACTAGATGAAATTTTAGATGCGGAGGCATATTCTCAAGGGAAGAAGGCGTGGGCAGACCAACTTAAAAAAGACCCAGAAAATCTAAAGCTGCTTGAACATTCGGCAGAATTTTTCTTTCAGAGTGATAGTGAGCTGGCAGCAAAATCACTGCAGGCAGCGAGAGCTCTTGATATGAGTAATCCAAAGTGGCCTGCAGCGTTAGGACAGTTGTATTCGCTGGATATGATGACAAGCTCCTTGAAAGTAAAGGGTGAAGCTGCGTCAAAGGCATTGGAGCAGCTTGAAATAGCATACAAATTATCAAGTGACATGGCACGGGATGCTCTTTTGCAATCCCTTGCGAAAACGGCCATGGCAGCTAACAAGCCCAAAAAAGCCAAGAAATATGCTGAGCAAATGCTGCGTCAGAAAAGCGCAGGATGGAATGCCGGAAACAATATTCACCATGGAAACCTAATACTTGGATTGATTGCGATTACAATGGATGATGTAGGTAGAGCGAAAGAACATCTAATTAAAGCAGGAGAAACTTCCGGTTCACCACAGCTTAATTCATTCGGTCCTAATATGACGCTTGCAAAGGAGTTGCTCCAGAAAGGCGAAAAAGATGTTGTGCTAAAATACTTTAGACTTTGCTCTAATTTCTGGAAAATGGGAAGGGGGCGCCTGGATGAATGGGCGCTTGTAGTTAAGGAAAATAAGATTCCGGATTTTGGTTCTAACCTATACTATTGAGTTAGCATCTGAGGTGGAAACGCGATGATAAAAACTATTCCCCACGGCTTTGGCTTCGAGGTTGAGAGTGGGGCTTTGACTGGGTTCACTCGACCATCGAGGGCGAGTTGGTCGATGATGGAACATTGTTCTAGTGAACCGTCTTTGAGATCTTCGCCGACGGTGATAGGTAGATCAAAGCTGGGTTCTTCTTTGTGCACACGGTCAGGTGCGAGTTTGATGGTGGTGTGGCCTTTGAGGTTGCGGTAGGCTGCATTGCCGATGGCAGTCCAAACTCAGAACACCGGACACGTTCTGAAAATATGTTGTTGGAATAGGGGTAGCTACATTTGAGATTACAGTTAAAAGTGATACCGAAACGAGAAACACGGATTGCCAATCCATGCCACATGCTGAGAATAAGGTTGTCTCATCTCTAGTATTCTGATTTTGTGATCAATTAGTGGTGTTTATCTTTTGCGTGTGGTTGGAAAGGTCAGGGCTCCCGCTATGCTTGCCAGCAAAAGCAAGACCAGCGCGCCTTGCCAGAGTTTCAGACTGGCTTGCGAGCCGAAGCGCAACTTGAGTTCGAGTGGGGCGTTTTGTGTGACTTGCACGCTGCGGCTGAAGGTGTAAATCGTGCCTTCTTCGGGCAGGGTGATGGTGATCGCTTGGGGGGCGGGTTCGGTGCCGCGTTGGTGTTGCACTAGGCGTGCGGCGATTTGCTGGAGCATGGCGTTGTCTTCGGCGGTATTGCCCATCAGCAATTGACTGAGCTGCTGAGGGCGGAAGTTGAGTTGTCCTTGTTGCAGGATCTGATTTTGGTTGGCGGCGGTTTTGAGCTGCTGGTTGGCTGGCAGATCGAGGTCATTGCGCATGTTATCGAGGTAGAGACGTTGACGGCGGGTATTGAGTCCGACGACGGCCTGTTGGGTCTGCAGGTTTTCCAATTGCACCCGCGCGTCTTCGTTGGAGGCGGCGTCGAGCGCGTAGCGGTTGGCAACACTGTTCAAGGCCCAGCTGGCTTTTTTCTGCTGACCGGATTGCAGTAGTTGGTTGGCTTGTTCCAGCAGTTGGGCAGCTTGTTGGGCTTCGGTGTCTCGTTTGCCTTTGGTGATGGAGAGGTAAGAACTGCGATCGTAGTTCTGGCGGTAGCTTTGTTGTTTGAGTTCAAGATTGCCGTCATTGTCGGTCAGCTTGAAGCCTTTCGGGGCGATCACATTCCAGACGATGTTTTCCAAAGGCACGTTCAACAGCGGGCTGATGAGTTGGATCTTATCCAGGCGCTCACCAGGCACGGAGTAAACAAAACGCACCTTGGCAGTGCGGTCGTCTGCGCCGGGCAGGATGTAGAATTGCCAGTGGTCATCCTGACGCACAAAGTGAACGCTTTCTCCGTTAACGAATATGCTGAACAGTTCTCCGCCAGCCGGGAGTTTGACATTGAGGCTGCTGCGCTGGATGACGTCCATCGTCACATCCACGGCGGTGAGTTGATCGCCGGTGGGTGAGAGCACGGTGGTCAGCGAACCTGCTGCCACGCGCAGTTTGAGCGCGTCGGCCAGCGAATGGCGGGTGACGAGCAGAGCGAGTGAAGTGCTGGGAGCGACCGTGCGCAGGGACAGGGCGGGGGCATTGTGATTACCTGCGGCGCGCAGGGCTTGGGGGACGGTGTTCCAGTCAGCGTTTTGCCAATTCTGGGGAAAGGCTTGTGCAGTGACTTCGAGCCGTCCTCCGGCGCGCACGGCGAAGTAATAAGCTAATTGGCGTGCCTGGGGGAAAGACGCTGGGCTGAGGATTTCTTTGTTATTTTCCCGATCCCCTCGGCGTTCGTATTCGATTTGGAATTGGATCTTGCCGACCACTCGGCGTTTGAACTGAATTTCCCAGATGTTGGAATCGGGAGCGCTACGGATCAGGTCACTGATGATAGCACCGCTGGCACGCAGAGTTTTGATTTCGTCTTCGCTGGAAATCGGCAGTTCGATTTGCAAGCTGCGGATGGAGGCGTTTTTGACATGGAAGTTGGCGATCAGAGCGCTGCGGGTCTGCCCCTCACGCAGGGTGATTTCGTGCAGCAGTTGGCCAGTGATCCAGGGGTCGAGTTTTTCGATACCGAGAACTAGATTCCAGTCACGTTGTAACAAACGGAAAGCCAGCGCACCCTGTGCTTTGCCGCCCATGCTGCGAGGATCGGTTTCGGAGATGTTCTGTCGGGATACGGTTCGCAAGCGAATGCCGGTGGTGGGTTTGACCACCAGTTCGCCGGTTTGGCGTTTGGCCTCCTGCAGTTCGAAGTGGGGGATCTGCCAATCTCCGGCGTCGCTGGGTGCGGCTCCGGTGAGTGAGAGTGAGAAATTCTGCGTGCCGATGGTTTTGCCATTGAGATGGAGAATGATGCGGCGTTGGTCGCCTTCACTGAGTTCCGCCCAGTGGTGCAGTGCGGCTCCGGTGAGCGACTCCACTTCGAGTCCGTCGGGCAGGGGGAAGCTCAGTTGGAATAATCCGGCACGAGTGATTTCCACGGCGAAGTTGACTCCGAGAACCACGCGTTCATCACCGAGTGAAAGCACCTGTTTGCTGGTGACTCGAACTTCAGAATCAACGGCAGCGACCCGTAGCGCCAGCTCACCGCCTTGTGCGCCATAACGATAAACGCGATGCAGCACGGCTTGTTTGTTAGGCAAAAGGCTGGCGTCGAAGTCGCCTAGGTTGACCGCTGACAGAGTGTCAGAGCTGGATTTTTCGGGCTGCGCGTCTGGGCCAAAAGCAATGGCGATCAGGCCGAGTTCGCCGTTGGCTGAAAGGACTTTGAGCGGGGAGAGGGTGAGGTCGGCAGGTAGGGGTTCCAGTCCGCGTTGGGTATGGATCATGATGTCGAAGGCGGCGGACTGGGCGGGTTCGATCTCTAATTCCAACTGACCGCTGTCGGCGTCAAATTGCCATGAGCCGATCGGACCGCTCACTTCGCTTACGGTCAGACCACTGGGCACGAGCACTTGCAAATCGCTGACTTGACCCTGCGCGGTGCGCACATGGATGCGGTGGCGACCATCCACCACGCCGGGGCCGGGAAGGTAGAGATTGGAGGCTTCGACAAAAAACTGGGTATCCTCCATGCTGACGTCGCGCGCTTTGGGAGTGAGGGTAAGCTTCGCTTGTCCTGGTCCGAGAAGAACTTTGACCTGAGTGCTTCCTGCTGCCGCTTTCAAAGGCTCAATGCGAATCGCGCTGGGACTGATGACGTCCCAACCCGCTTCATCGTAAGTGAGATTGATTTCCTGGACAGCGGCGTTGCCGGTCAGTACGGGGATTTCTTTGTTTTTTTGAACTGCTTCGACTTGGAATTCAAAGCTTGCCTGGTATTTGATCACTGTATTCGCAGAGGTCTGTTTGGCATCACCAAGGTCGCTGAAAGGATCGTCGGCAAAAGGATCGTCGCTGAAGATTTTGTCCTCAATGTTCGGAATGCTGATGATGTAAGCCAGCCCGAGTCCAGAAATTTGCCTTTTAGTCAGACGCAGTCCCTTGCCTTGGAATTTTGTAAGCGTGGCGGGTGCTCGCAATAGTAGGAAGCTGTCACCGGGGCGTCCGGACAGGGTGAGGGTTCCGCTGGCTGTGAGACGCTGGTCTTTGTGTTGAATATTCCACTGTTGATTGATCGAATCAGCTGCTTTGAATTCCTGTGAGTTAGCTGTTTGAGCAGAGCTGCTGGCGGAGGAAAGCAGCAGGGTGGTGAGCGCGATCAATGCTGTGGCAGCGGTTCCGGCTTTGGATTTAGCTTGTCCCTGCGGACGGCGGTCATGGCGCCACTTGTTGATTTGCGGCAGCAGCAGTAAAAAAAACAGGGCGATGGTGAGCAGGGCAAAAAACCAGGGTGCGCTGTCACCTTGCAGAAGGATACCGAGCGCAATCAAGAGCATGCCGCCGCTGCGAGTAGCAGAATTTTTTGTGATCAGTGAACTGACGATGCCCACGCCGCCAAGCAGCAGGATACCCCAGCCAAACCAAGAGATATTGACCAGCCATAGCGGCATATTTTTTACTTGGATCTGAACCACTTCTTCTGCCGAGAGAATCGGCAGGCTGAGTTGGAGGGGTGCAGGTAATCCCGTCTGGCGATGCGCTACCAGAGCGGCGGAGAATGCGGAAAAAATGGCGATAGCTATGGCTAAAAAGCCAATCGCACGCAGCGCACCTGACTTGCCGCTGGCGACGATTCCGATGGTGGTGAAAAAAACAATCACTAGCAGCTTGCCGAGTCCTCTTTGCGCCAGCCAGTGAAAACCGCTGGGACGTTGCACCGGCAGAGGGGGTTGCACGGTTCCTTTGCCGGGCACCAATACGCGTTTTTCATCGCCGCTGATCAACCATTCCGTTTTGAGTACGGGAGCGAAGACGACGGGTAAAGTGAGCAGTGGATGGGAGGCGTCAACCGCAGCTTTGCCGAGACGCAGGCGCACTTCGACCGGGATGTTGGGATCGGTGCCGCCGGGCAGAGGGATCAGGGTGCTGCCGTCATCGGCCTTGCGTGCGGTGACGGCTTTGCCTGCGACAGAGACTTCCCACAAACGCACGGGAGCATCGGGCAGCTTGATTTTGAGCGTGCGTTGTCCTCGAGATTTCACATAATAGAGTAGTTGGGTGACTTGCTCGCCGTCTTTTGAGACTCGGCTGCTGACTTCTGAAAATTCGACTACTTGTCCCACGGTGGTGCCGGGTGCAAACCAGGTGACGCGAAGGTTGAGATCGAATGGGCGCTCGGTGTACTGCCAGGTTCCCAGTGGAGGTGCGGCACTGAGCAGGCGGAATTCAGCAGGTAGCTCCAGCGGATCGAGTTTCAGCAGGTCGTCGGAAATGGACACGGTTTCAGTTTTCACCTGAGTCGGGCTGACGATTTGGATGTATCCGCGTTCCCCTTGCACTTCGAGTGGGGCGACTTGTCCGACCTTGAAAGCTCCGCCCTCGTTTTGATCAGGTTTTTCTTCGAAGGTCACTAATAGGGTGTAGGGTCCCATGACGGCTTGATGCAGGGAAACGATCAGGGTGTCTTCCTCTCTGCGCCAGGTGCGCACGTCCTGTCCGTCCACCATGACGTTGCCTAGATGTTGAGGTAGGTTGATTTTCCATTCGGAAACCGGTGCGCCGGTGACGAAGTAGTTAAGCAAGGCGCTGGCGTAGATGGTTCGATCGCTGAGTGAGTAGAGATGGAAAACGTCGGCCTGCACACTGCGGTCGAGCACTTCGATTTTCATCGTCGCCGACCAGCCGGGTTCGCGAATGCGGAAGGATTGCTGGAGATTGGGGGTGGGTTTGGGAAAATAGGACAGCGGTTTTTCGACCAGTAAATCGGTTTCACCGACCGCAATGCGGAAGCCGGGGGCACCGACGATGCCGATGTTGCCACGCACGGTTTTGGCGCCGGGGTATTCGATGCGAGGCAGTAACCAGTCACCAGCGGCTGCGGCGGCATTTTTTTCCAACTGCAAATTGACTAATTGTCTGCCCGCCACGTCCTTGGCAAAAATGACTTTCAGATTACGCCTGCCATCTTCGATCTCGGAAGCGGTGATGTAGTCGGCGACTCCGGCGCCAGTGACGGCGACGACTGAATAATCGGCAGGGATGCCAAAATCCCATTCGCGGATCGGCGCTTCGCGGATGTCGAGTTCGACGTCGGCATTGATCACCCGGTCAGTTGGCGCGAGTTGGTAGAGCACCAGTTCGGAAATGTTGACTTCGGGTTGGATGCGATCGGCGATCACTTCGAATTGGTGATCAGCTGCGGGGAAACGGTAAACGAAAATCTGCCGAGCTTTGATTTTTTTGCCGGGAAATTGTTCGGGAGAGAGTTGGGTTAGACCGCTGAGTCCGGTAGGTTCTAGCCGCACCGATCCCAGATTGGTGAGGCGCAAATAACCCGAATGGCGGATCGCTCCCAGCGGATTGAGACGCAGCCCTTCGATGCGAACAGGGAAAGCGCCGAGTGGAGTCTGGCTGCGGACTTGGATCTGGCTGGTAGCGGTGATGGCCTGACTGAGAGTGGCGGTGAGCAGGCGTTCATCGCCTTCACCGCTGACTTTCCAGGCGACGATGTTATTGCCTTGCACGTCAAGGATTTCTCCTGGGCCGTGTAGTTGGATTTTAAGGGCTTTGAGTTCGCCTTGCAGCACTTTGTAAATGAGTTGGTGATCCTGACGCAGCAGTCCGGCCCCCACTTTGGTTTCGATCTGGCCGGAGCTGGTGAAAAAGAGTTTACCCTCGCCGGTTTTGCGCTCGGTTTTCAGCGCAGGTGGGCGCGACCGGTGGCGGGCAGGAACCCTAACCAGGTTTTGTTTTCGTACAGCGGCACGACGGAGGTTTTGTCAGCGAAAAATTCGAGATCGGCGTGGAGCCCGCTCAGGGTGATCGGCACCACCGCACTGGCGGCGATGGTGAAATCCATGCGATGTGAATTGGCATTGGGACTGATCACTTTGGCGACGAAGTCGAGCTTGACTGGGAAAGTGCCGGCTTTGGGAAAAATCAGTTTGTAAAGAGTATGATCATTTTGGGTAGCAAGCTGAATGTGGTAGTTAGGGTTGTCTGCCACCTGGCTGAGCGCGGCGTCTCCGCTGAGGATGGTGATTTCTGCATTGGCTTGACTGATTTGGGCGGTGCTGTTGAGTTGGAACTGCACGGATTTGCCGTTGGGGTGTAGCTTGCCGGTCAGTTGGGTGTCGAGTAGTTCGACTGGTGCAGGGGTGGCGTCACCTCGGTTGAGCGATAGACTGATGGAGCCGCCGGTGGTGGTGTGGAAGCTGCTTGAGGGGGCATCGGAAAATAGTTTGTTGGCATTGAGCGGGCGGAAGCCTTTCAGCGTAGTGACCGTGCCGGTGATGCCGGAAGTGTATTTGATGGTGACGTTTGAATTGAAGGCAATGGCTTTGCCGGGGGTGAGATGGGTGAGCTCGACGGTAGCGGGCAGTTTTAGTTTGGCTGAGCGGGTTTTCACTAGAGCTTTGATGGCTTTGCTGCCTTTTTTGATACGCAGATCGAGGAAACGTCGCTTGCCTTCCTGTCGGATGGACCAGGATAAGAGGTTGTCACCGGTGACTTCGTCGACTTCGCCACTGCCGTTGAGCCCAAGGCTGAGGATTTGTGCTTCGCCTTGGATGACCTTGATGTTAAGCGGGATATTTTGTTCGATGTATTCGGCTCCGACTTGTGCGGTGGCGTTGGCGGTGGCGGTATAGAATACTTTGGGTTTGGGCAATACTCCGTGGGCTTCGATCATGATGCTTCCGGTGCCGTCGTTTGAGATGGAGGTATTGACCTTGGTAGATTCAGCTTTTTTCTCGGCGAAAGCGGGGAAGGCGATCAGGCAGAATAGGAGGATGAGTTGGACAAGAGCGCGGGTGCTTGGATTTTTGGGTTTCATGAGATGGTTTCGGAAGAGTTTTGGATGTTGAAACAGCTTGGTGTTTTTTTAGGAAAGTTGTCAGGGAGATGAAAGTTGTTTGTAAAAATAGTGCGTTCGTGTCTTCGTGTGAGACTTTCTTGATGTTTTTTTGCTAGGATTCAACAGGTTTGAATAGTTAGGTGTGAGGGCGAAGCTGGTTTTGGGATTCACGGGTTGGAAGCCCGTGCTACGTTGATCATTTGTTGGAGTTGTTGCACTCTTTTGTTATTGCGTTGACGTGGTGGTAGGCCGCCGATCAGTTGGGACAGGGCGGTGAAATCGACGTTGTTGGCTAGTGGATCGCCTTTGAGTTTGGCAGCGAACAGGGCGGCGGTGCTGGCGATGCGTAGGGATGGAGCCGCCTGGTCGAGGCGTGGGGCATCGGCTTGGTAGGGGATCGGCCAGCGGTTTTCGATCATTTGGCCGGTGGACAGGTCACGGAACCTTACCGATACCGAACCGACATCGCCTTCGCCGTCGGGTTTGGCTTCGAATTGATAGATGGCGACCCCTGCTTCGGCGGCTGCCATTTCGGCGGCATCGACTTGGTCGTTGCGGAAGTCTTCTTTTTTGAGCCGGTGTTTTTCATAACCGAGCAATTTGTAACGACCGACCCGTTTGGGGTTGAACTCGATCTGCACTTTGACGTTTTTGGCGGCGGGGCGCAGCGCACCAGCGATCTGGCGGGCAAAACCTTGGTCGGCGTTTTCAGGTCGGTCGAGCAGGTAATAGCGGCCATCGCCTTTGCGGGTGAGGGCTTCGAGGATTTCATCGTTGAGCCCATCGGCTCCGATGCCAGCGGCATCGAAGGCGATGCCGCTGTCGCGGATTTTTTCGATCATTCGAGCCAGGTGTTCAGGATCGGCGTCACCGAGGTTGGCGGCTCCGTCGGTGAGCATGATGATGCGGTTTTGGGCGCGGTCGAGTTGCTGCTCCTGGGCTTTTTCAAAAGCCAGTTGCAGCGCGGCTTCGAGATTGGTGCCGCCTTCGCTGGGGATGTTGTTTACTATTTTGATCAGTTGAGCCGCTTTGTCACCGCTGACTTGATCTGCCAGTAGGCGGGGTTGACGAGCGAAGGAGATCAGGGTGACTT
This sequence comes from Verrucomicrobiales bacterium, assembly GCA_021648365.1. Taxonomy (GTDB): domain Bacteria; phylum Verrucomicrobiota; class Verrucomicrobiia; order Verrucomicrobiales; family DEV007; genus JAADHD01. The sequence goes on from JAKISY010000057.1 coordinate 29,099, forward strand.
GATCCATTGGCTGCAGTTGTTGGGTGAGTAGAGCGAAAGCACGGCGCACGGTTTGTTGGCGGTCACTGCGCTCCATGGAGCCAGAATTGTCTAACAGGAAGGTCAGGCGCAGTGGGGTTTGAGAAGAGCGACCGGCAGCAGCGGTGCGCATCGAGACGCGTAGCAGGTTGCGCTGTTGTAAGAAGGGGTGAATGGCTTGCTCCATCTGGCAGGCGACTTTTTCATCAGCGTTGGGCATCGCATCGTCGTAGTCGAAAGCGTTGACAAATTCTTCGATGCGCACTTTGGAAGCCTCCGGCCATTCACCTTTAGCGAGCGCGGCTTGGGCGAGTTTGAAAGAGACGTCGCTGACGTGTAGCGAGAAGGTGGAGAAAGCTTCGTCGCTGGCAGATTTTTCGTTAAGGTTGGGTGGGGCGGGGGATTTTTTGATTTGTATCGATGCGGATGCAGAGGGCTTTACGCTAATTTTGGAAATTTTCTTCTTAGTTTTTATAGACTCAAAGGCGATTGGACCTCCAGCGGTGACTTTGATTTTTTCTATTTTTGTGGTGCCAGAGCGACTACCTCCGCCGACTACTTTGGGAGTCAGGCGATATAGTTTGTCCATCGTCTGCTTGCTTTCTTCTTCTGGAATATTTGGGGAATCGTGATCCTTTGTGACAATGAGTTTCCGATCCTGCTCAACCACTGCACGTCCACCGCTGCGAGCGGTCACTTTGGGAGCAGAGTTGAGAGTTGGTTTTAGGGGTGCAGTGGCAGGGTGATTTGGGTGGCGTTTTTTCAGTATTTCGACTCTGCCCCTTATAGCCGGTGATCCATCAATACGAAGGTCCCCGGCCTTTTTTTGGCTCCGGCGTAGGTATTTTCGTGTGATTTCACCTTTGCTCTGGCATCCCTTTTACCTTTCACTGACTTGCTGGTATCGATATCAACACCGCCTCTAATTCTAGTTGGAACGGGTAATACCCATCCTGCAGCGGGTTGTTTATGAGAATCGGAGCGAGTATGATTTGTAGCTGCGTTGGCGTAGTTAGTTTTTCCAGTTGATGATGTTGCTTCCTTTTCTGCTTTGCCTTGGAGTCCGCCGCCGATGGTGATTTGTCCGCCTCCGGTCAAGCCGTTTACTTCTACGGAACTATTGTTGGAGGTAATGACAGTATCCATAGTTCCACCGATAATGGTCACGGTTCCGCCTCTGACACTGCCTGCACTGGTGATGCTCGGCGCGCTTTGTGGCACGTTTAAACTTTCTCCAAGTACGGTGACGGGGGTGGTTTGCCCATGTCCCAGAGGGGAGTTTTTTCTGTCAGTTTTAGCTCCGGAAAGTTCGTTACTGGAAGCATCATCAGCGAACGGGGCTGACGAATCTGCTGTTGTGGCTAGTTGGAACCCGTCTGCGAAATTTGAAGACTTGGGGCTGGGGTCACCATTTGCATCTGGAAAAGATAGCTCATTGGATTTTTCCTTGATCGAATCTTTATAGGCTTCTACGAGTTCTAGTTGATCTTGTGTGTTGCGAACGATCAGTTCGGAAGTTTCAGGATTATAAATGACGCTCGCGCCAGGGGCAAAGGTGACTCCCGCTTCCATTAGGATATTTTTGGCGGTTTGTCTTCGTGGCAGTGTGGAAGCTGCTTCCGCCGGTTCTGCAAAAGGGTCGGCTGCTGCGTGTACATTTGCGTTGCTCTCTGCAGCGGCAGACATGAAAGAGGGCGATACTTTATAGGTGGTGGTGACAAGGTCATTATCTGGCGAGGATAAGACGTGTCCGCCATGTCCAAGTTGTTTGTAATTTGATGTAGCTGGGGCGTCTGCTTTTTGTCCCTGCAAACTTTGCCGAATAGAAGACAGGGCTAACCTCGATTCTTTTCTTGAATCCCGTTCACCGATTTCTGCGGCACTTGCAATCGGTGAGCTAGATGCAGAATCAGTAGATAGTGATCCGGTAGAGAAAAGACCACGACTGGCGATGTCGGCTTCGCCGTGTATTTGCCCTTTGTAAGATTGGCTTTCGTTAAATTCCGTTATTCGCCGATCGTTAACGGCTTTGCTTATCTTGGCGGAGCTTTGTACGCTATTAAACGTAGGTGTTGTCATGTCGGCGATTACAGCTAAAGCGAAAAGAACGGCTGCAATTTTGATGAAATTAATGATCCATTTTCTTTTTCGAGGTTTCGCTTGGCTAATGGTTTTTTAGTTGTTTTTAGTGAATGGT